>NZ_CAXBMP010000006.1:0-222674 GCF_963976965.1 uncultured Alteromonas sp.
TGAATATCATGGGCGTTAGCGGTCTCATATCTGCAATGAAGACATGAGAGTTGTGTAAACACTCATTCAAAAACGATAGTGGCCTCAGAATTACTGTATTATTCAATTTAAAACAGCAACCATAAATATGAGTTTTCACACGGCCTGCGTACACAGCCGCCGTTAAAGCTTGAAGCCTGAGTGACAGCAATTGGCACATTTGCAAAGTTCGGCTTAAGACAATGAGTTCAATTGGTGAATGCAACGCTATCCTTATTTAGGGAGGAACGTTGCCACGAAACAAAGAAAACGCATCTATTATTCACCTGAACAAAAAGCACTTATATGGGAAGGATATAAAAAGGGCGACTCGTTGCATGATATCGCCAGAATGTTTGACCGCTATCATTCTTCGATTATGCCCACCATCTACCAAACGGGAGGGTAACGCCCGCCAGAGCAAAAAAGGCACCCACAGCCTTTCTCGCTTGATGAATGAGAAGAAGTATCACGCTGCTTAGTCAGCAATCAATCCATTCGAGAAATTGCCAGACGTTTGTCTAGAGCGCCATTAACAATCAGCCGAGAGATAAAAAGAAATGGTGGATTGAAGTGCTACCGTGCCGTCAACGCAGAACAACGTGCATGGGACGAAGCATTAAGACCTAAACCCAATCATAGAAATGAAAGATTAGTTGTGGAGCTAGTACAGTTTGAGATTACGTTTCTTACACCAATCAACAGCCGTTTTGTTAAATTCATTCGCGGGTATTTCAACTGAAAGTTGTGACTAAACTTTATCGTTACTTAATGTGAAAGACTAGACCGTAAGCCCTAAATTATTGACCTCCAATATCAATCGGTTGTAGTTTGCACCAGCAAAAGAAATGTTTTGATACACGTAGACTTTCATGCTCGTACAAACCTTATCAATCAAGCAAAAATACCATGAGCGATTCTCATTATTAAATTGGAGATAATCTCACAGCCCGCATTTGTGTCCATTAGCTCAATTGGTCTTCTATATCCAAGCCCCTTTGTTTTCGAACGCATCCATTGTAATGCCTGACATTCATTCTCATCGAAATATTCCACACACATGGCAAGTACCTCTATAACACTAAACAGGCGATCGCTTTCACAATGTCTCAAATATCCGCTCATTTTTCGACGATTCAATTGTGACTTCGAAAGAGCTAGACAATTTGCTAGTTCCCGCTCACTGATACCCGTAACCTCAACCACACGATAAAAATTTGAGAAAGGTAGCCCCTTTTTAATCTGAGTGTGCAGTTCATTATCATTCAGTGACATGCCAACTTGTTCGCGTAACTTATTTTTATAATTCATAATAATTACAATCTTTACCTATCAACTCTATTTTCATTATATATCGATCCTAATAAGCAGCTAGATTGCTCCGAAGAATTAAGGCGCGGTCATTTAGCTATACTCCCAGTTAAATTGTGCTTTTGTCGAAGTATTTCAGACACTAAAGAACAGAATTTTTCCGACTTCGCCCATTCATTAATAAATGATATTCGTTTAATGTTGCCCCTTAACTTTTAACTGCTTGAGCCGCTGCAGACTGTTTTCCTTGCTACAAGCACGTAGTTATGCACTTTTATGTATCCTTATTTGCCAGCTCAAATCTTTATAGCTTTTTTACACTATACATAGTCGATTCTTAAGACCAAATCATCGCTATAGCAACTTCGGACCAGTTTCGCATTTTGCTGATGAATCAGTTCCCCCATCAACTTGTAAATTCCATGCTTAGGATGATTGTTGTCGTCAAATTCACGATTAGCATCGAGTATCTTAACGTTTTGTATTTTATGTATTTCGAAGGCAGGAATATATCCGAGGGTCATAAATTGACCGGCGATCATGTTTAGGTAGCCTAAACTAAAATTACCAAACCATCGTTTATTGACGACTTTTTTAGTAGAGTTTGGAATGAAGAGTTCGCAGTCCCATTCTCGAATATTAATGCATACCTGTCGTTGATCAAAATAAAAATAAGCGTAAATACTTTGTTGATACATGTTATGTACTAGATGAGTATTGATAGTTTTTGGTCGTGTTGAAGATGCAATATTTTCGGAATGAAGATGTACTACTTTGCTTGCTGAATTATCAGCAAAGAGGACTGCTTCAATTAGGCTATTAGCGCTGCAGCCAACGTTTTCTACATGCTCTAAAACCTTATATATCTGCTGATGCTCTATCGCACTGGCATCGTTGTTGAGAATAAGGCTGACTAAACTGTTGGAAAGTTGCTGATGATAACTAAGCTGTTTACACTCAAAAACGCTGCGATATTTTGTTATCAGGTTAATGAATTTTTCTACGTCGTTCGACGGAAGAAAGTACAAAGAATTCGATGCTTGTTGCTCTCGATATGATTGCTCATCTGCAGATTGTAAATCTTTCCAGTTAAGACAATTATTAATATACGAAACAACAACTCGTGATCGCCCCAGCGACTGTTTCAAGTTTTTTCGAATGTTCTTTGCATGTAATGTATGAACACGTGCGGTAGGATAGTGAGCGTCAATTAACATTTTTAACTTCTCCTCATCTGCGGCCCAACTCACAAATAAAGTAATTAAAAATGAATATAAGGTGAAACAAGTTACTGCAGCGGTGCACTGGCTTCTTTTTGGGCAAAAAGGGCTCGCTAACCCTTATAAAAAAATATTCGAAGCCAAGCCAGTAGTCAACACCTAAAAGCAAAAAATTGCGTATTTTGACTCTTCGTTTATAGCCGCCCCACTTTGTTATTAAGTTTTTGATTCACACATCGCAGTTTATCTTAGTCAAAACAGAGAGCACTAAAATAGTCTCAACGCACTTCACTGATATGTTTCTACGTTAAATCTTTAGTTTTTTCTTAACATCGAGAGGTAGTTTACGGACTAATAGGTTGAATTGTTCTCTGGCCAGTTTTTCTTTTAGATTTCTTACTTCAGCTTTGGAAGCTTTTAATTCATCGATTAGAGTCGCTCTTTTTCTATTTTTAACAGATGGGTTTGTTGCAGGGTTAAACTTTATTTCGAAAATTTTAAAAAGTTCATTATTTCTACTAGTTCGATAATTCTCGAGTTTTTTAGAGTAATTATTTAAATTAAAAAGTGGCTGAACTTTAATTCCAATCATAGCGGCAACCTCGCTTCTCTGAATTTGGAAATGCTTTTTAGTTTTAAAATCGGACTTTTTGAAATGACGCGCTATGTACTCTTTTTTATTATGGAATATACTGTTAATAGCATCATAGGCATTTTTTGATGAGTTTGAACTTGAAACCCAATCAGGATATTGGGGAGGAAATATTTTTTCTTTCTTCTCTTGTTGCCTCTTTAATAAACTTTGTAATTTCATTCTTCCTTTTCCTCTTTTACAGACTCTAAATGTGAAAGAAAATCATCATAGACATTTGTCCTTTCATTATTTTTTAAATGCTGAAGTACCTTGATTGAATTTTTTATAACTCTTTCACTGTCCTTCTTAAATACATTGGGTACTAAAGGTTGCTTTGTCATTTCCACTGCATTCTGCGCGTTGATCATTATCCACTCAGCGTGATCAGATGTTTGTAACCCATTAATGCAACCCAGACACAGGCTAGGCTTTGCAAGATGTCTCATAGGTGAGTTGCTAATTGGTTCTACGCACTTTGCTAGGTGTTGTGAATGGCGCTTGAGGATGCAAAAGCCCCATGGATTTGATTTAATATCAACAAGCTCTTTTTCTGCAAATTCGTGAGCAAATTCCTCCATATTATTTATCTGGAGTTTAACTACTTGTTTTGCAATGCGACGCATGAAAACATCCATCTTGCCAGCGTAAGCTCTTTTACCGTTTACAATAGATTCCAAATGCTCTTTTACTAATCTACTTAACACTACTCGCTTAGCCAGGTCGTTATTAGTTTTTGATGTTTTGTTCCTCAAATACCTTTCAAAAAAGCTTCCATTCATATGTTTGAAAGCGGATCTAATAAATGAGCCCACCTCTGTTGTGTACCTCAGTAGCACAGCTTCTGCAAAGATATGCCTAAATGCATGCGGGGTTGGATAGGCAACTTCATCGATGAGGTAACGAAAACACGCTCTCGTTAATTCTCCTCGAGCATGTTTATTATCTTCACTTTCATCTTTGAAGTTAAAGTCACTGATTGAATTCAAGAGTTCATTTGGAATCCTCTCATTCCATATTTCGACAATTTCAGTTTGCAGTGAACCCTCTTGATAATATTTCATTAGATTCCCTATACTACCGCGCTTTCTTATATTCAGGATTCCAGCAGCATATAAGTATGGAAGTTCTCTTCGAACTTTGTCTCGCACTGTTCTATATCGAAGTAGTTTTGATTCATCTAAGTAATCTATATCAAATTTCTTTTTCGTAAGCAGGATATCTGTAGGAGTAAAATCACTTGTTACAATTTCATCGAGCAAGTCTAAATCTTGGAATATTTGGTAATATTTAACAAATCCTTGCCAACATGCTAAAACACGATAATTCATTGTTGAAATATCTAACAATTGATTTGCTATTGCTGGTTTATGCGTCCCTGTTACAACTAAGGATTTGTCTTTGGTTAAAGATTCTAGACATTGTGATAAGATATAAAAAGTTGGTGTGACTTCCCTTTGCAGTTTAGTGTTCCCGTTACTTTTGGGGACTATCCAATTCACCATGAATCTATACGGCAAGTAAGTGGAGTCCAAAAGATCATCATTTGTGCAAATTGAAATTGCTTCAATTGGAAATAGTAACTCACTGGCCCTCCACCCAGAAATAGCAGAAATTTGAACTATAGCCGAGTATTCAACTTTTTTGACAAATCGCATACGATCAAACCCAGAATTAGTATTAAGCTCATCTGAGTGAAAGGATGTGACTATCTCAACGAATTTCATGTTTGAAATTATAGCTATATTTTTTTCTAATATGCTTACGAAATCAGAATGATTAAAAAAACCTTTCTCTTCACCAATTGATTCTACAAAATTTCCAACAATAACTTCAGAGTTACTTTTGTCATCAGAAAAGTAAATATACTCTGCTATTAGACAACGTATAAACTCTAAATTGTAACCGGTGTTAGTCAACTTAAGACCGTCAATTACCTCGCGAATTAAAGCGTCATTGAGCGGTGCTGATTTTTTGTAACCTTCCGTATAATATTGTTCAAAACGTGGAATGAGCAATTCCCGAATTATCATCCTTTTATCGATACCGGAATAGCTATTTCGCGGAACCAATGAATCGCTTAGTTTGCCTTTTGTGTAGCAAAACGGACAAGACAGCGCGAACGCAGTAGACTTCACGCGTTTAGTTAATATAGTTATGTCTTCTTCAGCTCTTGTCAGTAAACCTCTAGAACGAAATTTTAACGCAACATCTTGAACAAATTTGTCATCTATTGCTTTATTGGTAGCGTAGGAATAACAAAATCCATTTTTAAAAAACTCTGCGCAATAATCGACGTAGTGTCTCCCTATTTCCAATCCAAGAAAGTTATAGCTACTGCCGTCTATGTAATCTTGCAATGAAACATTCAAAACTTCCTCAACCACTTTACTTTCGATGTCCCGAAGCTCCTTTATTTCAGGCATATCAAGCAACGAGTAGGCTGTTGTAGCGTTTACTCTATTGTCTAACTCTAACAGGTTCAGTGCCCTGATACTTACTACCGAGGATGGCTCTGATAATACTTTTATAAGACCTTTTTCAGTGGCTTTAAATCGCAACAGAGAGGCTAGAAAGAGAGATAAGTTATGTCTATTTAATACGTCTGCATCCTCAGACTTTAAAAATATAAACATGTGGTGTAGAAAACGAAGCTTATTCTTGTAATTTTTTGCATTCTTGAAACTACGAACTGACAGTAAAAAATACAACTTTGCCATTTCTTTGTTTGTTATTACTTCGCCATTGCTATCAAAATCATAGTTCTTTTTCGGCGACGAAATATCACTATCAAAGATTGAAAAATCAAGAGAAACTGTTCTTTTATCATTATGGCTGGGTATTCTAATTTCCCATAAATCATGTTGAAACCCCCCAGTATTAATGAAGCCTACCCCCTGATAAAGGGTAGCCATTAGCTCTTGATATTTTGATTTACTCCTTTGCGGAAGAATAGTAACGACGGGCATAATCAAATTTTAATATAGCTTTCTAACGGATTAGGAAGAGTGTTTTTGACGATCTTGTGAGTTGCGAAACCTTCTTCAATTGACTCCGGTGATAGAACTTCATTTAGGCAGAATTCTATCCATTCACACGTGGGCAACATTGTAAACTCAACATATTCTGGATTTGTCTCTATTAGTTTTTTGTAGGAAGCGTTTGCATGAAATAGATAATTTGCAAACTGCAGATATGTGGCAGCAGAATCAATGACAATAATGCTAGTATTATTTTTACCTTGTCCAGAAAAACCGAATTCGATTTCTCGTTGCGTTTTACTTGGCGAGCATTCTGCTACTTTAGTTCGCGATACCAACTCTACTTTTGACTCATCGATACTATCAGCCAACTTCAACAACGAATTGTTCATTTCTATTTCAGTACCTGGCCGATAAACACTATTTGCAAAGTCGAGCATCACCGTACGCGTGACTCTACCACTACTGTTAACCCAGTTTTGATTATATTCAGTTAAATAAGAAGATGCTTCTGTTTGTGAACTATGTGAGTTGTAGTTAACCAAGTGCGATAATTTATATCTATCAGCTGATGCATGTACAGCCGAGTTTTTAATGTGTGTAAGTCGAAACCATGTCATAGCTAATGGTCTTTCACAATGAACTTTATAATCCATGCCGGCATTTGTCTTTTGCATTTTAAAAGCCCGATAAGACACCCCATGATTAACCAAAGCCTTAATGCAATCTGTAAAGAAAGGAGTTATACCTCTCCTGTCATGCGCAGAATTGAGACGCTCCTGAACATTTCTGCTTTCAAGAAGAGTTTTAAACATTAAGCCAATGAGTGATTTGTTGCTGCAATCCTCATTATTCATCTGGTATCCAATATCATTACCAAACAAAAATTCATTTTTATTTTTCTTTAGGTGATTAATAATAGCACGCCCCTCAGCAGATGAACTGAAGACAGTTTTTGTTTCGTGTCTTGATAGCGCTCGCCCCTTAAGGTATTTAACATTAAAGTACAAAGGTTCTTCATTTTTGTCTTGGATAATTACAAAGTTATCCTTGGTCAAGTTTGGAATATCTCCTGGTTGGATAGTTAACCAGGCCATTAGCCAAGAAAATAGCCGTGACTCAATTGGGCTTACAGGAATATGGGAGTGACTTTTCCCATCGGAATTCAAGACATCAGTGGCCGCCAAAGCTAATTTATACAAAATTTCTAAGTCAAATATGCTTTTACTCCGAATACTTGGAGCATCAACCTTCTTTCCGGAAGCTAAAATTTCTAACTTCTTTTGAGATAACACTGAACGGAAAATTAGCTCCACGGGCTTCGGAAGGTCATTTAGTAAGCAATGTTTGGAAAGAACTTGGTGAATTAAGTCTCTTAAAAAAAACTTATAACTCAATATGTTTTGTTTGCTATTTAACTCAATACTTCGCGATGAAATCTTATGTTTTATCAAAAAATCACGAAACGCTTCAAGTGCTTCTTGTACTGAGCACAGCAAAATAGCGATGCTAAGCGAAAAGGAATTTATTAGAAGTTTCGGGCTTGCTATTTTATTATATTCACTGCTTCCAACATACTGTCTCAACCAAAGACTCTGGGAAAAGAACGTGGTCAATGTATGTTGTTGCCTATCTACTGGCAGCGACAATACTGTTCTGTCAATGATAGCGTGAATGAATGTTTGGTCGTGCTGGTAGTCGTTCGCATTTTCTTTGAATTTTAGTGTTTTGACGCCTCTACGTAAGATTTTCAATACTTCGCTGGCCCCTGTGCCTTGAGGTTTCAACCCGAACACATTGACTTTGTAAGTTTCAAAAGCCTTCACAATAGTAGGGGCTTTAAGGTCGATGCTGTCGAAATCATAAATATCTAGGAATGGCAAAAACGCCCTACATGCCTGAAGAGCCATAATTGAAGCAGTCTCGTGGTAACGATTTTCCTTGTTATACAAGTCAAAAGTATAAGACGAAAAAGCTAACATAATAATGTTTGCTTTTGAATGCTTGTTCTCCGTTGAAAATCGAAAAATCGTTACCTTTTCTTCTCTACGGACGTAAAGAACAACTGTATTAGGATCAAAAGGTTCAACACTGCCAACACCTTTCACCTTCTTGTACTCTTCCAACAGAGCTTGTTCTTGTTCTAAGATCTCATTATGTTTCAAAGCCTCCCTCCATATTTAACTTTTCGTGCAATGAACGGATGTATCGACCTGTTGTTTCTAGAGCGGCTTTCCCTCTTAAAGAGTGACCTAACAACCTTGCCACTTCAATCATAACCGCACTATCTGGCGTAATACTATCTGGGTCAACTTTATTTTGATCACAAAACTCATGGAACTTGTCTGTTCCAAATGAATGTCTTAGAGTATGAAACGAGTGGTCTTTGTGAACCAAGGCTTGACCTTCGCCAAATAAATCTGGGCGTTTTAGTGCTTTATTCTTAATGCTATTAAAGGTGTTTGTCCCAAAGCAATTAGGGATTTCATAACCATCTTTTTGCAAAAGTAACGAATCTTTAGAGTATTGATTTTTTAACTGTTTTCTTTCTCCTCCTATATACTCTCTGATACTATTTAACAGCTCCCTAGAAATATAAATATTGCGTGACCTTCCTCCCTTGTTGCTTGATCCTTTGGAATAAGTGCCCTGTAAAAAAAATATAAATACGGTTTTATCTTCATCACGTTCCATATCTTCAATTAGGCTTAATATCCCTTTATGTTTTTTACGAAAATATACGAAATCTGCAAGTCGCAACCCTCGCAATTCTTTGCTTCTCAATCCAGCTTCAGCCCCCAGACGTAAAGCAATTTTATGAGAATGCTTTTTACAACAACGATACAATGTATTTTTCTGTGACTGACCTAAATATTTTACTGCCAATCTTGGCTTGGTATTTTTTATAGCTATCGGGAGTAATTTGGGGCGTATGAAAATATCCTTTAAAGTTGTAAGCCCTATTTTAGCTAGAAAATTATAATAAGACTGAATAGCATCCTTGGCTTGTTTGACCGCAAAATCACCCTTTCCTTGGTTTAAGATCAGTTCGTCATTAATGTAATCGTTAAGTATCTCTTCAGGTATGTTAACGTGCGCATAGAAAAAGTTTGTACCATGTTTTAAGTCAAAATAATTCAAATAATCTAGGTAGTTAAATAATCTGCCAACATATTGATTTGCCGTAGTTGAAGAAATTGGGCGATAGTCTAAGGAATCTCTCAGAGTTCCATACCTTGTTTTGACTGTTACTTGTACATAGTGCGACAAGTTCTTGTATGTAGAAAAAATGTACAAATTCGGAATAGGAAGAATAACATGATCAATATCAACGAAAATTGGCATGTCAACGGAATCCCTACAATTTTTAACAAACAATCTATACATACACTTTACGCCCAATCAACTTGTCTTTATATTATTACAAAACATCAAAAAGCATACAAAAATAGAAATTAGGTAACTTCTCTTGGTTTGCTCTAATACCTTCGGGCCAGCTAAGTTGCCATCTTTGGTTACATGACCTACAAGAAACATTGAGATGTGGTGTTGTTTTGCAAAACGAGTTAGATAGGCCGCACTTTCTCTAACCTGGGATACACTGCCCGGGGCAGATTGCACATCGGCTACATGCATCACTTGAATAGAGTCGATAACCATGATTTTTGGTTTTTTGGTTAACGCCAAGTCGCAGATAGTTTCTACGCTGGTTTCTGCCAGCATCATTAGCTTATCATCAGGCAGGTTCAAGCGCTTAGCCCGCATGGCCACCTGCTGAAGCGACTCTTCCCCTGTTACGTATAAAGCCGTTACAGTTTGTGCCATTTGACACATTACCTGAAGTAACAGGGTGCTTTTACCGGCACCAGGGGAGCCGCCAATTAACATAGCAGCGCCTGGCACTATTCCACCGCCTAAAACCCTATCGAGCTCTTTAAACCCTGCGCTAAATCGCGGTAGAGATTCTAAATCAATCGCATTGAGCATTTCTATTTTAGCGGAAGTTTGCCCGGCATAACCTGATAAGGTTGGTTTTGAATTGGTTTTGGCGCTACTGACTACAAACTCGCTAATGGTGTTCCATGCTTTGCATTCAGAACACTGACCCTGCCAGCGTGGAAATTCAGCCCCACAATCTGAGCATACATAAGCCGTTTTTCGTTTTGCCATATTCCAGTTTTATCCCAGCGTGAAAAAGAGTATTCTATCTTATTAAGATACCAAGGCACACTAACCCATCTAACAGTTTTGTCAGACTCTCATCCCAGTCGTCATTCGCGTTGCAGTTTGCAAAACGCTGTTTATTAATGGGTTTAGCATTCGTGCCGATAATAATAATGTCTATAATAATAGAAAGTAACTAAGTTGTGCATACATGAGCCAAGATTTACAGCAGTACGCTGACATAATTGAGCAATTGAAACCACTGGTAAACGAGCCTGAATTTAATAAGGTGCTTTTACAAATTGGTGGTGATATTCCCAAGGAAAAACGCTTTCTATTAAAAATGGAAGTGAAACGCCTTGCGAAGCCCTGTATGCGTTCAATTGATTTACGTGGCCAAGTAGACGGTAAATGCAAAAGCTATTTGCATGATGGCAGAACCCATTACATGGATGAAATTGCTGTCGATAAATTCGAAGAGCAAATTAGAATATTTGGTGGGTATACATTCGGTGTATACGAAGCCGTTCAAAATACTGAAAACAATTACCGTATCATTCGTGAGAAAGCAGAAGAAGCCCGAGACACAGGCTCAACTTCAAATACCCCTCGCAAAAAAGGCTCTGCCATTTTAGAGCAGTTTAAAGTGCCAACGGTAAACCTACTAGATTATCGTCAACGCAACACAGAACGTATGAACTTTGCTGTTGCGGTTGAGCTATTTAATGAAAGCAACCACTCGATTAAAGGCTTAAGTGTTGATGTGTCGCTTGAAGGCCTGCAAGTCAAACTCAACAAAGAAACGTTGTTTAAACAAAATGAGCTGTTACAAGTCTACTTCCGTGGGCTTGAAGGCGAGTTTGCCATGGATAAGAAAAATGGTATTGCTTATCGCCTGGTGAAAACCGTTCGCAAAAAAGATGTTATTTATTTAGCTTTACAACGTGCGACAGAGCGCCCAGCGCCCAGCTTCGATAAGTTTTTAGAAAGCTTTATTCACGGTAATAAACGCCGTTATAAAGTAAATATGAACAACACCATTGAGGCAATAACCAGCAAAACGTGTGAACAATACTTTTCTCCAAGAAGCCCAACGTTACCTATTTATATCGATGTAATTGAAGATAGGCTTATTCCACGCTTCGCTATGGTTAACGAAGTTAATCGCGAGACGGTGAGCTACTGGCAAGATGAGGAAGATGAGTGTCGCTTAGGCTTTCTGCTGTCGCAAAATAGATTGAACACCTTGCACGCTAAGCCTGCACACCGTCGCGAAATATTTGTATTCAGCTTTACCCACTTACAAAACGACAAAGTCTTTTTTTACTCGGCCTCTTACGAGCAACTTATAGAAAAAGACATGCTAAAACAGGTTTTCTTAGGCTTTGGCTCTAAAAAAGTCAGCTGGCGAGTATTTAAGTTAACCTTGACCGACATGTTGCCCGAACAAGCCCATACCCCCTTATCTATTCCAGACTCTGTGGGTACGAAAATAAAGCGGCAGAATACACCGCCTTCGCCTCGGGTTATGTCGAAGTTAAAAAACCTCAAATACTTGCTTCATGTGACTGACGTAACCTCTATATATGGGCAACAGGCGTATAACGAATTAAAGTTCAATCGTGATAACCTCTCTCATCTGCGCGTTTTTGGGCACCCTAGAAACCAGAAGACCCCAAACATAGAGTTGTTCCGATTTAAATATGAAGATCAACGTTTAGAGTCTCGCTACCGTTTACGCTCTCAAATAGAGCTTAAATTATCTCATGACGACAGCGTTCATGTTGGCGTAAGTGAAGATATTTCGGTTCATGGATTGGGTCTTCGTGTTGAATTGAATAAAGAGTACGACGGTGAATTAGAAGGGCAAGTTGAAGTATCCTTCCCTCGCCTTCAGCAGATTACGCAAAACTTTAACGTAATGAACTTGCAATACTCGGTCATTTATCACAACGCTGAGAAAAACATTCTGCACTTAAAAGCCGCGACGGGTGAAGCAGGAAAAAGTGCAAGGGCGTTTTTTGAAGAACTGATTAGAAAGAACAAACACAGCTTAGAAGAAGACTCTGGCGAAGAAGAATTGCCGGGCATGGGTCAAGCACTTCGCTGTATTAATGCTCGTAATGCTACGTCTCTATCCTTCTTAATGAGTAAAGAAGGAGTTAGGTACACGCCGCAAGCGGGCATTATCGGAAAGCAGGACGAACGGGTTTCAAGCCTTGTCACCTACTTAACGGAAAAGCGTCAAGTCAATTTAGAGTTCTTATTCAGAGACAGAAAGCTAGATACCCCTTTCATGCAAAGCGGTATTAAGCAGGTGAAACTGGAAAACATGCCCTTGCGCCAAGAGCTTTTAATCTCTTTTGATGCCAAGCAAAAAGATCCGCGCATGGCCATTATTCCACGGTATTCCCACCGGTTTGAAAATAATGAGCAGCGTAAGACCTTTATTACTGAAGCGTTAAACAGAGGGCAATTCATTGCTATTCACGTGATGCTTACCACCACAGGCAAGCCGGATTTATCCATGTTACAAACAGAGATAAATTACGTTAGCGTGTATGCTATTCATCGGGCAAAGGAACTTGAAAATAAACTTTGGAGCTTAGCTGCCTGTTCGCACTTAATTGATGTAACAGATGAAGTATTGATTAGATATGAATTCGATGACGACACAATTAGCGCCAACCGAGACACTAAAGCAAAAGTAGAAGCGCCCGCTCAGTCCGGTATTCAAGCATTATTACAAGACCAAGCATTGGCGAAATAAAAACAAGCTCTGACACAACCTTCAGAGCTTGTACTCGCTATTTATTCTTCGCGCTTAACACAGCGCCGCTAATATTCGAATATGCACCCTAGTCAAGTTCAGCTATTTCACTACTAAGATAGAAAGTACAATAGACAATGTAGGCTGCCCAATCGAATAGCAACGTCAGCTTTTTCGTTCACAACTGGCTTTCCATGGCACGCCACCCCTAACGCCGATTCGGCCATCATCACTAAATCGTTTGCGCCGTCACCCATGGCAACCGTTTGCGCGCTCGGCACTCCCCAACGTTCCGCCAACGCTTTCACGGTTCGCGCTTTCACTTCAGCATTCACAATTTCGCCAGACACTTCTCCGGTCAATATTCCCTGCTCTATCACCAACGTATTTGAAACCGCTTCATCAAGATCTAAACGGGCTTTTAAATGGTTAGCAAAATAAGTAAAACCACCTGAAGCGATAGCAAGCTTCCAGTTGTGTTGTTTTAGAATGGCAATCAGCAGCTGTACACCTGGCATGATGGGCAAGCTATCGCGTATTTGTTGAAGCTGTTGCTCTGGTACACCATCTAGGCAAGCCACCCGGTGGTTCAAGCTATCGTTAAATGCTATTTCGCCCCGCATGGCCTGTTCGGTTACCGCAGCTACTTGTTCACCAACGCCTGCTAGTTTGGCAATTTCATCAATGCACTCAATATCAATTAACGTGCTATCCATATCCATCACAAGAAGACCTGGCTCGTTAAGCGATGGCTGCACATCTTGAATACCTAAATCCACATGATAACGGGCCGATAACGACGCGACTAGGGCAGGCACTGCCGTCTCAGCTTGGGAGTCGGCGTTTTCACTTAAGCGGCCTTTCACTACCACCACGCCATCACCGAGTTTGTTGTGTAACGGATGTAAGTGAATTGATGTAGCATTAAAAACGTCGCTAAACCCTTCAACAACCTGACTAACAATGTATGGGGTTAATGCTTGACCAATAACGGTTAAAATTGAAAGACCAGCTTCATCCTCACTGGGTGACTTTGTGGTAAGCTGCGTAGATAAAAAAGAGGTATCATGCATTGCATGAGGCGGTATTTCGTTTAAAAACGTGATCACTATTTATTCAAACCTTTGTTAGTCTTGCCCATATGCTACCCAATCATTACACATGTGGAAATACACACTTTCAAATTAGTCAAAATTACCCTACTGTTACCGCATAAAGATAAAGGAAATTGAGGCGAAATGCTGAACCACTTAGAAAGCGAACGCATTGCTCACAAACACAGCGTTTCACACTCGGCTTATACTGCGTTCAAGCGGCTTATCCATACTATTATCATGGCTACCGCTGTGGCATTGGCTGTGGGTCTATTTCTCATGTACCAGCAGTACCAGACCCATTGGGTTGACGTACAAACGGCCCAACCGGGTACCAGCATTAGCAATCAATATTCAAAAATCTTACAGCCTGCCTTAGTGGCACAAGACACGGTTCAACTAGCCCGTTTAATTACCATTGCATTAGAAGAACCCGCCGTTATCTCTTTAAGCGTATTTAATGCCCAAGGCGTTTATATTGCGCCCTTACCAAGAGTCGACAGTGTGGTAGCACTAGCCAGAGAACGAGACGTTGCTCCCAGTAGTCATGTTGAAAAAATTCTCGATGATAACGGCAAGGTAATTGGCTATTTGAACGTTAACATCGACACAGAGGTGGTACTTTCCAGTCCGTTAACGCTTCGCCAGCAATTGTGGCTTATTATTAGCGCCGTTATTGTGTTGGCATTGATTGTAGGTGTTTATATAACACGAGGGTTTTATAAGTTTCGCCCGTGGATAATTCGAGTTTTTCAGTCTTAAACACCATTTTTCGCTAACCCAAGTTAGCTCAAGCCAACAAACTTCACCTGTTTTTAGGCCTTTTATTGTCTGTTACAAAAAAGCCCTTTATGAAAAAGCGTAAGATAATTTTGGGTGGTAAGTTCGTTTAGGGCTTGCCCATCATACTCCCCTAGTTTACCGAGCGCGGCCAGTACATCCCCAAGATATTCAGGGCTGTTGCGAGCGCCTTGTCGCCCCTGCATTGGCATATCAGGTGAATCAGTTTCAAGAAGTAATCGGTCTGGGTGGTGCTGAAGCAAGTATATGATTGTCTCTTGCGTTTTCTTTGCTCTGTCATAGGTAATGGTTCCCCCTACGCCAATATAAAAACCTTTATCGACATACGCTTTGGCCACCTCTACACTGCCAGAAAATGCATGAATAACGCCGCCTTCTGCAAATCCTGTATTTTTGAGACTTTCAAAAATAAGATGATGGCTTTTTCGGTGATGTAAAATGACAGGAAGGGCGTATTCACTCGCTAATCGCAATTGCGCTTCAAACATCGCTTTTTGAAGCTGCATAGGTATCGCTATATGCCCATCTAAGCCAATTTCACCCACCGCGACAACCTCACTACTAGACTGAAATAAAAGACGCTCTAGTGCGCTTAAGGCCGTGGCATTATCAGTTTCGCTAGTAGACAAAAAGTATGGATGTAGACCACACGCTATATCTATCGAAATAGCGTGCGTATTTTGGTTCGCAAAGGATTGTATAGCGAGTTGAGTTGACCACTGCGACACTTGCGTACCAGGAATAAGAATGTGTGTTAAGCCGGCGCTGATGGCGTGGCTTATCACCGACTGCCAGTCACCTTGAAATGCTGGCAAGTCTAAATGGCAGTGGCTATCAATCATTAAAGAATGCCAGAATTAGTGCCTCTTAAGGCATTAAACGTTGAGTATTCCAGTTGCCATTTTCATCCCGGTTATATTCGAACCGGTCATGCAACCTGTCTTCACCGCCCTGCCAAAATTCTATTTGGTGAGGAACAATACGAAAGCCGCCCCAGAAGTCTGGTGCGGGTAGCGTTTTATTCGCAAACTTTTGTTTCATTTGGGCAAACTGAGTATGCAAAAGCTCGCGACTGCTAATAGGTTTACTTTGCTCAGAGGCATAAGCCGCCAACTGGCTGTCTTTAGGGCGAGAAAGGAAATAGGTCGCGTTTTCCTTAATGGAAAGCTTTTCTACTACACCACACACTCTCACTTGTCGCTCCATAAAAAACCAAGGGAAGTGACATGAAACTTTGGGGTTTTGACCAAGCTCTTGTGCTTTGCGGCTGCCTAAATTAGTGAAAAAGACAAACCCAGCTTCACTTACATCTTTCAACAGCACGATGCGCTGAGAAGGCTGACCTGTAGCATCAACGGTCGCCACGGTCATGGCGGTAGGATCGGGAATTTCAGCGGTGATGGCATCGTTTAGCCAACGGTCAAATAATGAAAAAGGATCCGCGGTGAGATCGGTATCTTGCAGACTCCCTTTTGCATACTGTCTGCGCATATCAGAAATTGCCATACCTACCCCTTTTTATTGCTTTGTGACAAATGAATGCTAGCTGATTTTTTAGCTGATACGTTTGGGCTTATGATTTGGGCTACACTTTTTTAAATTATGCTTTGAGCTAACGCGTATTCCGTTGAGCCCAAAACAGATAATTGCTGAGTGCTAACTATCGTCTGAATAACCTAACGAACGTAGAGCACGTTCATCGTCAGCCCAACCTTGTTTCACTTTAACCCACATTTCTAAGAAAACTTTATTATCAAACAGGTTTTCCATATCTTTGCGGGCATGTTCACCAATGGTTTTCAGGTGCTTGCCACCCTTGCCTATAATCATACGCTTTTGCGTTTCACGCTCTACAAGAATAAGACCACTGATACGGTATACACCATTTTCAGCTAGCTTAAACTGTTCAATTTCTACGGTTGTAGCATAAGGAAGTTCATCCCCGGTAAAGCGCATCAGCTTTTCGCGAATGATTTCAGCAGCCATAAAGCGACTTGAGCGATCGGTAATGTAATCTTCGGGGAAGAAAAACTCACTTTCAGGCAAGCTATTCGCTACAAGTTCTCGGATGTCATCCACCATTTTGCCCTGTTTAGCGCTAATGGGGACAATATGTTCGAACTTATATTTTTCTGATAGGCCTTGAAGGTGAACCATAAAGGCTTCTTTATCGTCTACTTTATCCATCTTGTTGACGATAAGGTAGCAAGGTAGACCTGAGGCTTTCACTTTAGACAACACCATTTCATCGTCGTCGTTCCAGCGTGTACCTTCTATCACGAACAATACCAACCCCACTTCGGCAAGAGAACTTGAAGCGGCTCGGTTCATATAACGGTTCATGGCGCTTTTTTCTTCGCTATGAAGGCCTGGAGTATCTACGTAGATGGCTTGATAATCGCCTTCAGTGTCGATACCTAAAATACGGTGGCGGGTAGTTTGTGGTTTACGCGACGTAATACTCACTTTTTGCCCGAGCAATCTATTAAGTAACGTCGACTTGCCTACGTTGGGGCGCCCTACAATAGCGACTAAGCCACATCGGGTTGTATCATTTGGCTGTGTCATCGAGTGTCTCCAAGGTAAGTCTAGCTGCTTCCTGCTCGGCTTTTCTTCGGCTATTTCCAGATGCCGAAACGGGCTTATCTAACGTTGTCACTGTGCAGCTAACTTCAAAAATTTGAGCGTGGTCTTTCCCTGAAATAGAGATAACTTCATAAGAAGGTAACGGTAGCTTACGACCTTGCAGGTATTCTTGAAGACGGGTTTTGCTGTCTTTAGGGTGCGCATTGGGGTTTAACGCTTCAATACGGCTTTCCCATAAATGGTAGATAACGTTACAAACCTCTTCCATCCCTGAGTCCAAGTAAATTGCGCCTAACACAGCTTCCACCGCGTCTGCCAATATTGAACTGCGACGATGACCACCGCTTTTAAGCTCACCGGGACCAAGATGTAGTAATTCACCCATACTCGCTTCACGGGCCAGTTCGGCCAACGTATCACCTTTTACTAAGGTGGAACGCATACGAGTAAGCTTACCTTCAGGCACATCTGGGAAACGCTTAAACAAGGTTTCACCAATAACCATACCTAAAATAGCATCGCCTAAAAATTCTAATCTTTCATTGTGCTGCTTTGCAGCACTTCTATGGGTTAACGCTTGCTCTAGCAAGGCTACATTATTAAATGTGTACCCTAACGCTTTACTCAAGCGAATATATTTATCAATACCCTGCATTAATTAATGCCACCTACGCGTTCAAATCTAACGCCCGTTGGGATCCATGTTGGTAAAACACTGTCGCGGTCGCGTTCGAATTCAAATGAAATCCAAATGGCAACAGCTTTACCTACTAAGTTTGCGTCCGGTACAAAGCCCCAAAAACGGCTATCTCTGCTGTTGTCACGATTATCGCCTAGTACGAAATAATGACCATCAGGTACAATCCATTCATTGCTACGTGTACCTGGCTGAGTATAGAAGTTACTGGAAGAAATTTCTCTGACGGGGTGGCGCAGTATGTCGTGCTCACTGTCACCTAGCGTTTCTGTGTAACGCATCAGCTTAGCCATGTCCTGAACAAATTCGTCTCGACCGACAAAATCTAACGGCATAGCCGTAAGCTTCCCGCAATTTTTTGCAGCACCTTCGCATTTCGACTTGATATAAACCTGTTTATCTTGATACACGACGGTGTCGCCAGGCAGCCCTATAACACGCTTGATGTAATCTACTGACGTATCTTCAGGGTATTTAAATACCACCACATCGCCACGTTCTGGCACGCCGGTTTCCACTAGTTTACTGCGAAATACAGGGTCTTTTATCCCATAAGAAAATTTCTCAACCAGTATAAAGTCGCCCACCAACAAGGTTGGCATCATCGAGCCCGATGGTATTTGAAATGGTTCGTAAATAAACGAGCGCAACACCAATACAAAAGCGATAACTGGGAATATTTGCTGCGAGGTATCAACCAAGTACGGAAGCTGTGGCTCACCTGCAAAATTAGCCCCTTCTGCTTTTGCCGATTCCTGTAACCGCGCCTTTCGTTTTGGTGCAAACACCATACTATCCACCAGCCATACCAGCCCAGTAGTTAGCGTTAGAAGTACTAAAATAAGCGAAAAGTAATTGGCCATTACTTACCTACCTTCAAAATTGCCAGGAATGCATCCTGCGGTAATTCAACATTACCTACCTGTTTCATTCTTTTCTTTCCATCTTTTTGCTTTTGAAGCAGCTTTTTCTTACGACTCACATCACCACCGTAACATTTAGCGATAACGTTTTTACGTAACTGTTTCACCGTACTACGGGCAATAATATGGTTGCCAATAGCAGCTTGAATAGCGATATCAAACATTTGGCGAGGGATAAGCTCTCGTAGCTTTTCAACCAATTCACGCCCGCGGCCCTGTGAATTATCTCGGTGAGTGATCATGGCTAACGCGTCTACGCGCTCGCCATTAATCATAATATCTACGCGTACCATGTCAGAAACTTGGAAACGCTTAAAGTTATAATCAAGTGAAGCAAAGCCGCGGCTTGTTGATTTCAAACGGTCGAAGAAATCGAGGACCACTTCAGCCATCGGCAGTTCATAGGTAACAGCAACTTGCTTACCGTGATACGTCATTGCGGTTTGCATACCACGCTTTTCAACACACAAGGTAATCACGTTACCTAGGTATTCCTGCGGTACCAGAATATTCGCTTCAACTAATGGCTCGCGAATTTCGGCAATATCATTTACTGCTGGTAATTTAGACGGGTTATCACAGCTTAAAATTTCGCCCTTTGTGGTCTCTACTTCGTAGATTACCGTGGGTGCCGTAGTAATAAGACCAAGATCGTATTCCCGTTCTAAACGCTCTTGAATGATTTCCATGTGAAGCATGCCTAGGAAGCCAATACGGAATCCAAAGCCTAACGCTTGCGAGCTTTCTGGCTCGTAGAACAATGAAGCATCGTTCAAGCTTAGTTTAGCTAATGCATCACGGAAATCTTCGTAGTCATCTGAACTGATTGGGAAAATACCTGCGTAAACCTGCGGCTTCACTTTCTTAAAACCAGGTAAAGCGCCTACAGCAGGTTGTTTTGCTAGGGTAATAGTATCGCCAACCGGTGCGCCTTGGATATCTTTAATACCCGCAATAATAAAGCCTACTTCACCCGCGCGAAGAACGCCTGTATCTAGCGCCTTGGGGGTAAACACACCAATCTTATCAACTTGGTGAGTTTGGCCATTCGACATAATTTGAATTTTGTCTTTCTTAGAAAGCTCACCTTCTACGATACGAACTAATGACACTACCCCTTGGTAGTTGTCGAACCATGAATCAATGATAAGCGCTTTTAGCGGCTCTTCACGGTTACCGCCCGGAGGAGGAATTTTATTTACTATAACTTCTAGTACATCTTCAATACCAATACCTGTTTTCGCTGAACAGCGCACAGCGTCAATGGCATCTATACCAACAATGTCTTCAATTTCTTCGGCAACACGTTCTGGTTCAGCCTGCGGTAAATCTATTTTGTTTAAAATAGGCACCACTTCCATGTCCATGTCCATGGCGGTATAGCAGTTGGCTAGTGTTTGTGCTTCAACGCCCTGACCTGCATCAACCACCAACAATGCACCTTCACACGCGGCAAGTGAGCGAGATACTTCGTACGTAAAGTCTACGTGTCCAGGAGTGTCGATGAAGTTCAGCTGATAGACTTCACCATCTTTAGCAGTGTAATTAAGCGTTACGCTTTGTGCTTTAATAGTAATTCCACGCTCCCGCTCCAAGTCCATTGAGTCAAGAACCTGTTCGGCCATTTCACGATCGGCTAGCCCGCCACAATGTTGAATAAGACGGTCAGACAGAGTCGATTTACCGTGATCGATATGAGCAATAATACTGAAGTTACGAATGTGCGATTGTTGCATAATGCTGGAAATTACCTGCAGAAAAATTCATTAATATAAAAAAGACTGGTAGCTATAGTTTGTGTTGTAGCTAGCGCGTGCGGATTTTACCCATTTCTTTACACAAAAGCGAATAAGCTTGTGGGTTATATTGCCAAAGATTGAAATAGTGTAAGCCAAAGTAGCCATTTTGGTAATAATATTGCCGAATTAGCGCAAGTATTACGCTAAATAGTATTCAACAGCACGGGTTGAAACTTACCTTTATCAAGTCGTTTAAGCTTAAATGCGATGGCTTTATAAGTGACAAAGGTAAACGCTGCGGCGGGAAGCAAGCCCCACAATTCATGACTAAGCCCGATGGAAGACAGCGTGGCATTCGCAAGGGCAAAAACCGCGATAAAAACCATTAAGGGAAGCAAATACAACCACGCGGAAGCACTCAACACCCCTTCCTCTGGCACACCTACTGTTACGTCTTGCCCTATCACTACCGGCATAGGTGAGCGTAACGTTAGTTGCTGAGTTTTAGGTGCTAAGGCTCTGGATATAGCCCCCGTGCCACAGTCACTTTGCGCTTGGCAACTACTACAAGTCGATTTAATCGCGGCCTCAACGGTAACGAGATCCCCCTCTACAGCAACAACACGGGCGGTTTCAGTAATCATTATTTATCTGCCGTAGAGGAAAGCGAGGTAGCAATAGCATTCGCGGTTTGCAGAGGAATTTCTCCCACCACTGTCACTTGCGTATTTCCATCAGTAAGGGTTAAAAAGGTACTTAAATCATTCCTAAGCACCAAATCACCGCCAAGGGCATCTTTTGCTGGTTGCACGTAAACAGACACATCTACTAAGCCATCACTGTACATTTTATATTCTACCACTTGGCCTGTTAGGGCCAAGCGACGAGTATCACCGCGCACTTCTTCCATACCATTCGGCAAATATTTAACCTCCCAATTAGGTTGGCGAGATTGCTTTTGCGTTAATGCCATCGGTTTGGGTAAAGACGCCTGATTAATACGTGCGAAATAGTCATCCGGGGCATCGGTTATTTTAAGCGAGGTTACTTGAATTTGCTCTAATAATCCGCCCTGCAAATCCAGCATATTAAGTTTCAGTACCATGCCTGAATCTTCATCTAACCATAGCTGGTAGCTAAAGCGGCTATTGTCACGGCTAACAATGCGGATTTGTTGAGCAGGCCTTCCTGCAACACGGGCTCTGCCCACAGAGACAAATTCATAACCGCTTTTCAGTCTATCAGGATGATGGAGCAGCTCGCTGGGTATAGGCCCATTGATAAATTCAGAACGAAGACTATAGGGCGACACGTCAGGTTCAAACACACTCACAATACCATTGACGCGAATTTGCTCACGGCCTGGCCCATTTTGTAAATTGAGTTGCTCCATACTGGTGCCATCTTCTAACACACCATGACGCCATAAGAAGGGAATAGTTTCACGTCCCGCACGGCTCTGAACAAAAGCAACCTCAAAGTTTTGCGTTTTCACCACTTCGCTTAATTGCATAAGCCAATCTGATGTGGTTTGAGGGTGTGCATTCACTACCACCAAATCAGTGGCTTGAGGTACTGCCTGAGACGAAGTTTGTGAAGCATCTATAGGCAAAGACAAAGTTGAAGATGAGGTTTCTGCACTTTCAGAAGGTGTGTTTTGTACAGATTCGCTTTCTTGCGCTGCACTGCCAAATGATAAACCCAAAGACGTTATAACGACATAGGTCATGGCTTTGATGAAAGCCCGCGGGCGAATACTTACTTTTACGTTGGCTAAAAACACGCGTACCAGCACTAAAAGCGCTGGTACGTTATTACGATAATCTATTTTCATTAAACGATATTCTTATTGAGCGTCGTATGAACTGCTTACGGACGGTTATCTGCACTCGCCTCGGCATCGTCAGTTTCAGATTCTTGCGCTTGTTTCAATTTCACTTGCTGCTCGTGATCGGCAATAAGGGCGTTGATTTTGCGCTTTTTCTCTAATACTTCGTTCATGTCATTGCGAGGCAATGCACGTGTTTGCTCTAAACTAACTGGCGCTAAACCACCTTGTGGCCCTGCCGTAGGTGCTGTCATGAACGGCTCAGTTGGCGCAGGCTGATTGAAGTGTTGAACACCTAAAATCACGGCTACCGCAACTGATGCTGCAACGGCAAACTGGCCAGACTGTTTCGCGAATGGCACTACACCGCTAGAAACTAGACTGCCGAGTACCGGAATTGAACGCCAGCGTGAAGCTTTTGGCGCGACAATAGCAGGCTCATTTTCAAGCGCGGCGGCAACACTAGCAGTAATATCTAACTGCGGTGCGACACTGGCCTCTTTGCGCATTGCGCCCCTAATGACATGGTAGCGTTTCCATTTGGCCTGCAATTCTTCATCTTGCTTAATCGCATCGATGATTGCATCGCCATCTATTTCGCCATCCATGAAAGCGGACAAATTTTCTTGCTGTTGCGTCATAAATTCATTTCCTGATCAACTGTGATCAATTAATACCCTAACACAGCTGTTAGTCTGCTCAATATAACGAAAGTTCATTTTCATTATATTTAATTTTCTAACAATGGCTGAATCACTTTATCGATAGCCTCTCGCGCTCGGAAAATTCGTGAACGAACCGTACCTACTGGGCACGCCATCACGTTTGCAATTTCCTCATAACTTAGCCCTTCTATTTCACGAAGGGTTATCGCCATACGAAGGTCATCAGGTAACTTTTCCACCACTTTAAATAAGGTTTCTTCAATTTCATCCGTTAACAAACTGCGTTCTGGCGTGGATTGCTCTTTAAGCGCATCACTGCCTTCGTAGAAGTCTGCTTCGTCTGCGTCGACATCACTAGCGGGTGGCTTTCTTCCCTGCGCAACAAGATAATTTTTAGCACTGTTTACCGCGATACGGTACAACCAAGTGTAAAATGCACTGTCGCCACGAAAGTTTGGTAATGCCCGATAAGCTTTTATAAACGCTTCTTGGGTAACATCAGCCACATCACCGCTGTTTTTTACATAGCGCGATACCAAATGCATGACTTTATGCTGATAGCGAGTTACCAGTAAGTTAAATGCATTTTTATCGCCACGCTGTACTTTTTCGACCAATTGTTGGTCGGTTATTTGCTCGCTCATTCGAGCCATTACTCCTACTTCAACTACCCAATAGCTCTAACAAGCATTGATATAGACGCGTACTGTTACAAAAAGTTCTGTATTAGCATTAAAAATATTTAAAAATGCTGAGGGAAAGCCATCTAGATCATTGTGTTTTGCCACTCATCCTTTAGACTTGCCGAACCTTTGCTCGTTTAATATATACAAAAATACATGAAATCAGTGTCATCTTCACTAACTTCCACATCAAATTCAATTGAACATCGATGTGATGTACTGATTATAGGTAGCGGCGCAGCTGGGCTTAGCCTTGCACTTAGGCTTGCCGACCACTGTCAGGTTATTGTGCTCAGTAAGAGCGATCGTAATGAAGGGTCTACCCGTTATGCCCAAGGCGGTATTGCTGCGGTGTTCGATGAGCAAGACTCTATCGATGCGCATGTACAAGATACATTAAAAGCGGGCGGCGACCTGTGCGATGAACCTGCCGTACGCTTTACTACCGAACGAGCCAAAGAAGCATTGAGCTGGCTAATTAGTTACGGTGTGCCGTTTGATACCGAAACCACAGAGTCTGGTGAAGAGCGTTTCCACCTCACCCGCGAAGGTGGGCATAGTCACAGACGCATTCTTCACGCCGCCGATGCCACCGGCGAAGCACTGCAAATAACATTAAACGATGCAGTTTCTGCACATCCTAATATTCACGTTTTCGAACGTTACAACGCTATCGATCTTATTCCGTCGAAAGACGATAAAAAGCGGGTTATTGGCGCATATGTGTGGAACCGCCAACAAGAGCACGTTGAAGTTATTCGCGCCCCCTTTATCTCACTAGCAACGGGTGGTGGAAGCAAGGTTTACCAATATACCTCAAACCCAGACGTTTCCAGTGGCGACGGTATTGCTATGGCTTGGCGTGCTGGTTGTCGTGTAGCCAATATGGAATTTAATCAGTTTCACCCAACTTGCTTATTCCACCCGCAAGCCCGAAATTTTCTTATTACAGAAGCCCTACGTGGTGAAGGCGCGAACTTATGTCACGCCGATGGCACCCGCTTTATGCACAAGTTTGACGAGCGTGGCGATTTAGCCCCCCGGGATGTGGTTGCACGTGCCATTGATTATGAAATGAAGCGCCTTGGCGCTGACTGTATGTATTTAGATATCAGTCATAAACCCGCTGACTTCATCGTTAAGCACTTCCCTAATATTTATCGTAAATGCCGTTCACTAGGTATAGATATTACCCGAGAGCCTATCCCAGTGGTGCCCGCAGCCCATTATAGCTGCGGCGGCGTTGTAACCGACTTCAATGGAAAAACAGATTTAGCCAATGTGTATGCAATAGGAGAAGTCGCCTATACCGGTTTACACGGGGCAAACCGCATGGCATCTAACTCACTGTTAGAATGTGTTGTGTTTGCCAGCGCTGCCGCCGAGCATATTATCTCTACGTTACCTTCAGCCTCGTGTGAAGAAGCCATTTTGCCTTGGGATGAAAGTCAGGTATCAGACTCTGATGAAGAAGTTATTATTCAGCATAACTGGCACGAACTACGCTTATTTATGTGGGATTATGTAGGCATTGTTCGAACCGACAAACGGTTAGAGCGCGCCATGCGCCGAATAAATCTACTGGAGCAAGAAATTGCCGAATACTACGCGCACTTCAGGGTAAGTAATAACCTTCTTGAATTAAGAAACCTAGTGACGGTTGCTGAATTAATTGTGCGCTGCGCTATGCAACGAAAAGAAAGTCGGGGCCTACACTTTAATCTAGATCACCCTGGGCAACTTGAAAACCCTCAGCCCACCTTTTTGTGCCCCGAAAAAGATGCTTTACCAACGGTACCAGGCACACTTATTTCTTAATGATTTTGGGTGAGTAGACACCTAGCCGTAGCGTTTTCAGCGTGGCTTGAAAAGACAATAGACATACAATAGAAATACAATAGCTATTTAATAGAGATACGAAAAAGCCCACTTCCTAATACAGCGTGTTCAATACACTATATTAGGAAAGTGGGCTTTTTTATTTATATTGCGACGTTGAGCTGCACTCGGCTTATTTCTTTTTAATAAATCGAATACAAAGTCCTGAAATTACAGCACGAAGACCTAGTAGCTCATGGCTAGCAGGTCATGACTATCAGATCATAACTAGCTGGTCATAAAAAGCACCGAACCAAACAGACCGACTTATCGGCTGATAATAATAACCTTGTTACTGTTTCGTCATAGCAGCTTTGACCTACAGCGTTGAGACCTCTGCATCTAGGTGTACTTGCTGATCATCACTGCTCGTAATTTCCAAGATAGAGCGGTCTTCATCTTGACACATTTGATAGATGTTAATGCTGCAAGGCAGCATAACGGGTCGTTTAAAACGGCAAACCACATCTGAAATATGCTGACCGTTCGATACTGGTACGAATGATAACGCGCGGGCCAGTGTCCACATTCCATGGGCAATCGGGCGCTTAAAGCCAAATGCTTTGGCACTTAGTCCAAACAAATGAATGGGATTATAGTCGCCAGAAATTTTCGCGTAACGCCTGCCGGTATCGGCCGTTACATCAAGCTCTGCAAGCAAGTTTTTAGGGCTATCGACACAGGCTTCAGTGGTATCTTGTACAGGCGCTCTGGGCGCCACATGTACCGCTTTCACCTTCACCAAGTAGCTACTGATTGCTTTATAAACACAGCGCCCTTGTTGAAAAGCCTCTAAGGAAACATCTACTTCCCAGCCACGTGAGTGCGGCCTGACATCGCTGAATCGAACCCTGCATTCAAACGTCTCGCTTAAATCGCATTCTTCTAGCACTTCTACGCGATTAGCCGCATGTATTAATCCCAGTAATGGAAACGGGCTTTTCTTATCGAGCAAACACTGCATTTGAAGGGGAAGAGACAGCATTTGCAGATACAAAGGATGCATGGTAGCAGCATCTTGCCACGCCACTTCTTGACAAAATGCAGCGTAGTGCTTGTTGTCAATATTAAGTTGTTTGGTGTAAATGCGAGGCGGTAATGTGGGTGGTTTGAATTGCATTAACTGTCGGGTATCGACACGTTTTAATAAAGCTTTTGCATACTCACGAAACATCAATGTTATTCCTTGTTTGGCCTGCTCCTTGAGCGAAGATTATCGCTCGGCATAGCCGTCGATAATCTGCTTCAGAGCATTCACCTTTTAATACCCAGCGCACATGCTCGTAATACGGCTGGTACCATTTTCGCGCAGTTCGTTCTACATGAAGGCTTAGACCCCATGGCAACAGTAATGATGACTTGTGAAGATTCACTGCTGGCGAATAAATCTCTTCTCCCGATACCATCAACGCCCGCAATGAACCATTGTCCGTAAGCGTGTAAACATCATTAGATGGCACCGTCGTCGGTTTGCTCAATTTACGCCATACACTCAAGCAGAAAGCGATATACACCGGCAAACACGCAAGCGCGCATAACCAAAGCCAACTTGGACTTACCCACGTCCACAAGGCTTCAGGTAAATTTATAATACTAAAGCCAAAAGCGGCAATAAGAATTAGCATTCCTACTATTTTTCGCCACGGCGAATAAGTGAGTTTAACCCTGTACTTTGACACGATTAACGATAGTAGACACCATACCAGCAAGTTCTGGATCTTGGCATTGTTGATGGCCCATAAACCATGCAAACAAGTCTGGATCGTCGCTGGTAAGTAAGCGTTCGAATATTTCTTGTTGTTCGTAATCAAGCGAGTCGAAGGCTTCATCTACAAAAGGCATGAGTAACACATCAAGTTCCAACATCCCTCTGCGGCATGCCCACTTTAATCTAGCACGTCTTTTTGGCTCAAACATATATTCACATTCTTAATTATTGTTTTAACACTGTCATCATATTACCACGGTGATGGGCGAAGGATCACTGCCCTTTTAGACAGAAAGGCGTTTCAATAGCACCGTAGATAGCACGAATTAACCACAAAACACGATAATCTTAAGGGTTCCCCTTGATAAAGCGCGCAAACCCCTCACCTACTACATTATAAATTCTTCATTCGGAATCTTTGATGACAGCGTTAACGACTCTTTCTGATTTACCTTCGCACTATGCAATTAAGTTAAATGACAACATGCTAATAAAGCTGGAAGGCGAGCAAGCTGACAGCTACTTACATGGTCAAGTGACAGTTAACATTAACGCTTTAGATGAGAATACGGTGAGGTATTGTGCCCATTGTGACAACAAAGGAAAGACCTGGTCTATTTCGTTTGTGGGCCGCCATGGAAATGGTCGCCATGGAAATGCTATCTTCATGCTAACTAACAAAGACTCTGGTGCGCACTCCCTTGCGCAGTTAAATAAGTACGGTGTGTTCTCAAAGGTAGATATAACCGATGAATCAAACCAGTACACGCAATTCTTCTTAGGTGAAAACCTTGGGCAGATGTTACTTAGTAGCTATTTCGACACCCTTCCTAGTGAGCCATTAACCAGTGTTCACAGTGATGTAGGGTGGGTATTTAAAAGTGATACTCAGCGCGCCGGCTATTATGTGGTACTGAATTCTGAGCGAGCCCCTGAATTTGAGCAAAAAGTGAAAGACACCAACGGCTCAATTTTTGAACAAAATGTATACGATGCTATTATGATAGAAAGTGCGATACCGTCTATCGAAGAAACTGGGGTCAGCGAATACGTTCCCCAAATGATGAATGTGCAGGCACTTAACGGTATCGATTTTGACAAAGGCTGCTATATGGGCCAGGAAGTGGTTGCCCGCACTCGATTCTTAGGTAAAAACAAGCGTGCAGCCTATAGTTTTTCAGTGCCAAAAGCGTTTCATATTAACGCTGGCGATACACTAGAAAAGCAATTAGGCGAGAACTGGCGTCGCGCTGGTATGGTAATTCGTAAAGCTGAACTTAGCGAAGAAACATGGTTTATGGCTGTGCTCTCAAACGATACCACTGAGCAAGATATTCATCGCCTAGCTGATCAAGTTGAAATTACCTGCTACCCTAGCCCTTTACCGTACAGCATTGAGCAGGCTAAGAGCTCATTGGTGAAAAACCGTAAATAATCTTTAATAAATTTAAAACCATCGCCCAGTAGGGCAAAACTACAGGACAAATTATGACTATAACCTCTGACAGCGTTGTCACCCTTCACTACACCGTTTCAACCGAAGACGGTACCGAGCTTGATTCTTCAGCCGGTAAGGAGCCGCTTGTAGTGCTTCAAGGGCGCCGCTTTCTTATTGAGGGACTAGAAGAAGCATTGGTAGGTAAAGAGAAAGGTGAAAAGTTCAACTTGTCTGTTGAGCCAGAGAAAGCCTACGGTGAACGTATTGATGAACTCGTTCAGCGCGTACCTAGTTCAATGTTTGAAGGCATGGACGTTGAAGTTGGCATGTCTTTTCGTGCAACCACGCCAGAAGGTGAGCAATCGGTTATTATCATCGAGACATCTGATGACGAAGTAGTTGTAGACGGTAACCACCCACTTGCAGGCATTCCACTTACTTTTGATGTAGAAGTGGTTGATGTACGCGATGCGACTGCTGAAGAATTAGAGCACGGCCATGCCCATACGCCAGGCGGCTGTGGTCACGACCACTAATACTGTTGCTTCGTGATAAACGCACTAACTAAAAAGGGAGCCTAAGGCTCCCTTTTTTGATATTGACTGCAACACAAAGCGTTAGTCAATAATGCCTATTTATATCGCGTCTTCGTTTTGCTCACCCGTACGAATTCGCACCGCTGACTCAACGTTAAATACGAATATTTTGCCGTCACCAATTTTGCCTGTTTTTGCAGAGTTTTCGATAGCTTCTATCGCCTGCTCGACGCGCTCATCATCAAGCACTAGCTCAATTTTAATTTTAGGCAGAAAATCCACTTGATATTCAGCACCGCGATAAAGTTCAGTATGTCCTTTTTGGCGTCCGAAGCCTTTTACTTCAGACACTGTCATTCCAGCAATACCGACTTCGGCTAATGCTTCCCTTACATCGTCCATCTTGAACGGTTTGACTATCGCTTCAATCTTTTTCATGGTAACTACTCATCATAAATGGTTGGAATAGGTACGCGCTTGTGCTGAGTACGCTGATAAATGTACAACAACTTTTCATCCACCTCAGCAGACACTGATTTGCCTTCTAAGAAGTCATCAATTTGATCGTATGTCATGCCAAGAGCTTGTTCATCAGCTTTTTGCGGCGCGAGAGTTTCGAGATCGGCGGTGGGCGCTTTAGTGATAACAGTTTGGGGGGCACCTAAGTGCGAGGCCAGTTGTCGAACTTGGCGTTTACTCAACCCAAACAAAGGCGCTAAATCACACGCTCCATCGCCATACTTTGTATAAAAACCCGTAATATTTTCTGCTGAATGGTCAGTGCCTAACACTAATCCATCAACCATTCCGGCAATTTCATACTGAATCACCATACGGGTTCGTGCTTTTACATTACCTTTAACGAAGTCACGCTTTGCTTCACTTTCAGGTAATAAACCAGCGCTTGATAATGATTCAGTGGTAGAAGCATGAATAGCATCTGCACCGGGCTGAACATTAACCGTCACAGAATGGGAAGGCTCAATAAAGTCTATCGACAACTGAGCATCAGCTTCGTCGGCTTGCGTTTGGTAAGGTAAACGAACAGCGACAAACTGAAAATTTTCGTGCTTTTCTTGGTTTAACTCATTCACTGCTAACTGAGCTAATTTACCCAACGTACAAGAATCGATACCGCCACTAATGCCTAGCACCAGTGAATTTAAACCTGACGTAAGAAGCTGCTTTTTAATGAAAGCCACTCGACGAGTAACTTCAAATGCCACATCGATTTCAGGCAGCACTTTCATTTCTTCAATAACTGCTTGTTTTTGCATTATAATGTCCAATTAGTGAGTGGGCGTCCTGATACCTGAGTTTACGATAAACTCGCCTTAGATGTTAGTGGTAAAAGAATTCAAACTTCATTAATCGTTGAAATTCACTACTTTTTGTATCTTCGGGCATGCCTACACGCCTTTTTTTATACCCATTTCGAGGCAAATTGGTTTACCTTGAATGTTCACGCGCGTTGACCTTTATTGTTGTAATAATAGAGGCTAACGCTAATATCATTGTTAAATTAACCTAGTAAATAAATCTCAGTGAAAATAAAGTCTTCTAGCGCTTTGCGTCTTCAATACGGCCTGACTCTTTTAGAGATGCTAATTACGGTCGCCATTTTGGCAATCTTAGTAGGAGTCGTTGCCCCGTCTATTAATACTATTTTAGTCAAAAATAGAGTAACCGGCGACATCAATACGTTGAGCGCTATTGCACAGCAAGCTAGGTTTAGTGCCATTAACGAACAGTTTAACGTGATACTTTGTCCGACCACGAGTTATAGCACCTGTGTCAGCGATTGGGCCAACGCGAAAATGGTCTTTATTGATGAAAACTCAAATGGAAGCAGAGATAGCAGTGAACCACTTATTGCCAGCAGCGACCCGCTGAACTCAGGCAATACAATCAGTGGCATTTCTGGCGCTATTTCGTTTTCTGAACAAGGCAGTATTAGTAACAGTGCAACCATAACCATCTGCCCAAAGAGTAAAGATGCCTCTTATGCTTCTGCCCTGCTATTGTCACTCTACGGTAGAATATCTGTTGCCATCGACAGTGACGACGATGGTATTAATGAAGATTTATCTGGCACCGCTCTAACTTGCCCTTAATACCTTGTCCTTAATTCCTTGTCATGACCTGATTCGCAGCGGACTAATGGTAAGTCCATGATAGGCTACCTTCCCCAACATCCATGGGGTAAATTTTCGTAAGGGGTGATAGTTAGCAACCGACAAGGGTTAGATTTGTCCAAAAAGCTTAAAGACGCAACAATGCTATAATTTCCATTCTTAGATTCGCTGTATGTCAGTGTAACGCCGTCAATATTGGGTGCCGGCAATCCACTAAGCCCCGAGTATTTACCTTCACTCAACCAATACCGTTCTTGCTTTATTTGCAAAGTGAGCAAATAGCTAATGGTTTCATGCTTATTTGCAAGCGCGATGGTTGATGAATAACTGGGAATGGCGAACATAGAAACAATACCCACAATCGCAACAGCGACCAAAAGCTCGATTAACGTAATCCCTCCCATCTTAATTAAATTGATTTTCCCTTCCATGGTACAGCAGCCCTCTATTTGTTGATTCGCTATGCTGTAAACCTAACAGCAAACAAATGACAAATAACCGGACTAAGGCATGGTTTTAATTAAAGCAGGTGGATTTACCTTGTTAGAGTTACTTGTGGTGCTTTGCATTGTGGTCATTTTCACCGCCATAGCTGCCCCCTCTTTTGTTGAATGGCGACAAGCCATCGCTATAAAGAGCGCGTTAAAGCATACCGCTGACATTGCAAAGTACGCCCGCACGCTTTCTATCTCTGAGCGTAAGGCGATTACCCTAGTCGTAGACGCTTCAGCAAATCATTGTATCGGCTTAACCTCAGCAAGTGACTGTGATTGCCATGTAGCAAGCAGTTGCCACGTTATTAGCCAGCAGAAACGGCTTATTATGCAAAGTTATCATGCAGTCATTGCTAGTCCAGCCAATAAAAAGGCGTTGCTGACGTTCGATGGAACTCATGGCATGAGTTTCGGCAGCGCAATGACAGTCACCATAAGTAACGCTCGATACACCGGCAAAGTTATCATTAATAACCTAGGCCGTGTGCGGTATTGCACTTCTACTTCACTAGAGGGAATTCCTCTATGTTAAGGTCCTCTGGTATTAGCCTAGTAGAGCTCACCATAGCCATGGCCATCAGCACAACATTGGTTCTTTTTTCTGCCATGGGCGCTGCGACTATCTCTAAAGAACTAGGTTATTTTCAGCAACAATTAGCACTGCAAAGTGAGTTACGGCTTATTAGCCATTCTCTCTCGCTACAACTCCAGCGGGCCGGATTCGTGGCGCGCCCTTTTGAAGAAATTTTTGCCAACAGCGCATTACTACCGCCTGCTATCAACATCAGCCATCATCCGCTAGAGGCCGAAAATTCTTGTGTCTTATTTTCCTATGATAAAAATGCTGACGGCGACATTAGTCATGAAGCCCCCGCAGAATTGTTAGGTTTTCGATTGCGCAATAAAGCCCTTGAGTACCGTGTAGCGAGCAAAAGTTGCGAGCAAGGTGGATGGCACGATCTTACAGATACATCAGAATTAAAAGTCACTCAATTCACGATATCTTTGCACGGTGAGATAAACCATGCCCCGGTTTACAAAGTTGAGCTTGCACTACAAAGCAAGGCGTCCGCAGAACTCACCGCCGAGCAACATCTGTATTTACGAGTTGCCAATGCGAAATAACGCCGATTTTTACTCATCCTCACTAGTCGTTCAAAAACATGTGATAGGTGCAAGAGAGGCAAGCGCTTGGCAATGTCCTAGTAAGGTAAATGGCGCCGTATTGTTAAGTGTGGTGGGTATACTGTTAAGCTTAATAACACTGGCACTGTGGGCAACCAACGCACTACTTACCAGTGAGTTTCAAGCCAGTAAGCGCAGTATTGCTTATGTTGAGGTGATGAATACATTGCACAACGACATGACACAATTAACCGAGCAACTGCGTATCAGCGAAGATTGGCAACAAACCGCAAGTCTATTCGCGCGAGCATCAGTGACGGCGACTCACTATTCAGGAAGAGATTCTCAGTATTTAACGCTGTTTACCGTGTCCATAACTCACCCTGTTACGTCGCTATTCATTAGACAAGGTTTTTTACGCCACCCCGCCATAGTTCGTCTTCCTGCCAACGGTGTAATAACCGGTGCGACTAACGCTATATTGCCCCACCTTTTTGAACGACATTACAGTAACTTTACGCCGATGTTTTTTCCAAAGCCGCGCATAGCAAACGACTGCGACGATCTTACTCGCCATCTCGTGTTTTGGGTGCGTGGTGACTGCCATATTTCGCCCAGTGAAATTATAGGGTCAGCGAGTCAACCTGTTTTACTTGTAGTAGAAAAGGGGGATTTCACCCTTGATACCCATGCTCAAATTTACGGGTTAGTAGTGATATTAGGCGACACCAGTGTGCCTTCCAGCTCTTCTAGTAGTTCCCACCCTGTTATACCCGTGGCCACTATCGCCTCTTCGGCCAAGCTTGAAGGCGCCATGGTAAGCAATGAGGAAGTATCTAGAGTTTTTCACGGGCACATCAATTTCAATCTTAGTGTATTACGCACCCTTCAACAATCTAGCGGTTTGCAAAAGATGCAACCCATACCCGGGAGTTGGCATGACTTTAATTAAAAAGACACAAGGGTTTTCGCTCATAGAGGTAATAATTGCATCAGGACTCTTTGCGCTGACCTTTACCGCTGGACTGAAGCTTTACCAGCAAATATACGGACAATGGCAGCAACTTAACGCAGTGCAACAAGCTCGGCAACAACTTGAAACCGACCAAACGACTCTACTAATTAATGTGAATGCCAATCAAGATGCATATATCGCCATTACGCCCTCGTCTACCACGAGCGCAGCAAAAGCCGTGACCTTAGAACAAGTTGTAGAGCCTTTACCCCAGTTGAACCATACGGATGAAGCTTTACGTGCAGACGAAACGCTTAGTGAAGAAAGTGGGTTAACGACTGAAGAAAAACTAAATGAAGAAGAGGCCCTTGATGAAGCGCAAGAGCTCATCGAAAAAGTAAAAACAGAAAGCCAAGCTATTACCCAACAATTGAAGGTTGTGGTGGCACCACCGTATCAATCGCGTTGGCAAGATATAGCGATCATGGGGCCGTTGGTACCACTTCCCCCCGCAAAACCCTAGTGAATTAACAAGACCAGCAATACTCGCCCGCCGCCAACGAACCATTGTTGTTTACGTCCCAGCCTTTGCGGCCATCACTAAAATAAAACAGCGCGCCATCAGAAGCTTGCGCGGTGCTACTTACGGGTGTTGCTTTTAGCTGGTAACTGGTTGCATCGGCAGACACTATGGTAAGGTCGTAGCGTTTATTGCCCGCTGCTTCTGTAGAAGGAGAGTAAGTGGCAAATATGGTTGGTGCTCCTGTATTTGCGCCACCTGCACCCGCACCTTGGTAACTGAACGAGCCACTATGATGACGCTCCATTGCAGCAGCAAATGCCAGCATGTCTGCCTGCGCCGAGCCTCTATACCCATCAGTCATAAAAGACTGATATGACGGGTAAGCAATACTGGCAAGAATGCCAACAATAGCCACCACGATCATTAATTCAATAAGGGAAAAGCCTTTATATTTTTCGTTACTACTAATCACTGAGATGTATCCTCTCGCTCAGTTTCAGAATGCCAACTGCCTCGTTGTATTCGTTCAAACTTACCATAAATATTTTGCGCTAAGCATTCAAACGCTGAACCACAGGGTTCTTCGTTGCCATCATCGTCGACACTGATAACAGTGGAAGCACACTCGGTACCAAGGCACACCACAGGACTGGTTATATCTTCAATAAGAATTTTAGTCTCTGGCGCGATCCCTGTTTGCTGTAACTCAACTGATCTGTCTGAACTATCAAGTTTGCCATTATTATTAAGGTCTGACACAGCATTCGCATTAAATAGGTTAACGAGATAAGCACGGCTATTTCCAGACGGCGGCGCACACAAACTGGTGCTACTTACCGCAGGCACATAAGTCGTAAAGAATATTTTGTAATCTACTATTAGAGGTGATGCCAATACTTTTTCCCCATCGGTGGTAAGCTCGATATACCACCCCGCTTTATTTGCAAAGCTTGATGCTGCCACCCCTTGCTCAGTTTCATCGCTACTGGTAAGCAAATGTTCGGTGGCATTGTATAAATCGGACTCAGACACCGTGCTCATAAAGGTAAATTGACCACTCGTGTCGCGACTAAAAACGCCCTCGTCTTTAAGCATATAAAAATTATCTTCTACTGTGACATCTAGCGGTGATGCTCGCCATCCACTTCCCATTGCAACGGCATAATACAATTCGTCACCCAACGCAACTTCCGAAACATCAGGGCCATAATAAAAACGACGATTGGTTTCGGCGGTGTCCCCAGCAAAATCAGCCAGCCTCGCACCTTTTATAAAGTTGCTACCCGACTCGCCATTATAAATATCCAAGCGAAACAGTTGCCCGCCCATGTCACCGACATACATATGGTCAGCGAAGCCATCGTTGTCTCTGTCAATCACGGATATTCGACCCGGGATACTGTAGTTCATATCAACCAGATTCAAATCGGCATCAGTGTTGCTGGCGTGCCAGAGTAAGCTTCCAGTGTCTGCATCGAACATATAAACTGCATTTCCAATGGCATCAGCACTTCTCACCGACTTATCGTCTTGCGAGTCATCGTAACCGCCACCGATGATCATGACATTCATCTCTTGGCTGCCGTAGCGCACTTTAGTGATGGTGGGACGCGACCATGTTTGCCCTAATTTCTCAAGACCCGAGGTACCGCCTGCGATTACAAACTTAACGGTGGGCGACGTCTTCTGTGTCACATCAAACACATAATAGTTCCGGCCACCTCGGCGCATACCTAAATACAGGTAAGTCGAAGTTCCCACCGTACGCAATACCATTTCACCGTCTAAGCCATAAACATGATTAAACGTAGAGATATCTTCATAAAAGTGGTGCAAGTTAGGCAGCAACGTTTTAGGCATAATGCCAAAGTTTTCTTCGCCGGTTTCAGCGTCAAACGAATGCAGCATACCTTGGTTTGTGGCAACTAATATGGCTGAATCGGTGCTGCCGTAATTAACCACCACAGGTTGAGAATGAATGGGGTCGCCCATTTGAAGCCGGTAGTCAGTGGTATCACCATCTCCATCATTATCTTTAACATCTATGCCCCGCGCCCATTTAAGCAGCACTTCGCGAAGTTCTTCCGCGTCGAGTTCGTCATCAACCCCCATCATTGCTGCTGTAATATCCTCGTTGTCTTCATGCAATTCGTTACTCGATTGAATGATATTTCCAGCACCGTCGAAAACATACAAGTTACGGTTAGCAGTCATTTTACTCGCGGTACCGCCTTCTCGAACATCACTACCATCAACAAGAGTCGACCAAAAGCTATGGGAATTATCTTTAAAGAATCCCGTATCACCATCTACCGCAACCAGTGAGTTTTGATCTAAAATATCCTCGCCATCTAATCGGTAACGCTTAAGGTTACCCGGCCAGATAGCACCTTCACTGGGTTTAAACAACGCAAAGTAGAGTTCGTCGTTATGGGTCAAGCGATTAAGCTGATTCACCGCTACTCCGGGTGATACAAAAGTAGAATTCACATCCTTTACTGAACGAAGAATAGTGTTAAATGCTTCAAGCAGTTCTGCGCTGTCATCAGCTTGATAGAATCCGCCACCACTTTGCACTGCCAGCTGATTCAAGAAATTGTTGGCGGTACTATTCGCGGCAAACCCTATTGTATGTGTGATCACCCGACGTCCAATAACCGATGTATCCGAATCGCTGACATTTTTAACTAAACTCAAACCACACTTTTCACCGCCACTACCTGTACAGCTATCGCCTAGCAATGATTCGATAAGAGATACACTGTGGTTATTGTTTGCTTCCCCATCAGACAGCAAAACAATATGATTGTTGGTCTGACATTGCAGATCGCTAACCGGTGATATATAGGTTGCCCCGCTAGGAATATATTCATTAATACAGTCGCTATCAGATAGATTGTCATCGGAACACCCGTTTGGTTGAACAGCATCACCGCCCAAATACGCGCTTCTGTGGCTGACTCGCGTATTCTTCCTTACCGTGTTTGAAACATTGTAGTTACCACGGGTTAGCCCGTAATCAACGTCTCTGCCACCGTAATAGTTAACCGCCTCATACAGCGTATCTACAATGGGCGTATAGCCACTGGCAGTAAGCTCATCAACTTTACTGATAAGGTGTTCTCTCACTGTCGATGTCTGCCCAGGCGAGGCTGAACCATTGAATTTAACTACTAATTTTGCCGCGGATGACTGAGAGCCACTGTAGGTATATGCACCTCGATAGCCGGTGAAGTCACTAAACACGAACGCCATCGCATTACCTGATTGCCATCCCGCTCTATCTACAATCTCTTTAACTACGCCGGAAATATCCGGTGAGGCGTAATCATTGCCCGATGAAAACGACCCCATAGTCCAAGTTACACCTGACGTTTTGCCAATATTTCTAAGCAAATAACGATTTCCAGAAGAGAAGTCGTCAGCATCATTATCAGCAACACCGCGAATTAACATGCTCGAGTTATTGTAGTTGTAGCTGCTATAAGCAGTAAGTTCTATGTAGGCTTCGGAAATTTCAGCTCCTTGAGGGATGTTTACGTTTTGAAAACGAACCCCTATATAACTGTTATAGCTGCTTGAGAAAGTAAGCTCTGAGCCTGTATTTTCATACCCTTTGTTGTTTTCTTCTATATTGTCGTTAGAACGGCTAACCTGGTAAACGCTTTCACCGCTGATGCAACCTGTAGCGGTTGTATCATCATAAGACACCACCAATTGCGGGGACCCAGTTTGCCCAGAATCAAATGCTCGGGCTTCTCGGCTGCTTGCTGTATCTGAACTTGTGCCCTCTATAAGAATATTGAGGTCATCACCGCCGCACCATTGTGGCAAATCTACAATTTCTTGAATAACCGATGAAATATCAGGCGTGGCAATAACCTCATCAGCAGAAGGAAAGTCATTGTTACTTATCCATTCAACTTTTGATGCGGTTTTAGTTCGTGACGAAAGGTTGTCATATGCCGTGGAAAATGCCGTGCTAGTTGCCGACGCCTCACCGCTTATCGTGAGTGTGGTGCCTGCTATATTAAATTTTTCTGATGTAAAACGAATATATGCACTGACTATCGTTGCCCCTTGAGGAATATTCATCTCAGTAAAACGCATGCCTGATGTGACTATATTCGTGCCAGAGCTCAACACTAGGTTGTTAGCATTAGTATTTACGGTACCGTTGATTTCTGACGCATCGTGACTACTTGAACCGGTTGAGGTGATGAGTTCTGGTTGAATAGCATCGTCAATCCCGCTTACTGGAAAGAGTATAGGGCCACCATAGTCGGAAAAACGCATAAGGCCGGCATCTATATTGGTGGCTGAAGTTAACGCCTCTTTAAGTGCGTTTTGTACTCTAAGAATACGCGATTGGCCGGTGCCATCTTTGCCCGTCATACTGCCTGACGTGTCCATAATAAAGAGTACATTTGGATTATAAGTAGCCGACTCTGACGCGGTACCTAAGTAAATATCCAAATCATCACCGACAGCGGAAAAGCCAATACAAGAAAACATCACTACCGAGACAAAAAAACTACTCACGCGTTTCATAATTATTACTCTACTTATTGTGATGCGGGGCCAAACACTGATGCCGCTAGGGAGTTTGCAACCACCGTGGATTTGGCACCTACCTTGCCGCAGCCTCTAATAATGAACACGTGGCAATTTACGTTGCTACCACCAATCACGTTGCTTGAGCCCCTACATGCCTGCTCTCTTATAAACGCGGTACGAGACCAACTCTTAGTACCTGCCAGGGTTTGATACGTGCCGTTTGTGGTGTGCTCACTGCCCGTAGAGAGACCACTTTCAGTCATGTACCTGTCGGTCCATTCATTTTCATCAAAACAACTCATTGTTTCTGTTTCAGGTTCGTAGGGATCAAGCTGGCGTGCCGCAGAAAGAGGGTCAACTTTAGTGCTATCTTGTAACAGGGATTCGTCCTCCGACTCAAAAAACACCCCCGCAATAGCCGCTTCCGCAGCGTCGAATGCTAGCCCCGTCTGCTGCATTGACATTGCCATTTTAGATTGGGATAGGCTACTGGTTACCGCACTTACGCCTAAAATGGTGAGAGAGAGCAACACTAACAATGCAAACACCATTACTAATCCACGCTGTTTCATTGAATGCTCCTAACAAAGTTTTTCACATTTCTAAGTGACACTGTTTTAGCAAAAACCTGATAATAATGGCTCGAATCTAGCGTAACTTGATTCTCGTTTAGTAATGCAAATGTAGGGGCTGAAGTTTGCTGAACTTGATTTTGATAGCTTTTAAGTAAGATCCCCCAGCGCAATGCAACCACTTGTTGATTCTGTGCTCGTAGCGCAGCCAACTTATCGGCCGTCACATAGGTTATCGCTTGCCCATTAGAATCCTCAGCAACATCACTAACGCCATATTGAAGTTGGAAGTTACTTACATTGTCTAGCAAGGTCACAGTATTTGGTGAAACGGATTGTGTTTTTAGGCCCCGTAATACTCGCCCATCGTAGCCTGTACATTTAAATTCATTGCCGCTAACGTAGTATCGGTTAACCACATGAAACTCATCACCTGCGGCATAACCATGCTTACTGCCCGTACAGTCTGTAGAGGCAAGCAAATTCACCACTAACACGTCATTTGCACCACTTGATGCTTGCGTGCTTCCGAGCGTAGTGTTTGAGACGAAGTCTCCGGCTAACCCAATTGGCTTATTCTCAATAAATCCAGCCTCCGCCACCGTATCAACTGAGTTATCGATAGACGCGACAATAGTGTCATAGCGACCAATTTCGTAAAACTCACTACTAAGCCGGCTTGTTATATAACGTCCAGACTCCTGAACCTGTGCCACCGCTTGATTAAGTTTGTTCGTTACACTACTACTCACTAATACCTGAATTATCGCGCCAGATATCACCAGCCCTAAGGCCAATGAAATCATTAACTCTACAAGCGAAAAACCCTTTACACGCTTCACAAGGTTAAGTCCTTAATCACACAGGCGTTACTGTCTGAGTCATTTGGATTGCAACGCGTATTTAAGGTGTAATTTTGACTACCTGCTGATGCTACCGGCCACGCTAGAATAACTTGCAGCCGTGAGCCCGCACTGCAACTGTAAACATCTGCTACGTTAGTATCTGTACAGGTTAATGACAGTGTGGTTTGAGGGTTAGTTTGTACTGCCGCGCAAGATAATGCCCAGCCATCGTATTTAGCCATATCCAGCTCGTTGCAGGTGGCGGTTTCACAATTGGGCACTCCAGAAGGACGACTCAAACAAAAACATTTATAAGGATGGGTGGAACCCGAGCAGGTGAGCCCGTTGAAGTTGTAATTGCTTGCATTGAAATATTGGTTGTTAACCACAATGCCATCACCTACCGTTGCCACACGCGCAGCAGCACGTAAGCGCTCTGCAACTTGAGCCGCAACAAATTCGCTTTGCGTGCGGCTAATCGCATCTTTGTTCGCAAAAGATCCTGTGAATTGAAGAGCAGCCACCCCGAGTAAACCAATGGCAAGAATGAACATAGTGACAAGCACCTCAATAAGGCCAACGCCTTGTTGCTTATCCAATCCACTAGTGTTTATCGTTCGATTCATAGTCCCTGCATTGCCCAATGGCATTCACGCTAAAATTTAGACACAACCTTATGTTTAGCATTCTATGCTAAAAATTTCTTGCTCAAGGTATAAGCAACCATAAAACGTATCAGATTGTATTACCATTAGACGATAGCGTAAAAAAAAGCACCGCATATCAATGCGGTGCTTTTAAATTCAGCCCAATTTTTATACCTAAAAGGCGCTAGCTTACTTGTTTGACTCTAAGCTCCTTAGGAACCGCGAATTCAACATTTTCTTCTCGGCCAGCACGTTCGGAAGCAGAAACCGCTCCCCATGCTTTAAGCTTATCAACCACGCCTTGAACTAACACCTCGGGTGCAGAAGCACCTGCCGTTACTCCAATATGCTCAACATCTTTAAGCCAACTTTCCTGAATGCAATTCGCATCAGCAATTAAGTACGCCTTCGCACCAATTTTTTCGGCTAGTTCACGTAAACGATTCGAATTTGAGCTGTTTTGAGCGCCAACCACCAACAGTACTTGGCAATCTTGAGATAGATCCCGCACGGCGTCTTGACGATTTTGGGTGGCATAGCAAATATCGTCTTTACGTGGTCCTTGAATATCAGGGAAACGTTCACGCAATGCATCAATAACATCTGCAGTATCATCAACAGATAAAGTCGTTTGGCTGCAGTAATAGAGATTTTTGGCATCTTTTACTTCAAGGGTCGCTACATCGGCTTCAGACTCGACAAGGTAAATTCCACCCTCATCATTGCTGTACTGCCCCATCGTCCCCTCAACCTCGGGATGTCCTGCATGGCCAATCAAAATACATTCAGTGCCTGTTTTACTCGCACGGGTCACTTCCATATGCACTTTAGTCACTAATGGGCAAGTAGCATCAAATACCTTTAATCCACGATTTTCGGCTTCTTTTCTTACTGCTTGAGAGACCCCATGGGCAGAAAAAATAACAATGCAGTTGTCGGGCACTTCATGCAATTCATCTACAAAAATAGCACCACGCTCACGTAGACCATCAACCACAAACTTATTGTGAACGACTTCATGGCGAACATAGATTGGCGGCTCAAATATTTCGAGTGCTCTTTCTACAATGGTGATGGCTCTGTCTACACCGGCACAAAAACCACGAGGATTGGCAAGATGAATTTGCATAATTACTGATCACCTTTTGATGTAGGTGCAGGTGCAACTTTTACATCGACAATTTCAACATCGAAAATAACCGTTTGCCCAGCTAATGGGTGGTTAAAATCTACCGTTATCGAGTCGCCCGCGACACTTCTGATAATACCGGGTATTTCTGAGCCATCTGGCTGAGAAAACGCAAGAATAGCACCTTCTTGAATTTCCAAGTCAGCACCAAAACGGCTTCTATCCATGTAATGGATATTATTAGGGTTAGGCTCACCGAAGGCATCGTTCGCGGCTAACGTGAACGATTTCTTTTCACCCTTTTGAAGTCCTAGTAAGCAAGCTTCAAAGTTAGGGGTAAGACTACCGTCACCCATTACCATTTTCGCGGGCTTATTATTTACGCGGGTGCTGTCAGCGGCTGAGCCATCTTCAAGTTTTAAGTCAAAGTGAAGAATAACTTCGCTGTCAGAACCAATAATTAGGTTGTCGGTCATTGTGGCTCCGGTTACTGCTTTGACGTGCTGGTTGAATCGGCGCTTTTATGTTTCTCGCCGTTCTTGAACATATCAATAATTAATAGGGCTGCACCAATAAATATCGCGCTATCGGCAATATTGAAGGCAGGCCAGTGCATGTTGTTTACATGAAAATCGAGGAAATCGATAACATATCCATGCACTAAACGGTCGTAAACATTACCTAGCGCGCCACCCAAAATAAAAGAAAAGGCGACAGGCAATAAGGTCTGATTTTTGGGTGATTGTTTTAACCACCATAAAATAACCACACTGACGACAGTAGCGATGGCAGTAAAAAACCATCGCTGCCAGCCACCGGCACTATCAAGAAAGCTAAATGCCGCGCCGTAATTGTGTACGTAGGTTAAATTGAAAAACGGTAATACCTCTATCGATTGATAAAGTGACATACCGCCTAACACTGCGTATTTGGTAACCTGATCTAGCGCAAATGCAATTAGGGTTATCCAGAGAAACCGTAAACCGGTTTCACTGAATAACTTAGGCTTGGTATCCGCCGTAGTATTAAGCATACTGACGCGTTTCCCCTTCGCCATCAATGTTGGTTACACAACGGCCACATAATTCTTCGTGTCCCTTATGGGTGCCAACATCTTCGCGATGGTGCCAACAGCGAACACATTTGTCGCCGCTTGCTTTGTTTACACTTAACCATAAACCTTCAACATCGGTAGCCGCAGCATTGTCTGGTGCGCCTTCTACTTTTGTCAGGTTCACTGCTGATGTAATCAATACAAAGCGCAGTTCATCTTCAAGTGAAGCCAAGGTGTTAAACAAAGACTCTGTAGCATACAAGTCAATCTTAGCTTCTAACGAACCGCCTAACTGACCGTCTTTACGCGCTTGTTCCATGGCTTGGTTTGCAGCGTCTTTTACGCTTAATACCTGATGCCATAGTTCGTCGTTAAATACGTCACTTTGCGTGAAGCTGTTAAAGCCTTCGTACCAGGTTTCGGTAAATACAAATTCACTACGCTCGCCCGGTAAAGCTTCCCAAATCTCTTGCGCCGTAAAGCTTGTGATGGGTGCCATCCAACGAACTAACGCTTCCATAATATGGTAAAGCGCAGTTTGACAAGAGCGGCGTGCATTGCCGTCAGATTTTGCCGTGTACTGTCTGTCTTTAATAACATCTAGGTAGAATGAACCTAACTCGATGGAACAGAAGTGCATCAGCTTTTGCGTAACGACTAACAAATCGTACTTTTCAAACGCTTCAACAAGTTCTTCTTGTAGTGCTTTCGCACGCGCCACAATCCAGCGGTCTAGTGCCACCATCTCGTCTTCTGGCAAAGCATCTTCTGGCACAAAGCCATTAAGGTTTGCTAGTAAGAAACGTGACGTGTTACGTAAACGACGATATGCATCAGCAGCACGTTTTAAAATTTCATCAGACACCGCAATTTCACCGCGGTAATCAGTAGACGCAACCCATAAGCGAAGAATGTCTGCGCCTAGTTTGTTCGTCACTTCTTGCGGTGCAACTACGTTACCTACCGACTTCGACATCTTTCTGCCGTGAGCATCTACGGTAAAGCCATGAGTTAACACTTCTTTATAGGGTGCGTGGCCATGCATGGCGGTAGACGTCATTAGCGATGACATAAACCAACCACGATGTTGGTCTGACCCTTCTAGGTACAAATCGGCGCTAGCGGGAATGTCTTCACGTTGGTCAACCACAAAGTAGTGCGTGACACCTGAGTCGAACCATACATCTAGGGTATCGGTGACTTTGTCGTAGTTATCGGCTTCGCTACCTAGTAGTGCAGCATCATCGATATCCCACCAGGCTTGAATACCTTTAGTTTCCACCTCAGCGGCCACTTTTTCCATAAGTGCAACTGACTCAGGGTGAAGTTCACCGGTAAGTTTGTGCACGTACAAAGGAATAGGAACGCCCCATGTACGCTGGCGAGAAATACACCAGTCTGGACGACCTTCTACCATTTTCTGGATGCGGTTTTCGCCCCACTCTGGGATCCACTTAGTTTGTTTGATTTGTTCGATTGACTCAGCACGTAAGCCTTTTTTATCCATGCTGATAAACCACTGCGGCGTAGCACGGAAAATGATAGGCGTTTTATGGCGCCAGCAATGCGGGTAACTGTGCTCATATTTCACGTTAAGCACAAGGTTACCGTGCTCTTTTACCGTTTCAACAATGGTATCATTGGCTTTAAATACGAACTGGCCGGCAAATAAAGGCGTGTTTTCTAAATACACACCATTGTTACCGACTGGGTTGTACACTTCAATGTCGTATTGTTTACCTACATTGAAATCGTCAACACCGTGAGCAGGCGCGGTGTGAACACAACCTGTACCTGATTCAGTGGTAACGTGCTCACCCAAAATTAGCGGTACTTTTAAATCTAAGAACGGATGATTAACTAGCAGTTTATCTAAGCTTGAACCTACACAGGTCGCTACTTCACGATACTCTTCAATACCGTAGCGCGTCATGCAGCTTTCAAGCAAATCTTGCGCAACCACTAACCATTCGTTGGTCGACGTGATTTCTACAATCGCGTAGGTTAATTCTGGGTGCAAGCTGATGGCGCGGTTGGCAGGCAGCGTCCACGGGGTCGTTGTCCAGATAACCACGCCCGCTTTGTGCGCGGTTAAGTCTTCACTACTTACACCAAACGCAGCCGCAATAGCGTCTACATCAGCAACAGGGAATTTCACATCAATAGCAGGTGAAATTTTGTCTTGGTATTCTACTTCTGCTTCTGCCAACGCAGAACCACAGTCTGTACACCAATGAACTGGCTTGAAGCCTTTCTCTAAGTGGCCCGATTCAACCACTTTACCCAGTGCGCGAATAATGTCGGCTTCTGAGCGAAAATCCATGGTTTTATAAGGATTGTCCCAGGTACCGAATACACCAAGACGTTTAAAGTCAGCCATTTGGCCATCAATTTGACGTTGTGCGTATTCGCGGCACTTTTGGCGAAACTCAGCAGCCGTCACTTTTTTGCCCGGCTTACCCACTTTCTTCTCTACCATCAATTCAATAGGCAAACCGTGACAGTCCCAACCCGGCACATACGGCGAGTCGAAATCTGACAGTGTTTTTGACTTAACAATAATGTCTTTAAGAATTTTATTTACTGCGTGACCAATATGAATATCGCCGTTTGCGTACGGAGGGCCATCATGAAGAATGAAAGGCTTCTTACCTTTCTTCGCTTCTCTAATCTTTGTGTATACCCCTTTTCCCTGCCAGTCTTTAAGCATTTTAGGCTCACGCTGAGCAAGGTTGCCGCGCATAGGAAAGGCGGTTTCGGGTAGGTTTAATGTGGCTTTATAATCACTCATATAATTGTATTATCCGGTTACCTTTAATAATACCCAACGCCTCGTTAGGCGCTGTATAGGCTTGCATTGGTCGACGCTATGTTAAGCGTGGTGACTTTATCACGTTTCACTATTCTAATAACAGGCGCGCCTTAGCGGCATCGGCCTGTATTTGTGCTTTTAGTATCTCAAACGAGTCAAATTTCTGTTCATCTCGTATTTTTGCAACAGGAAACACGGTCATTGGTTTCCCGTACAGGTCGGCTGACATATCGAAGATGTGCACCTCTAACTGGTTTCGCACCCCGTTTAACGTGGGGCGAGTACCAATGTTTGCCACGCCATTGAATTTTTTTCCATCTACGGCAACATGTACCGCGAAAACGCCGTGAATTGGTGCTCTGCAACGCTTCAGCATCACATTTGCGGTAGGAAACCCTATCGTGCGCCCTTTCTTTTCACCATGTACAACTCGACCATACACAGCAAACGGCCTACCTAACATTTCTTCACCAAGCGCAAAATCCGAATCAGCCAGTGCTTCTCGCACTGCAGTAGAGCTAATACGATGAGCATGCATCATAAAGCTTTGCGTGCTAACCACTTCAAAGCCGTACTTTTGCCCAGCGGCTTGCAGCATGGCAAAGTCGCCTTTACGACCTTGGCCAAAGCGAAAGTCATCGCCGACCACAAGAAATTTAACCCCGAGCTTATCCACCAGCAAATCATGCACGAAGGTATCGGCACTTTGACTGGCAAAAGCTCTGTTAAAACGCACAGCCAATAAACGATCGACGCCTTGCTGTTTCAGCAATTCGTACTTTTCACGCAATGGACTGATGCGTGCAGGCGCTCTATCAGGTGTAAATACTTCCTCGGGTTGAGGTTCAAACACCATCACCGTGGCCGGCAACCCCAGCGCTTTGGCTTTTTGAAGCACATTACTCAGTACTGCCTGATGGCCCAAGTGCACGCCATCAAACTTTCCGATAGTTAGTACACACCCGCTGTGTTGCGGTTTTACGTTGTTAAGCCCGCGGATAAATTCCACTATTAGCCACTGCCTTTAGTTACTACTGAAAATTCAAAGCTCGCGATTATAAACGACCCAGCACGGAATACCAATATTAGCCGCCCCCACTTTTGAAATGACGACGTCTTGCACCCAATAAAATCATGCATGAGAAGAAAGCGGCGGCAGATAATGTGATAGTAATGGCGACATCCACCACTTGCACTGTCCATTCAAGGTCGAAAAATGCCACGCCCTTATCGCGATAATAAATCACTGCCCCCATCACTGCGCTGGCAATGAGTACTCTAATTATAAACATTACTGAGGTACGACTTAATACAAAAACCCCTTGTTTGTGCAGCGTAATATAAAGCAATGTGGCATTAAGTGTAGCCGACATGCTTGTAGCAATTGCTAAGCCCACATAGCCAAACCAAATTGCTAATAGGTTAAACACCATATTGGCGACCATGCACCAAATACCAAATTTAACCGGGGTTTTAGTGTCTTGGCGCGAGTAAAAACCAGGAGCGAGAACTTTTACTAACATAAAGCTCAATAAACCAAATGCGTAAGCGGTTAAAGAATAAGAGGCCATGGTGGCCGTTTCAGCCGTAAAGGCACCCCGCTGGAATATCACGGTTAAAATTGGTCGCGCCATGGTGGCTAAGCCTACGGCGGCTGGAATACCAAGCAAACACACCATACGAAATGCCCAATCTATATTGGCTGAAAAAGCTTTAGGATCTTTACTTACATGATTACGCGACAGCGCCGGCAATATTACCGTGGCGATAGCGATACCAAACAGCCCTAACGGGAATTCTAACAAACGGTCGGAGTAATATAGCCAGCTAATAGAGCCTGTCATCAGGAAGCTGGCGATAAAGGTATCGAACAGCAAGTTAATTTGCCCTACCGACACCCCAAACAATGCAGGGATCATCAAGGTGCGCACCTTAACAACGTTTTCATCTCGCCAGCCCCATTTGGGCTTTACTAATAATCCCGCCCGATACAAAAATGGCAGTTGGAAGGCAAGTTGTACTATACCGCCTATAAACACCCCCCACGCTAATGCGAAAGCGGGTTGCTCCATATCGGGAGCTAAAAAGACCGCACAGGCTATAATGCATACGTTAAGTAGCACTGGCGTAAACGCTGCTACTGCAAATTTGTTTAGTGTATTTAAGATAGCCCCTGCCAAGCCTGTTAACGATACAAAGGCAAGATAGGGGAAGGTGATTTTCAGCATGGTTGATGCGAGTAAGAATTTATCTCCTGCCTCATCGCCCTGTACCCACGCAATGAACCACCCTGTGCCGAACAGCGCGGCTAAAACTGGCGACGCGATAACGCCTACAAGGGAAACCACAAACACAATGGCCCCAAGCGTGCCGGAAATTTTAGCAACAAATGCTTTAAGCTCTGCTTTCTCGTGATTTTGGTGTACTTCGGTTAATACCGGAATGAACGCTTGCGCAAATGCCCCCTCGGCAAATAATCGGCGCAGGAAGTTAGGAATTTTATTTGCAAAGAAAAACACGTCGGCGGCAGCGCCATCACCCATTAGCCTTGCCACTACCACATCTCGCACTAACCCTAACACGCGGGATATCAACGTCATTACGCTGACAATAAGGCCTGATTTTAATAACTTCCGTGACACTAAGACTATTCCAATAGATACATTTCATTCACTTAAGCGCTCAATCATAACGAAACCCTGTTACCGGCGAAACGTATTATTCAAAATATAAGTGCATCTCATGAATTTTTTTTGCTATAATCCGCGCCCGTTGTGGGTATGGTTTCGTACTGTTTCATTTGTATCTGTGTGCTGTATCTGTGCACATGAGTACATATGTACAATAGCCATTTCGTTCTGCACTTTTTATTTGGCGCTTTATTAGCGCCTTTGTTAAGAACAGGCCGAAAAACCAAAGCATTCGATAAACATCTTATTTAATGTAGAAATTAACTTTCTACTTATTGGGTAAAATCGTTTGACTTTTGGCTGGATGATAGGCAAAATCCGCACCCTCGTTTTTGACATGAATTTATTTGGGAGTTACACCTTGGCTAACATCAAGTCTGCTAAGAAACGTGCAATCCAAGCCGAAAAGCGTCGCCAGCATAACGCTAGCCGTCGCTCCATGACTCGTACAAGCTTGAAGAAAGTAGTAGCTGCTATCGCTAGTGGTGATAAAGAAGGTGCACAAACTGCATTTGCTGCTGCAACTCCAATTCTTGACAGAATGGCTACTAAAGGTTTGATTCACAAGAATAAAGCTGCTCGTCACAAGAGCCGCCTAGCTGCACAAATTAAAGCTTTAGCTTAAATTTTACAGTTAGTAAAAAAGCGCCTATTGGCGCTTTTTTTGTGTCTTTTTTTTGTGTCCTTTGTTCGAGGCTTTTATCAGAAGCTTTTATTAGTGTTTTGGCACTAACTCATTTTGCGAATGGTGCTTGAAGGCGCGACACGTAGTACCCAATGTAATAATGCCCACGGCCAACTTGGCACATAAGACACCGCTTTTTCCTTATTAATGGCTTTTACCAACGCCTTACAGCCGGTTTCGGTATCGACAATAAACGGCACTTTTTCTACCGTTTCATTAATTTCGGTACGAATAAACCCTGGATGTACACAGCTAACCTTAATTGGTGTATTCATCACATCTAAGCGGATCCCCTCTGTCATAGACGTAAGCCCTGCTTTAGTGGCGGCATACACCGTCATAGCGCGTCTGAAGCCTCTTACCGCACTAATTGATGAAATCGTTACTAGATGACCTTCATTTTGCGCTCTGAAAATAGTCATGGCCGCTTCGGCTTGCGCCAGTGCAGCCACAAAATTGGTCTCTGCGGTTTGCTTATTTGCATTAAAAAAACCCGTACCAATAGAGGCGCCCTTGCCCATGCCCGCATTAACAATAACTCTATCGAGTTGCCCCATCTCTTGTTTAAACGCATCAAACACTTCAAATACTGCGTTATGATCATTTACATCAAGGGACTTAATTAGCACCTTGATGTTAGGATTTACCGCTAGCAGTTCGCTTCTAAGTTCTTCTAAGCGGTCTAAACGTCTTGCGCACAATGCTAAGTTGCTACCTTGCTTTGCGAACTCCGCCGCCATTCCTTTACCAAGGCCTGAGCTTGCGCCCGTGATCAGAATATTTTGTCTTGTTGTCATTTTCTTTTTCCTGATTTACGAATGGCCTTTTTACAACGCCACATTAAGTAGTGAATGAATATCCAAAAGTTTTTAAACGCGGGGTTATTGGTTTGACCGTGGTGATAGCGATAGTAAATTTGTTGTGCAATACCCGCTAATCGAAACAAGCCGTACACTTCATAAAAAGTGAAATCATCAACGTCAACGCCCATTTGCTTGCAGTAATAAGCCACCACTTCATCTCGTGTCATCATGCCAGCAAGGTGGGTAGGTTGCCTGCGGGTAGATTGGGCCAGAAAATCATCATCTGCATTCACCCAATAGGCTAACGTATTACCTAAATCCATTAATGGATCGCCAAGGGTGGCCAATTCCCAATCAAGCACACCTAAAATTTTGGTGTAGTCGTTTGGATCTAACACCACATTGTCGAATCTAAAATCGTTATGGGTAATGCAAATACGCTCATTGCTTGGCATATTCGCCTCAAGCCACCGCATAACCCCTTTGCCCGAGGGAACATTCCAGGTTTTTGCTTTCGTATAGCGCTCACTCCAGCCTGTAATTTGGCGCTCTATGTAACCACTACCTTTTCCAATCGTGTCTAAACCAGCCGCCTTATAGTCAACCTTATGTAGCTCTATTAAGCTATCGAGTACATTTTTACACAGCTGATGGGTCTGTTCTGGGGAGGTCTTTAAATCACGAGGAAGATTCTTACGTGGAATAACGCCTGTCAGCTTTTCCATGATATAGAATTCTGTGCCAATTACGGCTTCATCATCGCAATATGCCAGCATATCGGGCACATAGCTATACACCGGCTTCAGCGCTGCTTGAAGGCGATACTCTCGCCCCATATCATGGGCACCTTTTGCTTTAGTGCCCGCGGGCGCACGGCGTAATATTAACGACGTATTTTCGTATTCAAGACAGTAAGTCCAGTTAGACGCACCGCCTGAATATTGGGTCACCGTAGGTGTGCCGATGAGGTCTTGAATATGATTTTTTAGCCACCCATCGACAACATTAACGTCTAGCTCTTCGCCTTCTCTTACTGATACTGCTTTATCTAATACTGTATTCGTCATGGGTTACCGTTTTTCCATTGCACGTTTCATCGCTTTGGTTTGTTTTAGCATGTTGTTAATATACATTTGGGTGGGAAGTAGCTTCTTCATCAAAAATGCACGCTTGCCCAATTTGTGGGTAAGGATTAAAAATCGTTTTTTGGCAACCTGATCGCAGATACTTTGCGCAACCTCTTCTTTGGTCATATCTGCTTTTTTGAAAAACCGCGCCATCATTTTGTGCATGGCAGGGTTATCGCTACGCATCGACTCATCAAGATTAGTTTTAAAGAAGCTAGGGCAAACCACACTCACATCGATATTATCGGGCGCAAGCTCTAGCTTCATGGTCTCAGACAGTGATACCACCGCCGCCTTCACCGCGTTATAGCTGTTCATGTAAGGAATAGGCGTTAGCCCCGCTTGGGAGGCAATATTGACAAAATAGCCCGCGCCCTGCGCTTTAAACAAGGGCAGCATGGCCTTGCTGACGCGAACCATGCCTAATAGGTTGATATCGAAAATCCACTTCCACTGCGCAATACTTTCATCGCTTAAACTACCGCCGGACGCCACGCCTGCGTTATTAAACACAACATCAACACCGCCCCATCGTGCTTCTATCGCGGTAACCAAATTAGCGACATCATCATCTTGGGTAATGTCGCATGGTTGATAGAAAGCCTCTGTGCCTTTTTCCGTTAGTAGCGCTAAGGTTTCTTGCCCTCGCTGCTCATGGATATCAGCGATACAAATTTTCAATTGTTCGCCGTTTTTACCGGGTTGCTCGCTTAACGCAAGGGCAATAGCTTGCCCTAATCCCGTGGCACCACCGGTGATAAGGATGCGCTTTTCTTTATTATCTGTTTTTAGGTTATTTGTTTTTATGTTATTGGTTTCTGTACCCATGTTTTTGTACTCGTATGTTTTGCTCTTATGGTTAACGCGCAGCCTAGGCTTTTTGAGTAGCGAGTGGTTTGTCCTTACCGTCATTTTTAGTTGTATTTTTCAAACGCTTCGACCACACAGCTAAAAGCCCCGGGCCTGCATACATAGTTAAACCGTAAACCCCAGCCGCCACGGCAAATTCAGGCGAGTTCAAAAAGGTAATACAAATCAACATAGCTAGCGCAGCGTTTTGTACACCCACTTCTATCGACAGTGTAATACCGTCAATTTTTGACAACTTAAAGGCAAAAGCCAAAATAAGCCCCAGCACTACTGCTGAAATATTCAGTGCTAAGCACACCAATAAGGCTTCTTCCAATGACGCCATTAAATTCGCCCGCTCACTGATTAATATGCCAACGATCATGGCAATCATGAACCATAATGAAAAGGTTCTAAAAAAGTCTTCTACCTTAATAGAAAATGCAGGTTTGAAGTGGCGTATTGCCATACCAATGATGACTGGCACTATCGACACGCACACCAAACCGACAACGGTAGTAACAATGGAAAATGAAGGCGCGTTCTCACCGGCGAAATAATCCATTGAATAATGAATAATAAAGGGAGTAGAAAATACGCAAATAAAAGTCGATAGCGCGGTTAAACTTACTGATAGCGCTAGATTTGCACGCCCAATATGACTGATTAAGTTACTCATGGTGCTACCAAGACACGCTGATAAAATCATAATGCCAATCGCCATCGCCGGATGGAGGGAAAATGCCAAACACAAACCAAACGCCAATAAGGGGAGCAATACAGTTTGCCCCACCAGCCCCACCACAATGGGTTTAGGTGCTTTAAGTAACCGGGTAAAGTCAGCTACGGTTAACGTAAGCCCCATACCAAACATCACGAAAGCCAAGGCCAGTGGAAGAAGTATTTCGGTAAAAATCGAGGCCTGCATATATGCCCTTTGTTATTGTAATAATAGTAAATAAGCCAGTTTACAAACTGCTACTAAACTTTCTGTGTACCTCATGGCCGAAACGTCATTCTGACAGCAGCACCCGACCACCCAGCCTACTGCTTAACAGTTTAGCTACAAAACCACACTTTAATTAACATTTAAACCAGTGTAACCTCGAATAAAATAAATAGAAATGATACTTTTTTATGGAATTTCATAAATATGATGCATGGAAAAATAGATCTAAATTTGTTTTTTGTTCTTAAAGCTGTGTATGAAGAAGAGAGTATTACTGCGGCCGCTAAAGCATTACATTTAACGCAACCGGCAGTAAGTCATGCAATGTCGCGTCTACGAGATAAATTTGATGATGAGTTATTCGTGCGCCACAGCAGACGAATGGTGCCAACCCCGTTGTGCCAATCTATCATTCAGCCTATAAAAGAGGCTCTCGCGCACTTAGAATCTACGCTGGCAGACCCCATCGATTTTGATATCAGCCGCTATAAAAGAGAAATAAGGTTAGGGTTAAGAGATATTCTTGAGTCAACGTTCTTACCGGCACTTATTCCCGAGCTTTTGCAAAATGCAGCGAATATTACGGTAACCAGCAGGCGGGTTACCCGCCCTGAACTTGAAACCGCCCTTACTAATAAAGAACTCGATATCGTCATCGATGCATTGGTGCCTACTGGCCCTGATATCCGTTCAACACTGGTGTGCGACGAGCATTTCGTGCTTATCTGTGCGAAAGAACACCCCATTTTAAAAGATAAAACGCTAGCCAATTATGTATCAGCATCCCACGTTCTGGTGACCTTGAAAGACTCTCGATTAGATACGGTAGACTTAGCGCTTGCGAAACAAAACGCCACGCGACAATTTGCGCTACAGTGCGAACATTACTTCGCTGCCGCAAGTGTAGTCAGTAAATCAGATTTATTACTTACTGTACCAAGTCGTTATGCACAGCAGATTACTAGCAGCCTGCCAGTTGCCGTTACCACACTGCCCTTTGACATACCACTTATGCCCATTCACATGTATTGGCACAAGCAAGCGGATGAGGATTTAGTGAATAAGTGGATGCGAGAGAAGTTATTAGCACTGGCTAACGAGCTTCTGTAAAACAGATTTTGTTGAAATAGACACCTGTAACACTATCGTCAAACAAGCGTCACCATTTTGTCAATTAACCTCCATATAGTGGCGTTCCAAGGCAATCGCTTTGGGACCTTGCTATGAAAAAAACACATTACCGCACACTTTGGCTTTCTGATATTCACCTTGGCAATCGTGATTGCAAAGCTGAATACCTACTTTCGTTTTTAAACAGTGTCACCGTCGACACCCTTTATTTGGTTGGCGACATTGTCGATATGTGGCAAATGACAAAACAATTTCGTTGGCCACAAGCGCACAATCAAGTTATGCATAAACTAATGGCGATGAGCCAAGATGGCACTCGCGTCGTTTATCTTCCGGGTAACCACGATGAACCAATACAGTCCTATTCTGGAATGGCATTTGGCGATATCGAGATTGAGCGCCAACTTGTTCATACCACGGCCCAAGGCAAACGCTATCTTGTGCTACATGGCGATCAATTTGATGGCGATGTCACCATGGGTAAATTTCATGCCTGGATTGGCGATAAAGGTTACGACTTACTGCTGTTTTTAAACCGCGAGTTCAATCGTTTTCGCAGCTGGCGTAAACGTGAGTACTGGTCACTTGCCGGTTACATTAAAAAGCATATCAAAGGGGCAAACGAAGCGATTGCTCGCTACCGTCAGGCTTGCTGTTCACGGGCAGCAGAAATGGGGCTTGACGGGGTAATTTGCGGTCACATTCATCACCCTGAAAGCACAATGGAAAACGGTATTCATTACATCAACGATGGTGATTGGATGGAAAACTGCAGTGCCTTGGGTGAAGACGAAAATGGAAATTTAAACCTTATCTATTCCCTTGAGAACATGAACAACGCAGATAATGTTACGCCACTTAAAGTGAAAAATTCACCATCGAAAGCAGCATAAGCATATCACTTGAACCCGCGTTTCATGATGAATGAAACGCGGGCCTCTGCATTGTCAGATAACTGACATCAAACTGTGTGAAAAACGTCATATTCCCCTGATATTGTTCGCAAAAACCGAGAAAGACTATGTTTACTGTTGATGAAGTACTAAATAAACACTATCCCCAAGTGGCTAACAACCCCTTGTTGTTTAGGTCTTTATCGTTTGTGCTGCGCCACCTTTTGCATGAACGAGAAATAATAGAGTTCGGCGAAACCTATCCTCATTACGAAGACATCGATTTTGTAGAGCAAGTGCTCGAATACTTCAATATTAGTTACTCTACCCGAGATGTAGAGAAAGAGCGTATTCCATCACAAGGTCGTGTGGTGATTATTGCCAACCACCCTATCGGCTCACTAGACGCCCTTGCGCTAATTAAACTGGTTAGTGAAGTGCGTCACGACTTAAAAGTAGTGGCGAACCAAATGCTCATGGCCATTGAGCCTTTGCATGACATGCTGCTACCAGTCAATAATATGCAAGGCGGTACGCCGAAACAGCATTTAGGGGCTATTCAAAACCACCTGCAATCAGACGGAGCCATTTTAATATTTCCCGCTGGAGAAGTGTCACGATTACGCCCTCAAGGTGTGCGGGACACCCTATGGCATTCAGGCTTTTTACGTATAGCCCGACAAGCCAAGTCCCCTATTCTTCCGGTTTACATTGATGCCAAAAATAGCCCGCTATTTTATGGGGTGTCTATGGTGTACAAACCTTTAGCCACCGCGCTGCTGGTGAAAGAAATGTTTAAGCAACGCAAAAAACACCTTCCTATGCGAATTGGCGAGCTTATTCCTTTTGAGTCTTACCAACCAACCAGCATAGCGCTAAAAGATCAGGTCAAACTATTTAAGCGCCACTTATACCGCATTGGCAGTAACAAGAAAGGTATTTTCGACACGCAAGCCCCTGTGGCCATGCCGGAAGATAGAAAAGAGCTTTCCCGTGCAATGAAGCAGTGCGAACATTTAGGCCACACTAGCGACGGCCAGTCGATATATTTGTACCAACATAAAAACTGCTCACCAATTATGCGTGAAATTGGCCGCTTAAGGGAAGTGGCCTTTCGTGCGGTAGGTGAAGGTACTAACAAACGCCGCGATATAGACCAATACGATACTTACTACTATCACTTAATTCTTTGGGATGAGAGTAATTTAGAGATTGTGGGCGCATATCGTTTTGGCGATGCTGAGTTACTGAGTCATAAAGACCACCCTACCGGTTTATATTCGGCAACGTTGTTCGACTATGGAAGTGAGGAAAGTAACAGCACCTTGTTCAAAGAAGGGCTCGAACTTGGTCGTAGCTTTGTTCAACCCTGTTACTGGGGTAAACGTAGTTTAGATTATTTATGGGTTGGCATAGGTGCATTTTTAAATCGCTACCCGAAATATCGATACATGTTTGGCGCGGTGTCTTTAAGCAATGCTTACCCTCAACCAGCTAAAGACTTAATTGTACAGTTCTACTCTACGTACTTTCCGGCTAAGTTTGGGCAAGCCACTTCTAAGCGGCCTTATCAAATGTCGCAAGATCCCTTGTATACTTTTACCGGTAACGACTATAAATCTGAGTTTACTCAGTTAAAGCATTTACTCGCCAATATGGGCGTGAACGTACCTACCTTATACAAGCAATACAGCGAACTATCGAAAACCGGTGGCGTGGCGTTCTTAGATTTTAATGTAGACCCTGACTTTAACGACTGCATAGACGGCCTAGTGGTGGTCGATTTAGAAGCGTTAACCCAAAAGAAAAAGGAACGCTATTTAGGAGCAACACAATTAAAACCTGAGCTTAAAAAGTCAGCGTAGAGGTTTACAAAAGGCTAATATAGGTGGCTTGATTACCTGATTTTCGTCAAGCACCCTATATAAGACACTACACTAAAATAAGAAAAGCGCCCGTTGGCGCTTTTTTTATTCTCGTTGGCATATGAATCTAATACAGGCGTTACAGACTCAATAAAACATCTGTAAAAATATCTTCTAGGGTCACAATATCGGATAGGTGAACGTGTTCATTAACTTGGTGGATGGTGGCATTTGGCACACCCACTTCTACCACTTGTGTTGTGTCTGATGCAAAAAACCGCCCGTCTGAGGTACCGCCAGACGTGCTGACCACGGGGTAACGTCCAGTGGCTTGTCGAATGGCTTTTTCTGTAATATTAATTAAGCACCGCTTTTCTGTATTGCTTCTACTCAAATAGGATTCACAGGGTCTAGACCAGCTTATCGAAGCCTCGCTATCTACTTCAGCGGTAATACGTGTTAATAACTTAACTAAGCTGTCACGGTTAAATTGCCATGCGTAACGCACATTAAATTCAATACGGGTACTACCCGGCACCAAATTATCAGTAAACGCGCCCGTATCTACGTGAGTGACTTGCAAAGACGTACCTGGAAAGTCGAGACTACCTTGTTCAAACTCGTAGGAGGATAACGCCTGTATGATACGGCTTGCTTTGTGAATTGCGTTATCGCACGTATGCGGGTAAGCAACATGCCCTTGTTTTCCCGATACCAAAATTGTGCCCGACAATGAACCTCTGCGGCCTACTTTAATGGTGTCGCCGGTAGTATGCGTAGCAGTAGGCTCGCCTACTAAGCACATATCAAGTGTAATGTGTTTAGCATCTAAATAGGCCTTTATCCATTTAGAGCCATATTCAGCCTCGCCTTCTTCATCACTGGTAATCAACCACCAATACGTATATTGGTTTGAATTCATTGATGGTAGCGCTCTTTCTGTTGCTGCTAGCATGGCAGCAACACCGGTTTTCATATCGGCAGCGCCACGACCATAAAGCTTATTTTGACTTATCACTGGGCAAAAGGGATTAGATTTCCATTGTTCTAATGGGCCTGGTGGCACTACATCGGTGTGGCCAGAAAAAGCAAAATGGATAGGCCCATCCCCCCATTTAGCGATTAAATTAGTCACCCCTTCCACTTTGTGCTTTTCACATGCAAAGCCTAGCTTTTCTAATCGGTGCATTAGATAGCTTTGGCACCCAGCGTCAACGGGGGTAATGGATTCCCGTGCCATAAGCACTTCTGCAAAATGAATGCTTCTAGCGTGGTGGACCAACGAAAGCGCAGTATTGTTCATAAGAATAAATGAAGTCTAAGTTTGCTTACCTGTTATTACACAAAGTAAAGATGACACACAGATAACAAAATTAAGACAAGGAAATGACAAGGCTAAACTGATTTCCCCTTATATACTGTAGTCATATATAGTTAGGGTAATAGATGATTCTATCGATAAACTTGTATTTAGGCAGCGAGCTAAAGTTATTACTAGAAGCGGTTACCCTACATAAAATTTAATCCCCCTTTACCGATACAACGCGAGGTCGAGTTTTGCTAAAGATTATTGTACTAATACCACTTATCTTGTCGTTATTGTGGTTTGGCTACTTGAGGGTGAATAGCTATTCCCTAGCACAAGGCAAACAAGGTTTTACTTACATACTGGTACTGTCGAGTGTTATTGCGGTATTTTACGCGCTGATGCTCTTTCTGACTCATTAGTACTTTTACTTATTAAAGAAAAACGCTCACAAAAAAGCCAGTGTTGGCGAAGCGATAACCACATCGCTTGTTCAACACTGGCTTTTTTAGCGTATTTTTCACTTACCGTTAAGGCGAGGAATAGCGCTAGGCTTACTATATAACGGTTTTACGTTTCAACCTGGTTATATTCTCACAAGCCTTTAAACAGTAAGATCAGTAATACTAAAGGTTCTCAGACACCGTAACATCAGCATCAGCACGTAAAGCTTCAATGAACTGCTGGTAAACACGTTGACCTTGCATCTGTGCTAAACGAGGTTTCAGACTTTCTGACATCTCAGCACTTAGCGCAGGGGCACTGTTCACTTTAACAAGCTCTACAATGGCAACGTCACCGCTCACGGTCGCAATCACATCTACGCGCTTTTCAGCTTCGGTAGATAACGTAAACAGTTTATCAACGATACTGCGGTTTAGTGTACTACCACTTCTCGCTACGGCTTCAGCACTTTCCCAGTTAAGAGACTTTTCTGCTAATGTTGCATCTACACTTTCGCCTTGCTGAAGCGATTCAACAACACTTGTAGCCCAGCTTTCAGCAGCTTCTTGTGCTTTCTGTGCTTTCACTGTTGACACAATTCCATCACGAACTTCATCTAGGGCTTGAGTACGCTGTGGCAAGTGCTCTACAACACGCACAACAACTACCGCTTCATCATCTAGTTCGATAATGTCACTGTTCACGCCTTCATCGATAAGTTCAGAAGAAAACGCGACTTCAGTCAATGCTGGTGAGCTCATATTTACTGGCACAGTGTTACGGCTAAACAAACCTGTTTCTTGTACCGGTAAGTCAACGGCGTTAGCAACATCTTCTAGTGTATCAGGCACTTCAAATGCAATTTCAGCCATGGTGTTTTGCAGCTCGAAGAATTCTTCTAATGCTTTATCGGTAAGCAATGTCTCGCGGATTTCTGCTTCTACGTCTTCAAATGCTTGAACTTGCGCTTCTTTAAGTTCAGTCAATTTAATGATGTGAAAACCGAATTCAGTTTCTACAACGTCGGTATAGTCTCCCACATTCGCTAAACTAAATACCGCTTCATCAAACGCATCGTCCATCATTCCAGGAGTAATAAAATCTAGATCACCACCATTTTCAGCTGAAAAGGTGTCATCTGAATTATTTTCAGCTAACTCAGCAAAATCAGCACCGTCGTTCAGTTGGTCTAATAGTGCTTGAGTTTTCGCTTTTGCTGCATCAGCATCATCACCTGACTCGATAAGAATATGTGAAACTCGACGCTCTTCTTCTTTGCCATAACCGCTAAGGTTATTGTCATAGTAAGTGCGAACGGCTTCGTCATCGACACTTACGCGGCTTTTAACGTCTTCTACTGTCAGTGATACATAGGCAAGCTTAATTTGCTCTTCGGTATCAAATGCAGTGATGTTAGCGTTGTAATATTCGGCAATATCATCTTCTGTTACTTCCACCGACTCGGCGAATGAAGCAGAGTCAATCATCACGTATTTAGCGTCACGCGTTTGAAGCTGTAATGCATTCGCACGTTCAGCTTCTCCAGGTAACGCAAACTCAGAATTGGTTAACGCTGCAGCCAATTGATTTTGTGTCATTTGAATGCGTAAATAATCACGGAAGTCAGCAACCTGAAAGCCGTTTTGACGCAAAATAGTTTGGAAACGGTCGTTGTCGAATTGACCACCGAACTGAAACTCTGGCATTTGTACGATAGTTTCACGAATTTGAGCATCGCTAACGCGTAAGCCCATTTCCTGTGCTTGTTGCTGAATGAGTTTTTCAGCAATAAGTCTATCTAGTACGTTACGACGAAAGTCACTTAAATACTGTTCGCTTGAAAACAACTGGGCAATGCTTTCGCCAAATTGTGATTCCATTTGTGCCCGTTGGTTCTGATAACCGCGTTCTAATTCCTGAGCAGAAATTTCTTCGCCATTAACTGTTGCTACTGCCGTAGTACCTGAAGACGTCAGGTAGCTTCCTACACCAGCAAACACGAAACTCAATACGATTAGGGCAATAATTGCCATTGCCCATGGGCCTTGAGAACCTTCTCTGATTCTTTCTAGCATGATTGTTCTTCAACTCCGTTGCTTACTACACTTGCCCTTTAGCGTTGGATAATACCTACGCTAACATCATGGCAAAAAATAAGCGGTGATTATAACCTAATACCTGTGAAGATAAACGGCTTAACAAAAACTAATCCTTCTATTGTCCAATAAAACCGCAGCGTGACGCGCAATGCACTGTCGCGCTATAGGTGAGATAAAGAAAATAGTGGGAAATGATAAATTCGGCGTTACAAATAAAAAAGGCGATGGCATAAGCCATCGCCTTTTTCTTGCAAGTTTTGCTTAGTTACAAGCGTCTTTCAGAGCTTTACCAGCTTTGAAAGATGGAACTTTCGCCGCTGAAATCTGAATAGTCTCACCAGTTTGTGGATTACGACCACTACGAGCAGAGCGCTCACGTACTGAGAAAGTACCGAAACCGACTAGTGCCACTTGGTCACCGTCTTTAAGTGCTGCAGTTACTGAGTCAGTGAATGCATCTAGAGCGCGGCCGGCAGCTGCTTTTGAAATATCTGCGCCAGCAGCAATTTGGTCGATAAGTTGAGACTTGTTCACTATTATGATCCCCTTCGATTGTTATTATACTGTTTGTCCAAAACGATTTGATTGAACGTTATAGCAAGCTTGATTCTGAACATCAAGCATCTGTCACAATTAATTAACTTTTATTGAATCGCTGCAATCCCTTTTGTGGCAAGGCTTCAAGCGAATACAAATTAAAGGTAACACAACTCTTGCGACAAGAAAGCCCTATTTTGAAAAAAATAGGCGAATTGGCGAAGGTATGCACACTTTTTAATCAATTATTGCAAATTTAAGGCTGCAAGCCTTTAAAATTAGGACATGCAGCCAACCATTTTAGCTTTTAGTTGCAACCTCAAAAGACTCTACTGGCTCTTGAAGTGCAATATCAAGCACATCATCAATCCACTTTACAGGGTGAATTGATAAATCTTTTTTCACGTTTTCTGGAATTTCTTCCAGATCACGTTCATTTTCTGCTGGAATAACCACCGTTTTAATTCCACCACGGTGGGCGGCTAGTAGCTTTTCTTTCAAACCACCAATGGCCAACACTTCACCACGCAGTGTTATTTCACCGGTCATGGCCACATCGCATTTAACGGGGTTACCTGTTAACGATGACACCAAAGCTGTACACATTGCGATACCCGCACTTGGGCCATCTTTAGGTGTAGCACCTTCAGGCACATGCACGTGAATATCGCGTTTTTCATAAAAATCTTCGTTAATACGAAGCTTTTCAGCGCGACTACGCACAACCGTCATTGCAGCTTTGATAGATTCCTGCATAACATCACCAAGCGAACCGGTTGATGTCATCTTGCCTTTACCCGGCACTGAGGTGGTTTCGATAGTCAGTAAATCACCGCCTACCTGTGTCCACGCCAACCCGGTAACTTGGCCAATTTGATTGTCTTTGTCTGCCTTACCGTAATCGAAGCGTTGTACACCTAAGTAATCTTTAAGATTATCTTGAGTCACTGACACTTTATCTTTGCTCTTAGTCAGCAAGATATCTTTAACGGCTTTACGACATACCTTAGAAATTTCACGTTCTAAGCTACGAACGCCTGCTTCACGGGTGTAGTAACGAATCATGCCGATAATGGCAGATTCGGTAATCTCAAGCTCTTTAGACTTAAGCCCGTTACGTTCCATCTGCTTACTGATTAAGTGACGTGTTGCGATGTTTAGCTTCTCGTCTTCGGTATAACCAGAAAGACGAATAACTTCCATACGGTCAAGTAATGGGCCTGGAATATTCATGCTATTCGAGGTCGCCACAAACATCACATCAGATAAATCGTAGTCCACTTCTAAATAGTGGTCACTGAAACTATTGTTCTGTTCTGGGTCAAGCACTTCAAGTAACGCAGAAGCTGGGTCGCCACGCATATCAGACGACATTTTATCAATCTCATCTAATAGGAAAAGTGGGTTTTTAACTCCAACTTTTGCCATTTTCTGCACTAATTTTCCAGGTAATGAGCCTATGTAAGTACGTCTATGTCCACGAATTTCAGCTTCATCACGCACGCCGCCTAATGCCATACGTACATACTTGCGCCCTGTCGCTTTCGCAACAGATTGACCAAGAGAGGTTTTACCCACACCAGGAGGCCCTACAAGACACAAGATGGGTCCTTTCAGCTTTTTAACACGCTGTTGTACCGCGAGGTATTCTAGAATGCGTTCTTTGACTTTCTCTAACCCGTAATGATCTTCATTTAAAACCACTTCAGCGCGAGATAAATCTTTCTTCACTGGTGAACGCTTATTCCACGGTACGTTGGTTAGCCACTCAATGTAACTGCGCAATACAGTAGCTTCTGCCGACATGGGCGACATCATCTTAAGCTTTTGCAACTCAGACTTAGCTTTATCCAACGCTTCTTGCGGCATTTTGGCGTCTTCGATTTTCTTCGCTAACGCTTCAAATTCATCTGGTGCATCATCAAGTTCACCGAGTTCCTTTTGAATGGCTTTCATTTGCTCATTCAAATAGTACTCACGCTGACTTTTTTCCATTTGCTTTTTAACACGGGTGCGAATTTTCTTCTCGACCTGTAGCAAATCGATTTCACCTTCCATCAAGGCCATTAAATACTCAAGGCGTTCATTCACCCCTTTCATTTCTAGCACTTTTTGTTTTTCGGTGAGTTTAAGCGGCATGTGTGCAGCCATGGTATCTGCTAAGCGTGCAGCATCTTCAATACCATTTAGCGACGTAAGTACCTCAGGCGGTATTTTTTTGTTTAGCTTAACGTAACCTTCAAACTGCGATACCGCAGAGCGAATAAGCACTTCTTGCTCGCTCTCATCAATAGCACCGTCTTCAATTTTATTTACGTTAGCTACAAAGAATGGCTCTGATTGCTCATAACCTTCAACTTCACCACGCACACTCCCTTCGACTAACACTTTCACCGTGCCGTCAGGAAGTTTCAAAAGTTGAAGAATGGTGGCAATAGTACCAACGGTATAAATGTCATCGGCATCGGGTTCATCCACACCGGCGTCTTTCTGGGCCACTAAGAAAATCTGTTTCTCGTTTTCCATTGCCGCTTCAAGACAACGGATCGATTTTTCTCGCCCGACAAATAAGGGTATGACCATATGCGGATAAACAACCACGTCCCTTAAGGCAAGCACAGGAATTTCAATGCGATTTTCTCGCTCAACTGTCATACGTGTTCTCTATTAGTTAGCATTGTCGATTGATATGGGGATGCTAGCGCAAAGTTCAAATAAAACATTCTTAATGTACGTAAATTCGCTGCTTTCCCTGCTTTTCTTTACCATTATCGATTTTAGACCGTATGGCAATAGTTTGTTGCCGAATCTATCAGAAAGGATAGGTTAAACGGGTTTGTTTGCTTAAATAACCAACAAGTTGTTTTTTGAAAGACGAAAAAAAGCTGATTTTGGCTATACGCGAAAGCGTAATATTTGAGTATTATTTTTATGGCTTTGAAGTAAATGATCTTGAATGTTAAGGTTCAGGGTGAAAGTAAGCTTGAGATTAACAAAGCCTAACGCAGAAAATAGTGATGTGCTGTTAGAAAACAAAAAAGGCCCCGAAGGACCTTTTTTAGAAAGTAAAACAACCTACTCAGAAGCTGCTTTTTTATCTGTATTGTCGTAAATTAAAATAGGTTTTGATTCGCCTCGAATGACGGTTTCATCAATAACTACTTTGCTTACGTCTACCGCAGACGGTAATTCGTACATGGTATCTAGCAAAACTGCTTCAACAATTGAACGAAGACCACGGGCACCAGTTTTACGATCCATCGCCTTTTTAGCGATAGCATGCAGTGCGTCGTCACGGAACTCAAGTTCCACATCTTCCATATCAAATAATGCTGAATACTGCTTCGTAATCGCATTCTTAGGCTCTTTAAGAATTTGAATTAAGGCTTCTTCATTCAATTCTTCAAGGCTAGTGACCACAGGTAAACGACCGATAAATTCAGGAATTAACCCATATTTAACTAAGTCTTGTGGTTCTACTTGCTTAAACAACTCGCTAATTTGCGCGGTGTTTTCAGATTTAGACTTAACAGCCGCACCGAATCCAATACCCGTACCTTTCTGCGCACGTTGTTCAATAACCTTATCAAGGCCTGCGAACGCGCCACCACAGATAAACAGAATCTTAGAGGTATCTACCTGCAAAAATTCTTGCTGTGGATGCTTACGGCCACCTTGTGGAGGAACCGAAGCAACAGTACCTTCAATAAGCTTAAGCAATGCTTGCTGTACACCTTCACCCGATACATCACGAGTAATAGATGGGTTATCTGACTTACGCGAAATTTTATCAATTTCATCAATGTAAACAATGCCGCGCTGAGCTTTTTCAACGTCGTAATCACACTTTTGCAGAAGCTTTTGAATGATATTTTCAACATCTTCACCTACATAACCGGCTTCGGTTAATGTAGTTGCATCTGCCATTGTGAAAGGAACGTCAAGCAAACGTGCAAGCGTTTCCGCCAGTAATGTTTTACCACTACCCGTTGGGCCGATAAGTAGGATATTACTCTTACCAAGCTCCACACCATCGTGCACATCACCATTACGCAAACGTTTGTAGTGGTTATATACCGCTACAGACAATACTTTTTTGGCGTGCTCTTGACCGATAACGTAGTCATCTAAGTGTGCATGGATTTCATTTGGCTTTGGTAAAGCATCCTGCTTCTGCTTAGGCGCGATTTCCTTGATTTCTTCGCGAATGATATCGTTACATAACTCAACACACTCGTCGCAAATAAATACCGACGGGCCTGCTATTAACTTTCTTACTTCGTGTTGGCTTTTGCCACAAAACGAGCAGTACAGTAACTTGTTATCACCGTCACCGCTTTGTTTATCACTCATTACTATTGCCTCTGCCTTGCCTGAACCGAAAACCAAATCGTGCCAAGCACTAGTTCAGGTCTACTATCTATAACTATACTACTTAGTTGCAGCCGCGTCAGATCGATTTGTCATAACTTGGTCGATAAGACCATACTCTTTAGCTTCAGTTGCACTAAGGAAGTTGTCACGATCAGTATCGTGTGCAACTTTCTCGTAATCTTGTCCAGTGTGTTGCGCCATCAAGCGGTTCAACTTCTCTTTAATAGACAGGATTTCTTTCGCATGAATTTCAAAATCTGATGCTTGACCTTGGAAACCACCTAAAGGTTGGTGAATCATCACGCGAGAATTCGGTAAACAGTAACGCTTACCTTTAGCACCACCAGATAGCAAGAACGCACCCATGCTGGCCGCTTGACCCACACATACTGTGCTTACGTCTGGCTTGATGAAATTCATGGTGTCGTAAATTGCCATACCCGCAGTTACAGAACCGCCAGGTGAATTGATATAAAGGAAAATGTCTTTTTCTGGATTTTCAGCTTCCAAAAATAGCATTTGAGCCACAATCAGGTTGGCCATGTGGTCTTCTACCTGCCCTACTAAGAAAATAACATTTTCTTTTAGTAGACGAGAATAGATGTCGTACGAACGTTCACCTTTGGAAGTCTGTTCAACTACCATAGGGACAAGTGCATTCATTGGATCAAATGGGGTATTAGTCATAGCTACCTTGATTATCTAGCGTTAAAAACAAAAATGCTCGGAAGGCTCCGAGCATTTAAGCAGTTGCTGACAGGTGAAGTCAATCAGACAGTAAAAAATTACGCCTGTTTGTTCATAACCTCGTCAAAAGCTTTAGTTACTTCGGTAACTTTAGCTTGCTCAAGTACCCACTCAACCGCCTGCTCTTCTAATGCAACATTTTGCATTTGCTGCATAAGCTCTTGGTTGTTGTTGTAATATTCTACAACTTCTTGAGGGTCTTCATACGCAGAAGCAGCAGTTTCGATCATCTCGTTTACTTTTGCTTCGTCAGCTTTAAGTTCGTTTTGCTTAATTACTTCACCTAATAATAGGCCAATTGAAACACGACGCTTGGCATTATCAGTAAATAATTCAGCTGGCAACTCTGGAAGGTTTTGACCACCGCCCTGTTGGCTGAAACGCTGTTTAGCTTGTTCACGTAAAGCGTTAACTTCTTGGTCGATAAGTGCTTGAGGAATATCAAGCTCGTTAGCGTCAACCAATTTAGCAATAACGTCTTCTTTAACCTGAGTTTTAAGTGTTTGATCTAGCTCGCGTTGCATGTTCTTACGAACTTCAGCTTTAAGCGCGTCAACACCACCTTCCTGAACACCGAATAAGGTAGCAAACTCTTCGTCAACTTTAGGAAGTGACTGGCCTTCTACTTTTTTCACTGTTACTTGGAATACCGCGTCTTTACCTTTAAGGTTTTCTGCATGGTAATCTTCAGGGAAAGCAACTTCTACTGTTACTTCTTCGCCCGCTTTCGCGCCTACAAGTGGCTTTTCGAAACCTGGGATCATGCGATCTTGACCTAGTTCAAGTTCGAAATCTTCAGCTTTTCCGCCTTCAAATTCTTCACCGTCGATAGAACCAACGAAATCGATAACAACTTTATCGTCTTTCTTCGCTTTACGTTTAACTTCTTTCCAAGAAGCGTGTTGCTTCTGTAGCGTTACCATCATGTTATCAAGATCTTCGTCAGTAATTTCTACTACTGGCTTTTCGATTTCAATATCGTTGATGCCTTTAACTTCTACTTCTGGATATACTTCAAAAGAAGCAACAAATTCCAAATCCTGACCATCTTCATCTTTAGTCAGTTCGAAATTTGGCATACCAGCTGGTTGAATTTTTTCTTGAACGATAGCCTGGTAGAAGTTTTGCTGCATTACATCACCAGCAATTTCTTGACGCACTGCTTGGCCGAAACGCTTTTTGATTACGCTTACTGGTACCTTGCCTGGGCGGAAACCGTTAATACGTTGCGTTTTCGCCAACTGCTGTAGGCGAGATTTAACAGCTGAATCAATAGCGTCAGCTGGAACGGTGATAGTAAGACGGCGTTCTAAACCCTGGGTCGTCTCGACTGAAACTTGCATTATATTACCTCAACTTTACGCCTATTTAAGCGCTTTGTTCTCAATCCCCTCTCCCGTCATGTCTATGTGACATATCACACCGGGGTAGAGGTCGTTTCCGACGTTTGCACTAACAAAACACCACACAATACTGTGTTAATCGCGTATTTGTTACAAACATACGAGTTAAAAAAAGACGCCGTAGTATACAGTCGCAGAGAACGAGAGTCGAGAGGGAAACACAAGTTTGTAACACGCTTTTGAATGATAAGTGTGCAAACGGATAAAAATAAGGAATTTAATAAGGAAAATATAACGAGGATAGAGTAAATGGTCGGTGAGATAGGATTTGAACCTACGACCCCTTGTACCCAAAACAAGTGCGCTACCAAGCTGCGCCACTCACCGACAATACTACTTAGAAAGCACTTACAACAGCGCTTAAAACAGCTTTTGTGAAAAAAGCCTAAAACATGGTGCGGAAGGAGAGACTTGAACTCTCACGCCGTGAAGCACTGGAACCTAAATCCAGCGTGTCTACCAATTCCACCACTCCCGCGAAAAAGTGGGGTGGACGATGGGGCTCGAACCCACGACAACCGGAATCACAATCCGGGGCTCTACCAACTGAGCTACGCCCACCACTGAGGTGCTTGCAATAAATAAACATGTTGAATTGATAGTACATGTTTATCTTTAAAGATTCGACCAATCCGAATCAGGTCCTACCTGACTCGCATGGCGCGTCCGGCAGGATTCGAACCTGCGACCCACGGCTTAGAAGGCCGTTGCTCTATCCAGCTGAGCTACGGACGCTCGGCGAATCTTCGCTTGCAAAAAATGGTCGGTGAGATAGGATTTGAACCTACGACCCCTTGTACCCAAAACAAGTGCGCTACCAAGCTGCGCCACTCACCGACTGCGTAACGATACGTTTGAAGCAATTTGCGTCTGTGCCGTTACGGGGTGCGAATATTACTGACAAGACCCCACCTCGTCAAACACTTTTTTAAATAAAATATTCAACCGCTCATAAAGCACGCATAAATGTGCTTTTTTGAGCACTTTGGGCATTTTTCAAACTAACCAAAACTTAAAAACCAATAATTTAATGCAAACTTTAAGGTAGGCGGCGTATTCGTTCATCGTAAACAACTTCACTATTTATCGAAATTTACTTTTTATAAGCGCAAATCTTTAAAAGTTTTCTCGATTTACAGTAATTGTATGTTTCTACTGGTCGCCACATGCAGTTTTATGAAACAATAATTAGCACTTAATGACCACACATTATAATCACTTCTATGACAGCTCATTTAATTGACGGCAAATTAATTGCCAAACAAGTACGCCAGCATGTTGCTTCTTATGTAGATTCACTTATAGACGCAAAGAAACGTCAACCTGGTTTGGCCGTGGTATTAGTCGGTAGCGATGCCGCCTCTCAAGTTTATGTTTCTAATAAACGTAAAGCATGTGATGAAGTGGGATTTGTATCTCGTTCTTTTGATTTACCCGCTGACACTACAGAAAACGAACTGTTAGCGCTTGTCGATCAACTAAATGACGATAAAGAAATAGATGGGATTTTAGTGCAGCTGCCCCTACCTGCCGGTTTAAATGCAGAAAAAGTATTAGAGCGCATTCACCCACATAAAGATGTTGATGGGTTTCACCCTTATAATATAGGTAGATTGGCACAACGTATCCCCGCACTTCGCCCATGTACTCCAAAAGGCATCATGACCATGATCGAGGCCACTAAGCGCCCCGTTAAAGGTTTAGATGCGGTCATTGTGGGTGCTTCTAATATTGTGGGTCGCCCTATGAGCTTAGAACTATTGCTTGCAGGTTGTACGGTCACTACTTGTCATAAATTTACACAAGATTTAAAAGCCCATGTAAGTCGTGCAGACCTTCTTGTGGTCGCGGTAGGCAAGCCAAACTTTATTCCTGGTGACTGGATTAAGCCCGGCGCTATCGTTATCGATGTAGGCATCAACCGTGTGAGTGACGGTTCATTAGTTGGCGACGTAGATTTTGAGCCTGCTAAACAACGTGCGGGGTGGATTACCCCGGTTCCTGGTGGTGTGGGCCCTATGACAGTCGCTAGCTTGATTGAAAACACCCTAGAAGCTTACGTCAAATACCATTCTTAAGTTGAATTTGTGAACGATACACAGTTTATAGAAGCCACTATGCGTTGGGTTGATGACATTGTCATCAACCACAACTTCTGCCCCTTTGCAGGTTTTGTACGTCAACCGGGCCAAATTCGCTGCGTTGTGGTTAAAGGAGATGCAGGCGATGTTATTGCCTCGCTTTTCGATGAGTGTAAACGCTTAGACGAACAAGACGATATTGCTACTACCCTTATCATCGCACCTTCATCACCTACAGCTTCCTTCGATGACTACCTGGATGTATTGGCGATATGTGACCGTATGCTATCTGATTGGGGGTACACTGGCGTGTATCAACTTGCCAGCTTTCATCCTGACTATCAATTCGATGGCGAAGCTAAAGACAGCGTAGCGAATTATACCAACCGCTCTCCCTACCCTCTACTTCATTTAATTCGCGAGCGAGATATTGCCCGCTATATGAAAAACGAAGATGATGCAGAGAAAATTTACACTCACAATATTGCCAAAGCCAATGAATTAGGCTGCCCTTATTTTGAAAAAGTATTGAAGGAAATGCGAAGCGCTAAAAATAAAAACGGCCTGTAAATGTACAGGCCAAAGGGTTTAATTGGGTCCAGGGATGCCAAATACGGCAGCCCCAAATGTCCGTAATTGGTTCAAGGTTTTAAACTTGAATTCGTACTCTACGTAAACTATGTGAGAATTTTATGACAGTGCGCTATGCAAATAGGATTTTAAGGTAATGCCCCCTAGTCAGTTTCCCCTTTCCGCTATCGGGCATATACAAACGCCGTTTAAACAAAAGTTTGCTATTCCCCGACAGCCCAATTTAGCCAAGGCGAAAGGGCAAGTAGTATTAGCGCCTGACTTTGATGATCCACGTGTGTTTAAAGGTTTAGAAGTATTTAGTCATGTATGGCTACTCTTTCTCTTCCATGAGAATTTAGATAAAGGCTGGAAACCCTCGGTGAAAGCGCCTCGTTTGGGCGGAAATGCAACGCTTGGGGTGTTTGCTTCAAGAAGTACGCATCGCCCAAATGGTATAGGCATGTCGGCAGTGAAAAATGTAGGTTCTGAGGTTGTAGATGGAAAGCTTACCTTGCACGTCGAAGGAGTAGATTTGTTAGATGGCACCCCAATTATCGATATTAAGCCTTATTTACCCTACGCCGATGCGCTCTCCCATGCATCGGATAGCATGGCAGAACTGAATCATGCAGCTCCCATACCCAACTTAGAGGTAATAATTAATCCACTCGTGCAAAACATGTTACACGAAGCCGCATCGCAGCACCCGGACCTACCCACACTACTAACAGCCGTGCTGGCTCAAGACCCCCGCCCCGCTTATCGTCATAAACTATTAAGTGATGAAAAGACCTACCATACCGCACTGTATAATTATGACTTTGCCTTTACAGTAAAAAATAGTGTGGTCGAAGTCATTGGGATTAACACGCTTTAGTCGCACGTGGTTGTAGCACTATTGCTCACAGTTAATTAGAATACGCTCAATTGTATTTTTCATAGTTATAGGAAGACCGCTTCGAATGCGCACTAGTCAATATTTACTTGCCACGCAGAAAGAAACTCCGGCCGATGCTGAGGTTATCAGTCACCAGTTAATGTTACGTGCTGGTATGATAAGAAAACTGGCTTCAGGCCTTTATACGTGGTTGCCAACCGGGCTTCGCGTATTGAATAAAGTGGCAAACATCGTTCGTGAAGAAATGAACAAAGCAGGCGGTGTAGAAGTGTTAATGCCAGTAGTCCAACCTGCTGATTTGTGGGAAGAGTCTGGCCGTTGGGAAGAATATGGCCCAGAGTTACTGCGCATTAAAGACCGCCACCAGCGAGACTTTGTGCTAGGTCCTACACATGAAGAAGTGATCACATCGTTAGTTAGAAACGAAATCAGTAGTTACAAACAACTACCAATCAATCTTTATCAAATTCAAACTAAATTCCGTGATGAAGTGCGTCCTCGTTTTGGCATTATGCGTGGACGTGAGTTCACCATGAAAGATGCTTACAGCTTCCACTTAGACGATACGTGTTTAGATAAGACTTACCAAACAATGTATGAAGCCTATGGAAATATTTTTAATCGCATGGGCTTAGACTACCGTGCGGTTATTGCAGATTCAGGTTCAATTGGTGGAAACCATTCCCATGAATTCCACGTGCTTGCCGAGTCTGGTGAAGATGCCATTGCCTTTGCAAGTGACAGCGACTACGCCGCAAACGTTGAAATGGCGGCTACGGCAATGCCAGAAAAACAACAAGCTTCAGGCGCAGCAGCTGAAGTCGTAAGTGGTAAAGCTTCAGATAGCGCACTTAGCATTTATGTTGTTAAAGGCGAAACGGAAGAAGAGAGCACAACTGAACAGTGGGTTGTATTAGTATTGCGCGCAGAACACGCGCTTAACGATGTTAAAGCGGAAAAAGTCACTGGCGTAGCTAGTCCGCTCGTTATAGCAAGTGAAGAAAAAGCCACTGAAATCTTAGGCGCTCATCCTGCTTTCGTTAACCCTAATGATGTTACGTTGCCAATGCATGTCGATTTTAGTGCCGCAGCACTTGCTGATTTTGTTTGTGGTGCAGGCGAAAATGGCCAAATCACGAAAAATGCAAATTGGACTGTGGACTTACAAACGGCAGATTTACGTAACATTGTGGCTGGTGATGCTTCACCAGACGGCAATGGTACTATTGAAATAAAGCGCGGCATTGAAGTGGGCCATATTTTCCAACTAGGTAGCAAATACTCAGAAGCGATGAATTGTGGTGTACTAAGCGAAACGGGTAAACATCAAACGCTTACCATGGGATGTTACGGAATTGGTGTTTCACGTATTGTTGCGGCGGCTATTGAACAAAACCATGATAAATACGGCATAATGTGGCCTGATCCAATCGCGCCTTTTAAGATTGCATTAATTCCAATGAATATGCATAAATCTCACCGCATCAAAGAAGCTGCTGAGGCACTATACGAACAACTGATTGCGTTAGGTATCGACGTGTTATTTGACGATCGTAAAGAACGCCCAGGTGTTATGTTCAATGACATGGAATTAATTGGTATACCTCATAGCATTGTTATCGGTGAGAGAAACCTCGACAATCAACAAATTGAATACAAAAACCGCCGTACAGGTGAAAAGCAATTATTAGATTTAGATTCGGCTAAAGACTTTGTTGTTAGTCTCTAACATTGTCTATTATTGAAAGATAAATATTAGTAATTTTGCATTTGACCTTGTATACAGCTATGCAGTAGCGGTTAGCTACAAGAATAAAAAACGGTGAACATATGCGGTTAACATTTTACGGCGTGAGAGGCTCTGTTCCTACTCCTGGAGAAGCCTATGCTCGCTATGGTGGCAATACCGCATGCGTTCACATTGAATTAGCCGATGGCACCGATATTGTGCTTGATTCGGGAACGGGTATCAGGCTGTTGGGGAACAAACTTCGCAGCAAAGATACCCCTATTCACTTGTTGCTCAGCCACAATCACTGGGATCACATACAAGGTTTTCCATTCTTCAGCCCTATCTTTCAAAAAGACCGAGATATCTATATTTACCCAGGGCAAACGACCTTGCCCGAACACGATCAGATTTTACAGCAAATGGAAGGCTCAACGTTTCCTGTCCCTGTCAGTGCGTTACAGTCAAAACTCCATCTAACCATTATTCCGCCAGAGCAAGATATTTGGGAAATTGGTACTGCTACCATTCGCCGAATCCCTATTAATCACCCTGGTAAAGGTAGCGCCTATAGTATTGAAGAAAAAGGCATAAAAATCGCCTACATTACTGACAACGAACTCTACCCGCCGTATAAAAAAGAAACCGACTTTTTAACGTTTGTCGATTTTGCTAGAAACGCAGACGTTATTATTCATGATGCACAATATATGATGTCAGATATGCCTGCTAAAACGGGATGGGGTCATTCGGTAGCTGAAGAAGCCGTAAAGCTTGCCATGGCGAGCAATTCAAAAAAATTAGCGCTATACAGCCATGATCCAGATCGCACAGATAAGGATATTGATAAGGTGGTTGAACACTGCATGGACTACATCACCATTGCAGAGTCGAACCTAGAAATATTTGCATCAGCGGAAGGCCAGTCACTGGATTTCACTAATTAAAATAAATTAGCAAAAAAAAACAACAACGACTTACCTAACGGAGAACACCACCAGTGTCAGTGTTTAAGCCATTTTTAATATTGGCTGCAGTCAGTCTGTGCAGCATAAATACTCTTGCTCAAGAAAATGCGCAAGATGAACAAGAGAGTGATATTGAAGTTATTGATATCATTAAACGAGATACCACTTCTGAAAGCGCGCTTGATAACCGCTTAGAAGCTGACAAGGAAGCAATTGATAACGTTTTTGCTATTACTCAGCATAGACAGAACTATTTACTTCCTATGACTTACATTACCAATCCAAACTCAAACGGTAATGAAGAGCTCACAGAAGAGAATGTCGATAAAAAAGAAGCCAAATTTCAGGTTAGTGTGAAACTGCCTCTTTATCTGGAAGATACTGGATTTGATGGCGTTTATCTTGGTTTCACCCTCACCTCATTTTGGCAATTATATAACAGTGAAGTGTCTAAACCCTTTAGGGAAACCAATTATGAACCAGAGATATTTTGGCAAGAAACAGCCGATTACTCGGTTTTAGGCTATAAATTTAATACCTTTCAATTAGGGTTCAACCACATGTCTAACGGACAAAGTGGCCTTAGCTCTAGAAGTTGGAACCGTATTTTCGCCTCTGTTGTGTTTAGTGACCAAGACGATATTTATTACTTAAAAACTTGGTATCGTATTCCTGAAGATGAAAAAGAAGACCCACTTGATCCTACAGGTGATGACAACCCAGATATCGAAAACTATTATGGTCGTGTGGAATTTGGTTATGGGCGCAAGCTTGGCAATTTTAAAGTAATGGCATTGCTTCGAAATAACCTTAACTTAGGAAATAACCGGGGTAGTATCCAGCTTGATTTAACCTATCCGCTCACCGACCGTTATGAATTATTGTTTCAATATTTTAATGGCTACGGTGACTCGCTTATTGATTACAACCGCTCTCAAGAACGAGTAGGACTAGGCTTTCAGCTACTTTTCCTATAAGCATTTATTTAATGAGAGGCCTTACTTGATAGGCCTCTTGTTTAAATGACGCCAGCCGCTTTGTACAATTGAAGATGAACTTCTACTAACGCATCTATGTCACGCTGATACCCGCCACCAATAACCGCCGCAATGGGTATGCCCATACGTTCAGCGAACGCAAAAACCATATCGTCTCGGGCGCTAACGCCTTCAGTCGTGATGTTTAATAAGCCCAAGTCATCATTGATATGAATATCTACACCAGCGTCATAGATAATGGCATCTGCTTGAAATTGCATAGCAACCATGGCGAGCGTTTCTTGCACCGCATTTAAGTATTCGTCATCTTCACAGCCCTTCGCCATGCCTATATCGATGTTTGAATGCTGCTTTCGATAAGGAAAGTTTTTCTCACCATGAACTGACACGGTGAAAATACTATCATCGTATTGAGTAAGCTTAGCGGTACCGTCCCCCTGATGGACATCAAAGTCGATAATTAATACATTGTCTATACCGCTAAATTTTTGCATGGCTTTCGCCGCAAGAAATAAATCGTTAAATAAGCAGAAACCTGATCCAAAATCTGAAAAAGCATGATGGTAGCCTCCGGTTAAATTTAACGCCTTTCCCTGTTTTATCGCCAATTCAGCAGTTAAACATGTGCCAGCCACTGCCGTAAGCGTGCGTTCGATGAGTTGATCAGACCAAGGAAAGCCAATACGACGCATAGCTTTTGTATCTAACGTGCCGCTTGTTAACTGCTGAACATAGTCTTTGTCGAAGTGACACTCTAATTCCGTTATCGCTAACGGTGAAGGTGTGTGAAATACACTGTCAGCAACACCGTGAGACGATAACGCGTTTCGAATGCCTTGGTATTTATCAATGGGGAAACGATGGCGTTCAGGTAAGCTAAGTTGGCTATAAATAGGATGGAATACCAATGGGATCATAACGTCTCAGTCACTACCTTATTTTATTTGCGGCGAAAACCCCAGTGAGTTTATGAAAACGGAGCACGCACTTAAACTGACTCCGTTTTATTATACGCAATATCATGCATTAGCGGGTTAAACTGTTCACCACTTTTTCCACATTGTCTGACATGCTTTTCATCGACTGTGCCATGTCATCACGTTGTGCCAATTTATGATAGCGGTCAGATGATGCCACCACGTTCGCAATAATACTTTCCACCTGCGACAACACTGTCTCTTGCTCGTCTGCGGCGTGATTAAGTGCTACCACCACACTGGCCGTTTCCTTAATATCTTCAACCACATTATTTAAGGTTTGTAATGCGGTGCCTGCTTCAGCCGCATTGCTGTCTGAAAGCTGTTTACCTTCTTCCATGGCTAGTACGGCTCCATGGGCTTCTGCTTCAAAGCTGCTGAGAATATCGTTTATTTCTTTCGTTGACTGTTGTGTTTTCGCTGCCAACGCCCGTACTTCATCAGCCACCACGGCAAAACCTCTACCGTGCTCCCCTGCCCTAGCGGCTTCAATTGCCGCATTCAAAGCTAATAAATTGGTTTGATCGGCAATTTCATTGATAACATTAACCACTTTAAGAATATTCTTACTACGGCTTTGTAGGTCGCTTACAATGTCACTCGACTCTGTTACCGTTTTTGCTAGTTGTTTAAACCCAGCATTCGCCCGCTCAAAAGTTGAATAACAACTTGCTACGTTATCCTGTGAATTTTTGGTGGCCACAGCCACTTGGTCGGTAATGGCGACCAAGTTCTGCACTATCCCTTTTAATTTATCTGTGGTGGCATCTAAAGAGAGTGAAGCATCGCGCTGCTCTACCGCACCATCCATTATTGACTGCCCCACATCGCCAAGGGCAACAAAAGCACGCTCCATTTCTAATTCGGTTTGATGCAACTGGGTAACCGAGGCTTTTAACTTGCTTTGTAATGCTCTGGCAGAGTCAGCCAAAATGCCAAGCTCATGCCCACTTGCATACGTCAGCGAGTAATCGTACTGACTGGTAGCTAGATTAGAAATGCATGCAGCCACTTCACGGGTAGGGTTAATTACCTGCGTACGAAGACGACTAATTACATAAGTAACAGATAGCAGTGACAGCGCGATAGCAGCAAGCAAAATCAGCCATAACATTCTTCGCGTACCGTTTTTCAAATCAGTAATGGCTAGCTCAGATTGATGTGCTATTTCATCTGCAATACTTTCAAGTAGTTTCGCAGGTTCACGGTCAATACCACGAACGTAGCTATCCCCTACTTTCGGGTCTAAACCCGATGCTATGAAGGCCGCATAGCCTTCTCGATACTTTTCAGCCATGTAGGCGTGCGCTGTTTGGAATTTTCGAATATCCGATTTGGCTTTCTCACTCACTACAGGGTTCGCCAACATTTGACTAAATTGCAGCTTTATCTCAGCTTCCCGCTTTTGAAAGCGAGACCAGTACTTTTCGCGGTCGTCGTCGTTGTGCCCTCGCAGCAGTGTATTTTTCCACTCCTGAACTTGGGTTTTAAAGGTATTTAAGGTTGCGTTAACGTCTCGTTCTGCCTGAACAAGTGTATGCTCGAGTGATTCGAAACTGCTCAACAGCGAAAAAGATTTATAAATAGATGCGGCGTTTAAAAAAACCAATAAACATAAGCTCGCAAGCACAGGGGTAATGACCAATCGACTGATACTGGTATAATTGAACACAGCGGTTAACCTTTAGTCTAATGAAAATTCGAAAATCGTGAAACGCCGCCATTAAATGATATGTTAATGACAAAAACATTACAGGTAACGTATCACTCTGCATACCTTTAAATACGCATTAATACGAAAGAATTATAGTCAAAAAAAAAGGCCTTTCGGCCTTTTTTTATTCCCACTCAATCGTAGCTGGGGGTTTACCCGATATGTCGTAAACGACGCGGGAAATACCATCAATTTCATTAATAATACGATTCGACACTTTACCTAAGAAGTCGTAAGGCAAGTGCGCCCAGTGAGCAGTCATAAAGTCGATTGTTTCTACCGCGCGAAGTGATACAACCCAATCGTATTTGCGGGCATCGCCCATTACGCCCACAGAGCGTACAGGCAAGAATACGGTAAAAGCTTGGCTCACTTTCTGATATAAATCGGCGTTATATAATTCTTCAATGAAAATAGCGTCTGCGCGACGTAGTAAATCGCAATACTCTTTTTTCACTTCACCAAGCACACGTACACCTAGACCAGGCCCTGGGAATGGGTGGCGATAAAGCATGTCGTACGGTAAACCGAGTTCAAGACCGATTTTACGTACTTCATCTTTAAACAATTCTCGTAATGGCTCAACCAAACCTAGCGCCATATCTTCTGGCAAGCCACCAACATTGTGGTGAGACTTAATCACATGGGCTTTACCTGTTGCTGAACCGGCTGATTCAATAACATCAGGGTAGATAGTGCCCTGCGCTAGCCATTTCGCATTGGCCAGTTTTCCAGCTTCTTCGTCGAATACACGAACGAATTCATTACCAATCGCTTTACGCTTGAGCTCTGGATCTTCAATATCTTTCAAACGCCCCAAGAAGCGCTCTTCAGCGTCAACACGGATAATATTAAGACCGAAGTGGTCGCCAAACATTTCCATCACTTGGTCAGCTTCGTTTAAGCGAAGCAAACCATTGTCTACAAACACACAGGTAAGGTTTTCACCAATAGCACGATGAAGCAGCATGGCAGTAACCGATGAATCGACACCACCCGATAGACCGAGAATAACGCGATCATCGCCTACCTTCTTCTGGATACGCGTAATGGCATCTTCGATAATGGCATCGGCAGTCCATAACTTTTCGCACTTACACACATCCATGACGAAGTGGCTTAGCAAACGCATACCTTGCTTAGTGTGGGTAACTTCAGGGTGAAATTGAACACCGTAAAACTGCTTTTCTTCGTTATACATAGCAGCGTGTGGGCAAGAGGCTGTTTGCGCAATAGTTTCGAACCCAGCAGGTACAGCGGCAACTTTATCGCCGTGACTCATCCATACATCAAGTAACGCATTGCCATTCTCGCCAATGCTATCTTCAATATGACTAAGTAAAGACGTTGGTTTAATAATCTCTACTTGCGCATAACCAAACTCTCGCTTGTCTGAGCCTAAAACACCACCACCCAGTTGCGCTGCCATGGTTTGCATACCGTAACAAATACCAAAAACAGGCACGCCAGCTTCGAATACGTATTCAGGAGCGCGAGGCGAATTCTCTTCTGTTACTGACTCAGGGCCGCCCGATAAAATAATCCCTTGTGGATTAAATTCTCGAATTTGCTCTTCGGTCACGTCCCAAGCCCAAAGCTCACAATAAACGCCTATTTCACGTACACGACGTGCGATAAGCTGCGTGTACTGTGAACCAAAATCTAAAATAAGAATGCGTTGGTCGTGGATATTTGTGGTCATGTTTTTACCCGTTTTATAATAGAACGAAGGCGGCAATAAGGCGGGAAGCTACCCGCCTCTCAATGCGCTGTATATATAAATATAACTTGTCGTGAATCTAGCCTAGACGGTAGTTTGGCGCTTCTTTAGTAATGCTAACATCATGAACGTGTGACTCGCCCATACCTGCAGAGGTAACACGAACAAACTGCGCTTTTGTACGAAGCTCGTCAATACTGCCACAACCGGTAAGGCCCATGGCTGAGCGTAGCCCGCCCATTTGCTGATGGATGATATTCGCAATAGGCCCTTTATAGGCTACGCGGCCTTCAATACCTTCAGGCACAAGCTTTTCTGCATTATTTGATTCTTGAAAGTAACGATCAGATGAACCGTGATTTTGGTTCATTGCACCTAGTGAACCCATACCGCGATACGATTTAAAGTAACGACCTTGATAAAGCTCAACTTCACCTGGCGCTTCTTCTGTTCCCGCTAACATGCTACCTACCATTACGCAGCTTGCGCCAGCAGCAAGCGCTTTCGCGATATCACCAGAGAATCGAATACCGCCATCGGCAATAACCGGAATATCAGTACCTGCAAGTGCATCAACAGCGTCCGATACCGCAGTAATTTGTGGTACACCACAACCGGTCACTATACGAGTAGTACAAATTGAACCTGGGCCTATACCAACTTTAACTGCATCAACGCCGGCATCGGCCAGTGCTTTTGCTCCATCACCGGTTGCAACGTTACCCGCAATAATTTGTACATCAGGATAGTCAGTACGTACTTTCTTAACGCGATCAATAACACCTTGTGAATGACCATGAGAGGTATCGATAAGTAAAACATCTACACCGGCTTCAACTAAAAGCTGAATACGCTCATCAGTACCTGGCCCAACGCTAACTGCTGCACCAACACGTAACCGACCCAATGAATCTTTACAGGCATTCGGTTTGTTTTCTGCTTTTTGGAAATCTTTAACGGTAATAAGACCAGTAAGCTTGAACGCATCATCAACCACAAGAATTTTTTCAATGCGGTGTTCATGCATAAGATCGAGTACTTGGTCTGAACTTGCACCTTCTTTAACAGTAACAAGGTCGTCTTTACCCGTCATAACATTACTGATTGGTAGTTCTAGGCGCTTTTCGAAACGTAAATCTCGACCAGTCACGATACCAATTAAATTATTTTGATGATCGGTTACCGGAAAACCAGAGTAACCTAGACGCTTAGAAAGGGTAATAACTTCGCCGATAGTGGCGTCTTTAGCAACCGTAACGGGGTCTGAAACCACGCCACTTTCGTACTTTTTCACTTCACGAACATGTTTTGCCTGCTGCGCAGGTTCCATGTTTTTGTGAATGAAACCGATGCCGCCCTCTTGAGCAAGTGCAATCGCTAGGCGTGCTTCAGAGACGGTGTCCATCGCTGCAGATACCATAGGGATATTTAACGTGACACCACGAGTTAGACGAGTTTGAAGTTTGGCAGTATGTGGAAGAACTGTCGAGTGGCCGGGAACCAGCAACACATCGTCGAACGTCAGGGCTTCTTGGATGATTCGTAGCATGCAACAACACCTATTCAGTTGAGGGTTAATTGCGGCGCAATTGTAGTGTTTTTTAGATTTCAGGTAAACTCTATTTTATTAAACCAGACGATTTTTTCTTATGTTTACATCTTCACCCTCTACATCGCGACAAATTTTAACAGTTACTAAGCTTAATCGGCTCGCTCGAACGGTGCTTGAAAGCGAGGTAGGACTCATATGGTTATCCGCTGAAATATCTAATTTTGTGAGTGCCGCTTCCGGTCATTGGTATTTCACGTTAAAAGATAACAAGGCACAAGTGCGTGCTGCCATGTTTAAAAATACGAATCGTGCTGTGAAACAGCGCCCGAAAGAAGGCGATAAGGTGCTCGTAAGGGCATCTGTAGGTATTTACGAAGCACGTGGCGACTACCAACTTATCATAGAGCATATGGAGAGCGATGGCGAAGGTGCCTTGCAGCAAGCCTATGAAGCGTTAAAAGCAAAACTCAACGCTGAAGGCTTATTTAGTGTTGACCGCAAGCGCCCCATGCCTGAGGTTATTAATCGAATTGGTGTTATTACCTCATCAACAGGCGCGGCACTGCATGACATACTGAGTGTATTGAAACGCCGTAGTCCACAAACTGAAGTCATTGTTTACCCTTCTATGGTGCAAGGTGAAACCGCGCCTAATCAACTCATTAACGCCCTTCGCACTGCGAATCAACGAAATGAAGTAGATGCACTCTTGCTAACCCGTGGTGGTGGCTCGTTAGAAGACTTATGGTGTTTTAACAATGAGAACCTTGCTAGAGAAATTGCCGAGTCGCAATTACCGTTAATCAGCGCCGTTGGGCATGAAGTTGATTTTACTATTGCTGATTTTGTTGCCGATGTACGCGCCCCGACCCCTTCGGCGGCTGCTGAAATATTAAGCCAAGATACGAACGCGCTCAGCGAGAGCTTAGTTCAATATAAGCAGCGCTTAACCCGTGCCATGCTGCAAAAACTTAGTCATTTAGCTCAGCAACATAAACTTCAGCACCAACGTTTGCAGTCAGTGCATCCGCAAAGCAAAATACAAAATCAGTGGCAAGCCCTCGACAGACTACAATTGCGCTTAAGCCATGCTATTAACAATAAACTCGCTATCGAAAATAAACGGTTTGAGTCTGTCGATAATCGCTTAGCGCGACAAAACCCCACAGAGCGTGTGAATCAAGCTAAAGCGCGCATGATACAAACCCATAAAGCGCTATGTAACAACATGAAGCAGTTAGTAAATAGTAAACAACAAGCTTTTGCTGCAAAAGTGGGTTTATTGCAGTCGGTTAGTCCGCTTTCTACATTGTCGCGAGGCTACAGTATTACGATGTCAAACGGAGAGGCAGTTACCTCTGTAGATACCGTTAAAGAAAACGATATACTTATGTCTCGAGTGACTGATGGAGAAATAACCAGTAAAATAGTGGAAATTCGTCGTCATCAATAAAGGTTGGCCTTTGTTTCCTATTTTTTCGCGTTCGGGCTGGTTGCTACTTGCGCTAGCCTCTTTATGCGCTCCGGCAGTTTATGGTCAACAACAAGCAGTATTATCTGAGTTACCGGTGTTGCCTGAACCCTCATCTTTATCGGCACCTGCGCCTGAAGTTCCTGCAATAGCAGTTTCTCTGGCGGTCTTTTCTACTTACCCCAGTGAAACCCTTTGGGATGCCTGTGGCGATACAGAGACTACTCAGGATTGTATTGAAGATACTATTACCCCAGAAGCATTTATCTCCGCACTGATAGCAAAGTCTTGGTTTACTGAGATTAAGCCTTTTGGTAATGACTCAGACTACGAACTACTTATTGCCAACGTGGCTAAGCAAGATGAAACTTCCACTATGAGTAGAGCGCTTAGTGAGGCGCTACGTGAAGAGCTAGATGAAGAACTAGACGAAGAACTAAACGAAGAACTAAACGAAGAGAAACACTTCACTGAATTAACACTGCAATGGCGAGGAATAGAGATTGATTCTTTGGTTATTAGCAGTCAGGTGAATAGCAATGAAACGGCAACAAAGAAAGCCATAGAACCGCTACTATCGTGGTATAAACATGCTACCGAAAACGGGCTGTTCACCCCAGAGTTTTTATATCATGCGTTAAACGCGAGCGATTACGGCAACCATCTAAGTGTGCCGGAGTCTTTGGGTGATTTCACCAGACTTGATACTCAGCTGTACCCCGACCCCTTCAAAGGCTCAATTACCAGGTATACCCACCCTTTCTTTGAAGATGCGTTAGTTGATGTAACGGTTTATCCCATATTGGCTAAACTCGACACGAATACGCCAAGTAATCAAAGGGAAACGGCCAGCACTGCTAATACTGAAAACTCAGCCCGCACCGACGCTTTTCTTCACCAACAATTAGACGAAGATTGGAACAAAGCTGACCACGTTGCCCACGCGCGTAATTTAACCTTGTCTCAAGCCCAGCCGATATCCCCTTTCAATGTAGTAGGTTTTGCCAATGGGTGGCGCTTAGCGCTTAAAGCTGAGTCAGCAGTAGACGATCCTATTTTCGCGACAACCTATGTATTTACGCGCAAAGATAAGATAGTGAAAGTGGCCACCACCTTCCCTAGTGACTTCTCTGACAACTTAGCCCACGAACTCATTGCACATATCACAGTGCCAGAAGAATCTATGCTTATGCAGCAAGTTCGCGCCATGCTCAAGTAAATAAACGCGTGAAGCACACCCCACATAAAACCAAAAAGGTCGGCGCTAATAATAGCGCCGACCTTTTTATATGTTTGGAATAATAACGTTTCAAACCTGCATATCGCCATTGCCCAAAACGCTTAGTTACCAAGCTTTTTCCGGTTAAGTGTTACTTTTTCTTACTATGATAAGACAGTAAACGCTTGCGTTTACGTTCTTGAGTAAGCGTAAGCTTGTTCTTTTTACCTTCAAACGGGTTAGCCCCTTCCCGAAATTCGATGCGTATAGGCGTGCCCATCACCTGAAGCGCTTTACGGAAGTAGTTCATCAAGAAGCGCTTGTACGACGTAGGTAAATCATCAACTTGGTTACCGTGAATAACAATGACAGGCGGGTTATAACCACCAGCATGTGCATATTTCATTTTAACACGACGACCGCGAACTAGCGGCGGCTGATGGTCATCTTGAGCCATTTCCATAATTTGGGTAAGCATGGAAGTATTAATACGCTTAGTGGCGCTTAGGTAAGCTTCTTGTACAGATTCGAATAAGTTACCTACACCGGTGCCGTGCATTGCAGAAATAAAGTGCAGACGTGCAAAGTCGATAAAACCAAGACGGCGATCGAGTTCTCGTTTGATATCGTTTTTAATATCTGTGCTCAACCCATCCCACTTATTCACGGCAATAACCAGAGAGCGACCTGAATTTAACACAAAGCCGAGTAAGCTTAAGTCTTGGTCGGTAATGCCCTCTCGGGCATCAATAATCATCAGCACAACGTTAGCTTCATCAATCGCTTGCAATGTTTTAACGATAGAGAATTTTTCAACCGCCTCATTCACTTTTCTGCGTTTGCGAACCCCAGCGGTATCGATAAGAATATATTCACGGTCGTCACGTTCCATTGGAATGAAAACGCTATCGCGGGTGGTACCTGGAAGGTCAAAAACGACAACCCGTTCTTCACCTAAAATACGATTCGTTAACGTAGACTTACCTACGTTAGGCTTTCCAACAATGGCCAGCTTAATAGGCTGCTCTTGAAGACGCTTAAGCTGTTCTTCAGCATCAATCTCTTCTTCTTGAACTTCTTCAACAATACGCATGTCAGGAAAAGACGCTTCAAGTGGCACTAGAGCATCTTGAAGCAACTGGCTTACACCACGTCCATGAGCCGCGGCGATTTGCTTAACCGTGCCTAAGCCCAGCGCGTAAAAGTCAGCGCTTTCGCTATCGCCATCAATGCCGTCGACTTTATTTGCAACAACAAACACTTTTTTGTTGAGGCGACGAATATGGTCAGCGATCCCTTGATCTGCAGGTAGTAGGCCTGCTCTGGCATCAACAAGTAATAAGACTACGTCGGCTTCTTCAATGGCTAAAAGTGACTGCTGCGCCATTTCAGCATCAATACCTTCTTCGTCACCCGTGATACCGCCGGTATCCACCACGATGAATTGACGCTGCTCAAACTTAGCCTGACCGTACTTGCGGTCACGGGTAAGCCCTGGGTAATCAGCGACCAGCGCATCTCGTGTATTAGTTAAACGATTAAACAAGGTGGACTTACCCACATTAGGGCGGCCTACCAAAGCAACAACGGGCAACATGTATCAAATCCTAAAGGAAAAAAGCTAAAAAACACAAACCGCAAGTAAGCATAGCTTACTTGCGGTCAGAGTGTGATTGGGCATTATACCTGTTTAGGTATGATGCGTCAGCCTAACAGAAGATATTAGACCAACAATCCAACAAATTATGTTGTTGAACAGGCTATAACGTAGAAATGGCTGCCACTACGCCGTTACGGGTCATGGTTACTACCACACCGTCAACGTTTAATGGTGCATCGTATATAGCATCGTCTTCATCATCGCCGCCTACATCAACGCGAGCCACTATTTGGCCAGTTTCTTGTTCAATCCAATGAACGAAACCCCAGTTGTCACCAACAACAATATGCTCACCCACTGGGGTTGCCGCAGTGACAGAACGAGACTTCAGGCTACCTTGTGACCAAAGCTCTACACCGTTTCGTCTGTCTAGGGCATAAATATTAGAGTTGTTATCTACAACAAAAATACTGTTTCCTTCAATGCTTAGGTTGCGATACGAACCGTACTCACGCTTCCAGATAATACGACCACTGCGCAGCTCTACTGCTGCCAGCGTACCATTGTAAGAAACCGTATAAATGGTGCCACCAAAAAGCACGGGGGTGGTATCAAGATCAACAATACGCTCTAACTCTGTCGCGCCCGTTGGCGTGGCAATAACTGTTTCCCAAGCAAGAATACCTGACTCAAGTAAGTTAACTTGCAACTTACCCGTAGGGGTTCCTATCAAGGCGCCGCCGTTTGCCGCTACAGGGCCAGAAATACCACGAAGGGTTAATGGCGGTGTATCGCCTTCATGTCGCCATAACTGCTCACCAGTTCGAGTATCAAAGCCAAACAAAGTACCCGCGCCAGTATTAACAACTAAAATACCTTCGTCAGCAGAAGGCGCCGCTAACACTTCACCAGGAACAGACGCTTCCCATTTGGTTTCGCCGGTTTCGTAATCAAGTGCCATTACAACGCCGTTTTCTGTGCCTACAAATAACAATCTGTCGGCAACGGAAATGCCACCAATACGCGCACTTGCTCCACTACGCCAAAGGCGTGCAATAGAGTCCCACCAGCCGTCACCTTCGAATACGGCGAAGTCACGTTCCCATAAAACATCACCGTTCTCTGGGTTCATAGCCACAACACTGCCATGGCGGTCAGCGGCATAAAGGTTTTCGTAAGCATACACTGGGCGAAGGCGAGAGAAATAATGATCAACACCGTCGCCGATGTCTCTGTCCCATTTTACTGAAGGCGTAAACTTCGCATCGATTGGTTTCAAACGGCGAATTTCGAGCTCTTCTTCATCTGCAAACCAATCAGAGACGGTAGAACAACCAGAAAGCGTTACAGAAATGGCCAATGCCATGCCCATCGCCCGAGCAAATCGGCCCTTACGGCCACACGTATTGTGAAACAAATTGCTTACCTCTTTATTTTTATGTACCAGCTTATTGGCCCGCAGCAACGGCTAAGTTGTCTAACTTCATTTGCAATAACGGGTTGTTGGCATTTTTTTCAAGCGCACCTGAGTAGGCTAAACGAGCATCATCAAATTTACTTTGTTGCTGATATACATCACCTTTCAGTTCAGATACTTCAGCAGCAAATGCTTCGTTCGTAATATTGCCTAGCGTAGACAACGCTGCGTCTAGCTGGTTCATTTCAATTTGTACTCGTGTTAAACGAATAGCGGCTAGCGCTTTTAATTCTTCATTTTCAGCAAAGGTAACCACACGGTTTAGGTGTGATGCAGCGGCGTCAAAATCGCCAGCATCTACAGCTTGTTTTGCTGCCAAAAGGCTAGCAACACTGGCGTAGCCTGAGTCTTCGTTTGCGTTAATAAAGGCGGTAATTTTATCTGCGCTACCTTCTTCACCATAGGTTTCAACTGCATTTTGGTATTCCACTGATGCCGCTTCTTTGGTTGCCATCTGCGTATCAGAGTAATAACGCCAGCCCCAAAGGCCACCTAGCCCCAATGCTGCGCCAACAATAATGGCGGTACCGTGCTCTTTCCAAAAGCGTTTAATCGCTTCTACTTGTTGATCTTCTGTTGCGAATTGTTCCATGATTTCCTCTTATTATGCGTTCAGCAGGTCGGCAATAGTGCTCGACAACGCATTAAAAGCGATTGTCTGTTGCTCTTGACCATCACGTAACGGCTTTACTGCTACTTCACGTGATTGCATTTCTTGTGACCCTAACAACAAGGCAAAACGTGCCCCTGTTTTGTCAGCGCGTTTTAATTGTTTTTTAAAGTTTCCGCCGCCACAGTGCATCATCACCCGTACATTAGGCAAGGTGTCACGAAGGTGTTCTGATACTTCCAAGGCATAAGCCTGAGCATCATCGCCCATCGCGGTAACATACACATCAGCACTACTAGTATCTAATGCGTCTTCACTTAATGTGGTAAGTAAAAGTACTAAACGTTCCATACCCATAGCAAAACCTACCGCAGGTGTGGCTTTTCCGCCTAGCTGTTCTACCAAACCGTCATATCGGCCGCCCGCACAGACTGTGCCTTGTGAACCTAAGCTTTCGGTTACCCACTCAAAAACGGTGCGATTATAATAATCCAGCCCACGCACTAAGCGAGGGTTAATTTCAAATGAAATACCTGCTTGTGTTAAGCGTTCACATAAGCTGTCAAAGTGAGTTTTAGATTCTTCATCTAAATGATCAAGCAATGACGGCGCATCAGCAATGGCTGCTTGCACATTCGGGTTCTTGCTATCAAGTACACGAAGTGGGTTTGACTCTAACCGGCGAAGCGATTCTTCATCAAGCTTATCTGCGCGTTCTTTCAAATAACTAATTAAAGTTTCACGATAGGCCTGACGGGCTTCGTTTGAACCTAATGAGTTAATTTGCAAGGTAACGTGCTTTTCAATACCAAACGCTTTCCATAGTCGAGCGCTTAATAAAATGACTTCCAAATCGATATCGGGGCCATCAAGGCCATAGGTTTCAACACCGAACTGGTGGAATTGGCGATAACGACCTTTCTGAGGACGTTCGTGGCGGAACATTGGCCCCATGTACCACAAGCGCTGCTGTTGGTTATATAACAAACCATGCTCATTACCGGCACGCACTGTGCTGGCAGTACCTTCAGGGCGAAGGGTTAAACTGTCGCCGTTTCTGTCTTCAAAGGTATACATTTCCTTTTCGACAATGTCGGTCACTTCGCCAATAGAGCGCTTGAACAAGTCAGTGCTCTCTACAATAGGCGTGCGAATTTCTTGATAGCCATAACTGGCCACCACTTGACGGAGTACAGATTCTACTTTCTGCCATGTACCGGATACTTCCGGCAGGCAATCATTCATTCCGCGAATTGCCTGAATAGTCTTAGCCACGTGAAATTCTCATACTGCTAAATAGTGAAAAGCCCCGCATTATAGGGGCTTTGTAGATAAACAACAATCGTACAGGCTTAGTCTTTCACCGATACCTGTATTTTGTTGGCTTCGCTCATACGGGTTGCTTTAGCACGAATTCTTGCTTCAAGCTTATCGATAAGGTCATCGTTGGCTAATCGCTCTTTCACACGCTTACCATCTTCGTATAAACCGCTCATGTTTCTGGCGCCGGTTAAACCTAAGTCTGATACCTCAGCTTCACCAGGACCATTCACGACACAGCCGATAATAGAAACGTCCATAGGCGTTAGAATATCTTCAAGGCGTTGTTCTAACGCGTTTACCGTACCGATAACATCGAACTCTTGTCTTGAACAACTCGGGCACGCGATGAAGTTAATGCCGCGAGAGCGGATTCGGAGCGACTTTAGAATGTCGAAACCCACTTTAATTTCTTCGACCGGATCGGCAGCCAGTGAAATACGAATAGTATCACCAATACCTTCTGCCAAAAGCATACCTAGACCCACAGAGCTTTTTACTGCACCCGCACGTTGACCGCCCGCTTCAGTAATACCTAAATGTAGTGGTTGATCGATTTGCTGCGCTAATAGTCGATAAGCGCCCACCGCAAGAAACACATCAGAGGCTTTTACACTCACTTTGAATTGGTCGAAGTTAAGCTTATCGAGTATGTCTACATGTCGCATAGCCGACTCAACCAAAGCTTCAGGCGTAGGTTCGCCATATTTCTCTTGTAAGTCTTTTTCTAGCGACCCGCCATTTACGCCAATGCGAATGGGGATATTTTTGTCTTTGGCACAATCAACCACGGAACGTACTCGTTCCATATTGCCAATATTACCAGGGTTAATTCGCAAACAATCAACACCGTACTCGGCCACTTTAAGCGCAATGCGATAGTCGAAATGAATATCAGCGACCAATGGCGTGCTTACTTGTTTACGAATTTCCTTGAATGCTTCAGCAGCGTCCATGGTAGGTACGGAAACACGAACAATCTCACCACCTACGGCAACAATACGATTAATTTGATCGACCGTCGCAGCCACATCAGTGGTACGAGTATTCGTCATAGATTGAACGGCAATGGGTGCACCATCGCCAATAGGAATACTACCTACATTAATACGCGTGGACTTTCTGCGTTTGATAGGACTTTCTGCAAACATCTAATTACCTACATAGGAAGCGAGAATCGCGCTATCTGGCCGTTTTGAAAGGCCGTGATATCCACGGGGTCGCCATTAACTGATATACGTACATTATCCGGTTTGCCGAGTGTAACTGCAACAGGAGGCACACCTTGAATTTCCATAACACGGCCAGATTGCTTAACACCGTAAGCAATTGCCTCACCGGTTGCGTCTTTTATGTTCACCCAACAATCATCGTCAAAGGTAAATGTCATCGATATGGGCACTGCCCCACTTTGACTACCTGAACTCGACGAATTGCTAGCAACTTGGCTACCTAAGCGGATTTCACCGGAGTCGGAATCGCTCACCAATGCAGTCAGGTTATTACTTTCATTAATACCTGCAGAAGGCGGTAAGCTTTCATCATCTGTATAACTGCTATTACCTTGATTATTGGATGGTGAAGGCACAACGCTATTGTTTACGTTGCTATTACCATCGATAGATTGAGGAAGCACTGTGCTCTGCGTATCAGTGCCCGTATTAGTACTTGTAGCTGTATTAGTACTCCCGCCGGTTAACACACCCGAATTAGTGCGGTTAGTTGCTTGAGGAATGGGGGTGTTTGCAGCTTCTTCTTTAATTTTTTCAAGATTAGGCGCTTCAACGATAGCTTCATCACTAGGTTGTTGAACCCACCACGCTACAATGCCACCGATTATCAGCAATAAAATAATATAGGTAACCATCATCCAGCGATCATCGTGTGTCTGTTTAGCGACACGACGAGAAAAACTCTGCAGTTTGGCCGGTGGTTCTACACTTGTATGATATTGCTCGAAGGCAGCAACAACATGTTCGGCATTTAATCCTAGTTGTTTTGCGTAGTTTCTTACGTAGCCTTTTGTAAAAGTAATAGAGGTGGTTTTATCCACAGAATCTTCTTCTAAGGCATTGATTTGAGTGACTTTCAAGAAAAGCTTATCAGCAATTTGTTGCTGCGTTAGCCCTAGCGATTCCCGTCGCTCTTGAAGCATTTTACCTGGGCTTGGCACGGTAGATTCTTGTGCTAAACCTGCTTCTTCAGTCGTTTGTTGTTCTGACACCATTCGACTTCCTATTCCCCTTGCATGTTGTGTGGTACTAACCAAAGCTTCATACCGGCAAAAATCGAGCCAGCATTTTCAATGTTGTTCCACTCCTTCAGCGAGGTAATTTTAATGTTATGCTCTAGAGAAATACGATAAAGGTTTTCGTTCGCCTTTACTATGTGGAATTGCGCTTGCTGGGAAGACAATCCCGTTTTTGATTCTTTTTTACCATGTGCTGAGTTAGATACTGTATCAGCATTAGTATCTTCCCCTTTTACTTTTCGTTCAACCTGTGGAGTATGCTGCGCTAATATATTCTTATATTCCGCTGAATACGGGCTGTCAGGAAATAAGGTTGATAATTTATACCCTACTTCTTTTGCCCCTTCCCAGTCGTTTGTTCCTTGGTGTATTTCAAAGGACAACCATAAGGAATCGGGAGAAGGTTTAGCAACGCGTTGGTACTTGTCTAACGTGTACTTCGCTGATGTCCACTGCTCGGTGGCAATATAAAGCTCTGTCAGTAAATATAAACTTTTAGCACGCAAGGGCTGGTGTTTAAGTGCACTTTGAAAGTAGGTAATAGCATCATCAACATTGCCTTGGCTTTGTGCACATAAGGCGAGATTTTCGTAAGTTTCTGCTGAATTAGCATATTGTTGATTACTCACGGCCTTAAGGAAATACTCCTTAGCGTCCTCGTAATCACCATCTTGACACTTAAACGCGCCATAGCTGTTTGCGATATCACCGTTATATGGTGCTAACGACATTGCCGTTTGATAGAGATCATCTGCTCGCTTAACGTCCCCTACCAGTTGATAGTAGTAAGCAATTGCATAGTTGACCTCAGCCGAACGCGGATCGTACTCCAACGCTTGGTCTAAATTCACTTTAGCTTGTTTATAATTATTGTTTTTAAGGTAGGTTAACCCTAAAGACATACGAGTTTTAGCAGCTTCCTGGCGGTCAAAGTTACTATTGTAACTCCCAGGTTGCGAGTTGCTTACGCACCCCGCTAAAAAGACTACAGCTGCTATCAATCCTATTCGCATGTTATTACCCTAATATCTTAATGATTATTGGGCCATTTTTACCGAAATCGCTTCGCCCTTCACCTGTTTTTTTAATAATCGCTTAGTTCTGTCTACAACATCACCTACTAATTGCCCACAAGCCGCATCGATATCGTCGCCTCGTGTTTTGCGTACAACAGTGGTAAACCCATAATCCATAAGAACTTTTGAGAATCTATCGATACGCGAATTACTTGAACAAAGGTACGGTGAACCCGGGTAAGGGTTAAATGGAATTAAGTTTATTTTGCACGGTGTATCTTTCAATACTTTCGCTAATTCATGCGCTTGGTCGGTGCTGTCGTTAATATGTGAAAGCATAACGTATTCAACCGTCACTCGACCTTGATTAGCTTTCGATTTTTCAAGATAACGGCGTACGCCAGCCAAAAAGGCTTCAATATTGTATTTTTTATTCACTGGTACAATTTCATTGCGCAGCTCGTCATTTGGCGCATGTAATGAAATCGCCAAGGCCACGTCAATTTGATCGCCCAGCATATCAAGTGCAGGTACAACACCTGAGGTACTTAACGTTACGCGGCGCTTAGATAGGCCAAAACCAAAATCATCTAACATAATGTTCATGGCTGGCACCACGTTTTTAAGGTTAAGCAAAGGCTCACCCATGCCCATCATAACTACGTTAGTAATAGGACGTTTGCTGGTATCTTTTGATAAGCCAAGAAAAGTGGCTACACGCCATACTTGACCTATAATTTCACTCACGCTCAAATTACGGTTAAAACCTTGTTGAGCGGTAGAGCAGAACGTACATTCAAGGGCGCAGCCTACTTGTGACGATACACACAGCGTTGCACGGTCAGCTTCTGGGATCCATACCGTTTCCACTTCCTGACCGCCCTCAAGCGCTAACGCAAACTTAATGGTGCCATCGCTAGCTTCTTGGAAATAGGCAATCTCTGGCGCTTTCACTTCACAGTGCTCTATCAGCATAGCGCGCAGATTTTTATTAAGGTTGCTCATTTTCTCAAAATCGCTTTCGCCCTGCTGATAAATCCATTTCATTACCTGATCGGCACGAAATGGTTTTTCTCCTTTTTCTTTGAAGAAATTACGCAAGCCTTCGCGATTAAGATTTAACAAATTTGTCTTTGCCATAAAATGATGACCCTTTTACCTATTCAAGGCTATTGCCTTGTACTGCTAATATGATGACGCGAACGGACATTAGGAGGTTCGAATCCATGCTGCTCTAAATCTACTTGGGTTATAAAGCTAAAGCTTCATGAGCCTCTATCGAGAGCCTCTAGATAACGAGTTACTCTTAAAGCAAAAGTAGTGAAAAGCCGTTCACTTGTAGGACGTAAGCAGAAGCAATACTGCTAAGAAAAACGTTACGCCCAAAACGGTCAAAAGTCATAGACCAAAGCCGTTCAAAATTTGCGCGGATATTACCATACTTGTTCAAGTAGAAAAAGCGTAACCCACAGACTAAATACAGGGTGTAACTTGCTACATTGTTGCGGCTTCTTGACGAAGCTAGCCAAAACTAGAGGCCGGACAATAAAGCTGAAAAAATAGACTTACAGAAACAAAAAACGAGGCCGAAGCCTCGTTTTTTAGATTCGGTCGTTTGCGATTAACGCGTACGAGGACAAATCTCTTCTTCAGAGAAGAAGTAAGCAATTTCACGTGCAGCTGATTCTGGTGCATCAGAACCGTGACATGCATTTTCATCAATTGAAGCAGCGTAGTCAGAACGAAGTGTTCCAGCAGCAGCATCAGCTGGGTTAGTTGCACCCATGATTTCACGGTTTTTAACAACAGCGTTTTCGCCTTCAAGAACCTGAACCATTACTGGGCCAGATGTCATGAAATCAACTAGAGCGCCGAAAAAAGGACGTTCTTTATGTTCTGCGTAGAAACCTTCAGCTTGTTCTTTGCTCATGTGGATCATCTTAGATGCCACGATGCGAAGACCAGCAGATTCGAAACGGTTGTAAATTGCACCGATAACGTTTTTAGCTACCGCATCAGGCTTGATAATCGAAAAAGTACGCTCTAGAGCCATTGTTTTCTCCAAACAAATTTAAGTCTTATGAATTTTTGGCCGCGAATTATAGGCAATTATTAACGGCTTGACCAGCGGCGATTTCAACACCCCATGGTGCTCTACTACACGTGATAACGGTGACACTATTATGACAGCGTTTATGACGCACTTGGTTTTGGACGCATATTACTTTTAACTTTACCTAACGCCCGCCACCAATTTTTATCTAACTAACTGTTTTCTTTAGCAAGATGCTGAATTTTAGACACGATTGCACGAAGACCATTTCCACGCGTCGGCGTAATATGGCGCTCTAAATCTAGCGCTTCGAAATAGCCATCAATATCAAATTCAAGAATATCTTTCGGCGATTTATTATTATAAGCCGCCAAAACTAACGCTAATAAGCCTTGAACAATCACTGCGTCACTGTCTACTTCGAAGGTAATTAGGTTATTGTCGTAAGATTCAACCAGCCACACACTGCTTTGGCAACCTTTTACCAGTCTGTCTGCCGTGCGCTTGTCTTCTGGCAAACCAGGCACAGATTTACCTAAATCGATAATATATTGATAGCGCTGTTCCCAATCATCGAAAAACGCTAAATCATCAATTATTTCTTCAGTAGAGGGTAATGCCATGAATAATCCTGTGTTATTAAAAGAAAAGGCCCGCTTCTAGCTGCGCTTCTTCACTCATCATTTCTCTTGACCACGCTGGGTCAAATACTAACTCTACATTTACAGCCGTAACGAAGGGAACGAGTGCTACACGATATTCAACATCGCCTACCAATACCGGCCCCATGCCACAACCTGGCGCAGTTAGCGTCATATCAATATCAACTTCGCCGCTATCTTGATTAACGTTAACCTTATAGATAAGCCCTAGCGATACTAAGTTAATCGGTATTTCAGGGTCGAAGATAGTTTCAAGCGCATCCCACACCTGCTGTTCACTCACTTTGCCATCTTCGGGCTCAGCGAAGTTAAGTACTTGGGCTTTACGGCCAATTGCATCGGCATCGGTGCCGTCAATACGGTACATATTGCCACGCCACGTAACCGTGTAGTTTCCGCCTAAATCTTGCGTGATCGTAACAAACTCACCTTCTGGTATGGTTGCAGGGTTTCCTGCGGGAACAAGACGTGCTTTACACTCTCGTTCTGTCACCACCATCTTCTGCTTCATGCTATAACTTCTTAATATTGCAGTTAGCCAACGTTGAAGCTTTCGCCGCAACCACACTCATCAACCACATTCGGGTTGTTGTACTTAATAATGCCGTTCACGCCTTCAGTTACGTAGTCAATTTCTGTACTACGTACTAGCTCGGCAGCATCTTCTGATACCGCAACACGAAGGGTTGGTGAAATTTCTACGATTTCGTCGCCGTCTTTCGCGCTATCAGCAAAATCAAGTTCGTATGCATAACCGGTACAGCCACTTACACGGGTAGACAAGCGAATTAACTGACCCGGCTTGTCTTTAAGCTTGCTTTCAAAATGCTTAATGGCGCTGTCGCTCAAGGTAATAAGCTTTGTGCTAGGAACAAATGTTTCAACACTCATAGTGCCTCCTTAGGCCAACATCATTTTCGCTTTCTTAAGTGCAGCAAATAAGCTGTCCACTTCTTCAAGCGTGTTGTAAATTGAGAACGATGCACGAGCAGTGCCTGGAATACCAAAGCGCTTCATCAGCGGCTGAGCACAGTTATCGCCCGTTCTTATTGCTACGCCTTGCCTGTCAAGAATAAACCCAACATCACCAGGGTGCGCACCGTCTAATAAAAAGCTTAAAACACCAACTTTATTAGGCGCAGTGCCAATTAAACGCATACCTTCAAAGGCAAGTGCTTGTTCAGTGGCGTAGCTTAATAGTGCTTGTTCATGGTTATGTAATGCGGCCATATCAAGATTTTTAAACCAGTCAACAGCAGCACCTAAACCAATAGCGCCCGCAATATTAGGCGTACCCGCTTCTAAGCGATTCGGTAATTCGCCCCATGTGGCCTCATGATAAGACACGTCTTTAATCATTTCACCGCCGGTTTGCCATACTGGCCAGTCTTCTAGCACCGATTTACGGCCCCATAAAACACCAATACCAGTAGGTCCGAATAGCTTGTGCCCAGAGAAAGCGTAAAAATCGCAACCTATGTCTTGTACGTCAACGCCGCCGTGAGCAATGCCCTGCGCGCCGTCCACTAACACCCATGCACCTACTGCTTTCGCTTTTTCCGTTAGCAGTTTAATAGGGTTAACCGTACCTAATGCATTTGATACATGCGGAAACGCTACCATTTTGGTGCTAGGTGTTAAGAGTCTATCGAAAGCGTCGATATCGAGCTCGCCGTTATCGAACACAGGCACAATATTTAATGTTGCGCCTGAACGTCGACACGCTTGCTGCCACGTAACCAAGTTCGCGTGGTGCTCTAGTTCTGTCACCATGACTTGGTCGCCTTCGCGAAGCAACTGCCCCAACCCGTTAGCCACAATATTAATGGCTTCAGTGGTCCCGCTGGTCCAAATCACTTCTTCCCGCGCATTGGCGTTAATGAAGCCCGCTACACTCGTGCGCGCATTTTCATAACGACGGGTTGCTTCATCAGATAAATGATGAGCGCCGCGATGCACGTTTGCATTGGTGTTCGTATAGAAATCGACAATGGCATCAATCACCACTTGTGGCTTTTGTGTTGACGCCGCATTATCGAGGTAAACCAGTGGCTTACCATCTACCGTTTTAGCAAGGATTGGAAACTGGGCGCGAAGCGCAGCAACGTCTAAGCTCATTTAACCTCCATGTGTGCAAAGCGCTCGCTTAGCACAGGAAGTAACCAATCGCGGATAGCCGCATTTGGCATATCGTTAATTAGCTCTTGAATGAAACCAAAGTTCAACATCACCAAGGCTTTACTGCGCGGTACGCCGCGAGTCAGCATGTAATAAAGCGCTTCACCTTCAATTTCTGCCACTGTTGCACCGTGAGCACAGCGCACGTCGTCAGCATAAATTTCAAGTTCAGGTTTGGTGTTGATAACACCGCGACGAGACAACAATAAGTTACGGTTGTTAAGCTCTGCCAAGGTCTTTTGTGCGTCACGGTGAATGTGAATACGGCCATTGAACACAGCGCGCGCTTTATCACCCACAATCCCACGTGCATTTTCTTCTGTGGTGCCGTTAGGCATGGCGTGCTCAATGGTTGAATGTAAGTCAAATAACTCACCTTCAGCCAACAAATAAATCGCGTTCATTTTAGCGTTAGCAAATTCACCGGCATGATGCATATCTACATCTAAGCGAGACAACTCACTGCCATAGCCCACTAGGGTGCTATTTAAGGTTGAGCGGTCGTGCAACATAAAGTGACTACCACCAAGTTGCTTGGCGCTGCCTGTGAACATAGCAAAGCGGTAGTGCTCTAAGTGCGCATCGTCAGCAATATCGTATTCAGCAAATGCGGTGGTAAGGCTATCGGTATCACCTGAACCTTGTTCAATGATAACCGCACTTGATGCGTTACCTAGCTTAACCAATACGCGAGTATGGGCATCCACGTTCTTAGTCGCTAAATTCACTATGCGAATAGGCTTGGTTACTTTTGCGCCATCTGCCACATTAATGAAAACACCGTGCTGACAAAGTGCATCGTTAACGCGACCAAATAAATGGCGTGTTGGCTTCACTTGTCCGAACACACTTGCAATGGCTTGCTGTGTAGCCGCATCGTCAACATTTAGCGATGTAATTGCCATGCCTTCTGGCACGTCTAGCGTGTTAATTTGCGTAACTAACACACCATCGACAAACACGATATCTAACGCGTTTAGGTTATCGATGTTTGGCACAGGTACGCTGTCAGCCTGAGTAGCAATAGCAACGTTACGCTTTTCAACGGGCGTAAGTGGCGTATTGATCCAGCTTTCGTTGCGGCGTTTCGGCCAACCATCGTTTTTTAATTGTGTTAAGGCCTGCTGACGCACGGGCGCCAGATAATCATCTAGCGCTGCCCCATCAATGACCTGTTCTAGCCATTGACTCATGCTTCAGCCTCCTCGTAGGCTTTACCTAAGAAGGCATAACCGCTTTTCTCTACTTCTAGTGCCAGAGATGCATCACCACTTTTCACAATTTTGCCATCAGCAAGAATGTGTACAAAGTCAGGTTTGATGTAATCAAGCAAACGCTGGTAGTGAGTCACTACGATAAAGCTGCGTTCACCATCACGTTGGCTGTTTACACCATCAGCAACCACTTGAAGTGCATCAACGTCTAAGCCTGAGTCAGACTCATCAAGAATACAAAGCTTTGGCTCTAACAAAATCATTTGCATGATTTCGTTACGTTTTTTCTCACCACCAGAGAAGCCTTCGTTAACACCACGTTTTAAGAAATCTAGTGGCAATTGCACTTGCTTGCAGGCTTCTTTCGCTTTCTTTAAAAACTCTGCAGCAGTAAGCGGGTCTTCGCCGCGCTGTTCACGCATGGCGTTGACAGACTCTTTCATGAATTCCATGTTGCTTACGCCTGGAATTTCTACTGGATATTGAAACGCCAAGAACAAACCTTCACGGGCACGTTCTTCCACTTCTAAATCGAGTAAATCTTTACCGTTCAGTGTTACTTCACCTTCGCTAACTTCATAGCCGTCACGGCCAGAAAGCACATAACCAAGGGTACTCTTTCCGGCACCGTTAGGGCCCATGATAGCGTGTACTTCACCTGGCTTAACTTCTAGGTTAAGCCCTTTAATGATGTTTTTCTCTTCTACGCTGGCATGTAAATTCTTGATACTAAGCATTGATTACCCCACTGAACCTTCAAGACTAATTTCGAGCAGCTTGCCGGCTTCTACGGCAAATTCCATCGGCAGCTCTTTGAATACTTCTTTACAGAAACCGTTAACAATCATGGAAACGGACTTTTCTGTGTCTAAACCACGTTGCTGGCACAAAAACAACTGCTCGTCGCTTACTTTCGACGTTGTTGCTTCGTGCTCAACAATGGCACTTGGATTTCTACTTTCGATATATGGGAACGTATGTGCGCCGCATTTATCGCCGATTAACAGCGAGTCACACTCTGTGAAGTTACGCGCGCCATCGGCACGAGGGCCCATCTGCACTAATCCACGATACGCATTGTTACTGTTACCCGCTGAAATACCTTTAGAGATAATGGTAGAGCGCGTGTTCTTACCAAGGTGAATCATTTTGGTACCGGTGTCGGCTTGCTGCCTACCACGGGTTAACGCCACTGAGTAAAACTCACCTACACTGTTATCGCCTTTAAGCACGCAGCTTGGATATTTCCACGTAACCGCTGAACCGGTTTCAACCTGAGTCCAAGAAATTTTTGCGTTTTTATGGCAAATACCACGCTTAGTCACGAAGTTGTAAATACCGCCTTTACCGTTTTCGTCACCTGGGTACCAGTTTTGTACTGTAGAGTACTTAATAGTGGCATCATCCATAGCAACCAATTCAACCACAGCAGCGTGTAATTGGTTTTCATCACGCTGAGGCGCAGTACAGCCTTCTAGGTAGCTTACATAGCTGCCTTCTTCGGCAACGATTAACGTACGTTCAAACTGACCGGTGTTCATTTCATTTATACGGAAATACGTAGAAAGCTCCATAGGGCAGCGTGTGCCTTTAGGAATATAAACAAATGACCCATCGGTAAATACCGCGCTGTTTAGTGCGGCAAAGTAGTTATCGGTGCGCGGTACTACCGAGCCGATGTACTTTTTCACTAAATCTGGGTATTTCACAAGTGCTTCAGAGATAGGGCAAAAGATAACGCCCGCTTCCTCTAACTTGCTTCGAAAAGTCGTTACCACTGAAACTGAGTCAAATACCGCATCCACAGCAACACCCGCAAGCATTTCTTGTTCATGCAACGGAATACCTAACTTTTCGTAGGTACGCAGTAGTTCAGGATCAACTTCATCAAGTGACTGAGGCTTATCTTTCATACTCTTTGGCGCTGAGTAATAAGAAATGGCTTGATAGTCAACTTTAGGGTAGTCGACGTGGGCCCAATCAGGCTCTTCCATTTCAAGCCATGAATGATACGCTTTTAAGCGCCACTCTAGCATCCACTCTGGTTCGTTTTTCATTGCTGAAATACGGCGAATTACTGACTCGTCGAGGCCACTTTCAAAAGTCTCAGATTCGATCTCTGAATAAAATCCAGCATCGTACTTTCTTTCTAACGCCTGTTCGATCTGTTCACTCATGTTGGGATCTCACTTGTTTGCCTGCGTTCGCTGCCTTCACTACTGGCCTCTCGGTCTTGCCAGTAAGTCACGTTGCCGTTTTAGCTACTTACGTATTTGCCAAAACGTATTTGCGATATTCCTATCGAATATCTAGACAGCCTAAAATTTTGGAGCCGTATTATATAATACCTGAGTATTTCACTCAAATATTCAACAGCCCAGTTAAATAAAAATTAAATATCATACCAATCGGTAATTACGATAACGTGCAGTAAAAGGTGCTATCGGCTTGCGGCCAATACAGTCGCCTCGCGTAAACGGGTAACAACATCTGTCACTTTATTGATGACGTAAGTGATGTCATCTAATGTGGTGAACCTGCCTATACTGAAACGTATTCCAGCGTGAGCCAGTTCACTACTTCTACCAATGGCGCGTAATACGTATGAGGGTTCTAAGCTTGCCGATGTGCAGGCAGAACCAGACGATACCGCAATATCGTTCATCGCCATCATCATACTTTCCCCATCCACACCACCAAAACTCACATTTAAAATGTTCGCTATTCGCTGAGTTTCATGGCCATTAAGGTGAATATCATCTAACTGGCTTAGCCCTTCCCACAACGCGGTTTTCAACTTGCTAATGTGGGCGATATCATGCTCTAACTGCTGATAGGCAAGGTGTATCGCTTCGCCCATCCCCACAATCTGGTGTGTTGCCAACGTGCCTGAACGCATACCCCGTTCGTGTCCGCCACCATGAATTTGGGCAGCTAAATTGATTTTTGGTCGACGGCGAACGTATAAGGCGCCCATGCCTTTCGGACCATAAATTTTATGCGCTGAAATAGATAACAAGTCGACTGGCAATGCTTGCAAGTCAATGGGAAGCTTACCCACACTCTGCGCCGCATCTACGTGAAACAGGATGTTCTTAGCACGGCAAAGCTCACCAATAGCACTAATATCTTGAACAACACCTAATTCGTTGTTCACGTGCATTACTGAGACCAAAATGGTGTCGGTAGTTATTGCTGCTTCAAGCTGTGAAAGTGAAATAAGACCTGATGTATCCACATCTAGGTAAGTCACTTCAAACCCTTGTTTCTCTAAATGTTCACAGGTATCTAATACTGCTTTGTGTTCGGTATTAACGGTAATAATATGTTTACCGTTATTCGCATAGCCTTCGGCTACGCCTTTAATAGCCAAGTTGTTTGACTCTGTCGCACCCGAGGTAAATACAATTTCGCGTGGATCGCAGTTCAGTGCATCGCTTATTTGATTGCGGGCTACATCTACCGCTTCTTCGGCCATCCAACCAAAACGATACGAACGGGAAGCTGGGTTACCGAAATTGCCGTCTATCGTCAGGCACTGCACTATTTTTTCTGCAACCCGTGGGTCGACAGGTGTGGTAGCGGCATAATCTAAGTAAATAGGTGTTGAACGAGACATAGCGATTAATACATTCTCTAAAACTGATGTTATAACTGGAAACTAACTTCGATATCGTTGGCTACATTACGTAAAGACGTACTTTTATCTTGACGCCCAGCCACTTCTTGAACATCGCGCTTGGCCATTAATTCACCAAGGGTAATATCGTTTAAAAAAGAGCTTATACGATCGCTCAAATCTTGCCATAAACTATGGGTTAGGCAACGGTCGCCACTTTGACAATCCGCTTGGCCTTGGCAACGGGTAGCATCTACCGATTCATCTACCGCACGAATAACTTCACCAATTGATATATTGGTAGCATCGCGCCCTAGTAAATAGCCACCACCTGGTCCACGAACACTATCGACTAGCTGATCTTTACGTAATCGAGAGAAAAGCTGCTCTAAATAAGATAGCGAAATAGCTTGGCGTTCAGAGATATCAGCGAGAGGCACAGGACCGCGTGTCGAATGCAATGCTACATCAAGCATTGCCGTTACTGCGTAGCGCCCTTTAGATGTTAATTTCATAGAATCCTCCCGCTATTAAGATAGCAAGAATTTTCACATACCTGACTAAATTGGTCAAGTATAAGACCTAGTAATTTAGTCAAGTATTATTGATTGAGTTAATCGCTTTTAGCTACGCAAAAAATAAACCGTAAAATTAGCAGCTTACGCCAGTGAGTTACGCGCTTACTTTTTCATTTCGACTACCCAAGCGTCGGCTAAATAGCAGGGTCGAACGCCTCTTGGCCAGCTTTGGCTTTACTCTCGTCTGCAAACTCAATTCCCGTATCGGCAAAATCTTGCGCAGATATGTTATGTAAGTTATCAGTACAAACATCCCCACCGAGGGATTGAATTACCTTGCACATCTCTTCCACCTTGGTATCCATTTGATGCATATGCTCTAGCATAATGCCCATTGCATTAGCTACTGGGTCTGGATTATCTGGTGCAACAGCGTAAGCATCGAACCCGTATTTTTCGGCAATTTTATTGCGGTTGGGGTTCAGTTGGACGGCGTCGCTTTGTTGTTTAGAGATAATAATACGCCCAGGAATACCCACTGCAGTGGCACCTGCAGGTATATCTTTCACCACCACGGAGTTTGAGCCTACTTTGGCATTTTCACCTATGGTGATAGGGCCGAGTACTTTAGCACCCGCGCCCACTACCGCGCCTTTTTCTAACGTAGGATGACGTTTCCCCGGCGTCCAACTTGTACCGCCCAATGTCACCCCGTGATACAAGGTAACATCGTCGCCCACTTCTGCAGTTTCACCAATCACTACGCCCATGCCATGGTCGATAAATACACGGCGCCCTAAGGTAGCGCCTGGGTGAATTTCAATCCCAGTCAGCCAACGGTTAAATGTGGAGAGACTGCGTGCCAACCATTTCCAATTAGCTTTCCACAATTTGTGACTAACACGATGCAGCCACACCGCATGTAAACCTGGGTAGTTGGTTAAAACTTCAAAGGTATTTCGTGCCGCAGGGTCACGATGAAATACCCCTTGAATGTCATCTTTAATTCTGGAGAACACAAGTGCCTCGCCTAGTTACGTTATTAGCTATTAGTTATTTTCTTTATTTACTTTTGACTCAGGGTCAGACGCTGGAGCGTTATCTCCTTTCACCGATTTATCAATAGATGCCAAAATACCACGTAAAATATTAAGTTCTTGTGACTCAGGACGGGCACGATTGAACAAACGTCGAAGTTTAGTCATCACTACACCAGGGTGGCTTTTACGAATGAAAGAGGTGCTTTCCAAAGTCTTTTCCAAATGGGTATAGAAACGCTCTAAATCTTCGTTTAGTGGGTACTCTTCTTCAACGCTGGGGTAGGTTTCGCGATTAAGATAGGCCATACGAATTTCATAACATAAGGTTTGTACCGCGGCGGCTAAGTTAAGCGAGCTGTATTCTGGGTTTGCTGGAATACACATATGGAAGTGACACTGCTGCAACTCTTCGTTGCTTAATCCACTATTTTCACGGCCAAATACCAGTGCTACGGGGAAATTACTGACTTCCTGTACTAGCTTTTCGCCGCATTCACGTGGCCCAAGCATAGGCCATGAATGGGTTCTAGAACGGGCCGAGGTACCTACCACCAAACCACAATCAGACACGGCTTCTTCTAACGTATTCACTATTTTAGCATTGGCGAGAACGTCTCCAGCACCTGCAGCCAAGGCACTTGCTTGGCCATCAGGTTCATGAACAGGATTAACTAAATAAAGGCTACTCAAGCCCATGGTTTTCATGGCTCTGGCCGTGGAGCCAATGTTACCAGTGTGTGATGTACTCACCAAAATAATACGGATGTTCTCGAGCATGCTTTTTATTACCTGTAGCCTCGTCAATATTGAGCGAATGGTAGCACAATGGCGGTATAGATGGCTATCTGAAGGCCTACATTGATGCCTCAAACCAGTCGGCATCATCCGTAGTTGTGCGACCTACCCACATTTCATTTGCATCACACGACCATTCTGGTTAAGATGCGCGCGTTTTGAACACCTTACCTTGTGGGTCACTTGCGTAAAACGCATGTTGGGCTAACCTATGGTCAAGGTCTGTTCTTTGGTCTTTTACAATTGGTGGTTTATCTATGCATCCTATGCTGAATATTGCGGTGCGCGCAGCGCGTGCGGCTGGCACAATTATTGTTCGTGGTTTCGAAAAACACAACGAAGTAGCAACTGAATCAAAAGGCGCTAACGACTACGTTACGCAAATTGATAAAGAAGCTGAACAAGCTATTATTGCTAAAATTCAGCAATCATTCCCAAATCACTGCTTTTTGGGCGAAGAGTCTGGTGAAACTGCCGGCGCAGACACTGACTTTCAGTGGATTATCGACCCGCTAGATGGCACCACCAATTTCATTAAAGGCATTCCTCACTTTGCCGTTTCTATTGCATTACTTCACAAAGGTCGTCTAGACCAAGCTGTTGTATTCGATCCTATCCGTAGCGAATTATTCACTGCTAGCCGTGGTCAAGGTGCTCAGTTGAATGGTTACCGTATTCGTGCGTCTAAGCCTCGTGATTTAAATGAGACTATTCTCGCTACTGGCATGCCGTTTAAAAACAAAGCTAAGTTTGGCGAGTATGCGCTAAGCCTAAACAAAATTTTCCATGAGTGTGGCGACATTCGCCGTGCAGGTAGTGCAGCGTTAGATTTAGCCTACGTTGCTGCAGGCCGTCATGATGGCTACTGGGAACGTGGTATTAAAACGTGGGATATCGCAGCAGGCGAACTTATTGTTCGAGAAGCTGGCGGCCTAGTCACCGACTTTAAAGGCGGTAACGATCCACTTTATAGCGGTGAAATTGTTGCTGGTAGCGCCAAGGTAGTTCAAGGCTTAGTTAAGCATTTAAAATAGCCTTTGAATTTTAGAAGGCAGCTCATTGACTTAGTGTCTTATATAAAGTGAAAAAGCGGTGTTCATACACCGCTTTTTTGTGCCTGTTTATAAGCTGGCTATTTTTGCTAACTTTCAGACTGGCTTTGCTGCTCGCTTAGTAGCTGGTCTTATTGCTAAATTTGTAACCGCTTTAGTAGCTGGCTTTAGTAGGCGCTTTAGTAGGCGCTTTAATCGCGGTCTTTGAATAAACCGATGCAGAAGATGGCGTAATGGTTGTATCAGTATCTCGGTTAGTTTCTTGCGACTTTCCCTTCAAGCCAAATAGTAGTCGTGTAACCATGTTTCTTTTGGCAAGTTCATAAGTTAGCGCACAACCAACTAACGTAAATAGTAAAATGAGCACAAACTGAATGCCTACTGGAAAGCCTATTGAATGCAGGCTATACGCGGCCACTACAATCAGTGTTTGGTGCATCATGTAGTAGGGAAGCACACCGCCATTAAGGTATTTTACCCAGCCCATGGGTTTATTTAAGTAACGCTTACCAAAGCCCAGTATCGCCGCCAACCAAGCCCAATGATTCAGCACTACAATATAACCGACCATCACTCTGAACCACCAATACTCAGTCATCCAGTCGCCAACAGGCCCAAACATGTCATGCCTATCTGCGATAATAAGTGAATACATGCACAACGCCACCACCGCGCTTACATAACGAGTACGCTCTAGTGCTTCCCATAGCTTGGGCTGCAAAATGATAACGGCACCTACCACCATAACAAGGAAGTATTTAGCATGGCTGTACCAGTCATTTAGCAAATCGTGTGTAGTGGGGTATGTATTTCGCAGCATTAGCCATATTGCGACCATTGCTGTAGAGGATGCAAAAGAAAAGCTTATTATTCCAATCTGGAGTTTTGCTAACTGAGCCATTATCGGAAACAGCAAAATTAACAGTAACGAATACACCCACAAGTAAGGTAAAAACCAAAGGTGATTCCACGTGAGTAAGCCAATGTCAGAATGACGCTCGGCAAGCCACTGAGTATTAGGGTTAATGTATTCTAAATAGAACTGCGTAAAAGTGGTGTCTATCACCCCATTAACCGTCCATTCAATATAAACTTGTGGGGCAACTATCACAAACATGCCAAATAATAACGGAATCATTAATCGTTGAGTTCGCTGAGTTATCAACTCCCCTGCCCGTTTTAAGAATAAAAGCGGTTTAGGCTCTACGCGCGTCAACAATACCGTCAGTACCATCGAAGAAATTAGAAATAACAGCGACATTCGCCACTGATTAGTTAAAATCATCACGTCTTGCAGCCACGCTTGAGGCTGTTCACTTTTGATATGCCATCCCCATTCCAACACGTAGTACATACCAATGTGATAGAGAATTAACACACCAAACGCAATAACTCTTAATGCATCGAGTGCATAAAATCGGGTTGATTCGCTGCGATTTATTGCTTGTGTCATTTCTGTCTGTCCTATTCAATAATGTAGTAATAGTGTTTGATATAACGTACATTTTCTTACTTGCACTAGCATAGAGTGACGAAGGAATGAGTAATTGGGGGTAAGCGGTGGGTAGCAGTGACGAAAAACTCAGTCAATTTTTTCGCAATACAGAGCGATATCACAAATGGGCAGCGTTTTTACTGCTAGTGATATATTTATTTTTGAATAACTCGATTAATGCTGCATCAGATTGGACAGAGCTATCGAGGGATTCAAATAACAGTACGGCTTTGTGGGAGCCTTATCTGTGGGAATATAGCAGCGCATTGGCCACTGCATTATTAGTCGTCCCCCTTATTTATTTCATTCGTAAACTTGATACTTACGCATTTGGGGTTAGAACATGGCTACTTTGGCATTTTGCGTTTGCGAGCCTTTTTTCAATTGCACATGTCACTTTGATGGTGGCCTTTAGAGAGCTGTGCTATTTACTATCGGACAAGGAATACAATTTTGGACCTATAGCCAACGAATTTTTCTATGAGTACCGTAAGGATTTATGGGGTTATATCACCCTTATCACCTTTTATTACATCATAATGTTCAGTTATAGAAGACTTATAGGAGAGGCTTCCGTTATTCGGGAGCATGATGAGCGTGTGGAAGTTAATGGCGCTAGAGGGAATCCCTCCACCTCGGGCATGCCCGACAATTTGTTGGTAAAGAAGCTAAACAGAGAATTTTTAGTAAAACTTAGTGACGTCTATTGGGTAGAAGCATCGGGCAACTATATTAATCTGCACACGGTGAAGTCGACCTTTCCATTACGGTATACCATGAAACATTTCTGTGAACACGCTAGTGAAAAAGGCTTTATTCGTGTGCATCGTTCCTATGTGGTGCAAAGCACACTTATAGACAACATACGATTTGAAGACAGCGGAGATGGCACTTTAACATTGTTAAATGGCACTGAAGTTCCCGTCTCTAGGCGTTACAAAGACGCCTTAAAAGCCCGCCTAACTCCTGCAGCGTAAATTGAAAGCAAAAAAAAGCTAGTCAATTGCTGACTAGCTTTTTGTAACTTGTAAACCTAGCGTCAAAAGTTAGGGCATTGGGTCTAAATCAGCGCCTTCTTTTTCTACCTGAGGTGGCATCAAATCTTCTTTACTAATACCCAGTGCTAGTGCAACTGAGCTTGCAATATAAACGGAAGAATACGTACCAACAACAACACCAAACAACAATGCAGTTGCAAAACCATGAATGAGTGCGCCGCCTTTGTAAAACAGTGCTACCAATACCAATACCGTGGTTAATGACGTGATAATGGTACGGTTCAAGGTTTGCGTAAGCGAGATATTGATAATATCAATAGGCTCGCCTTTACGAATTTTGCGGAAGTTTTCACGAATACGATCAGAGACAACAATAGTATCGTTAAGCGAGTAACCAATTACCGCTAATACCGCTGCGAGTACCGTTAAATCAAACTCAATTTGAAGTATCGAAAATAACCCCAAGGTTAGAATAACATCATGAGCAAGGGCCGATACCGAACCTAGCGCGAAACGCCATTCAAAACGCATGGCAACGTAAACCAATATACAGATGAGCGCCACTAGCATGGCCAAACCACCCTGCTCAGTAAGCTCTTCACCCACATTTGGCCCTACGAATTCAATACGACGCATATCAACCGTAGTGCCGTCGGCACGTAACGCTGCTAATACTTGCTCACCAATGGTGGCCGCTTTAACACCGTCACGAGGTGCAATACGAATTAGCACCTCTTGGCTGCTACCAAAGTTTTGTACAATAGCGTCTTCGAATTCCGCGTTATTAAGTAACGCACGAATCGATTCTAGGTTTGCCGAATCTTCGTAACCCACTTCAATTAGCGTTCCGCCAGTGAAATCTAATCCCCAATTAAGACTGTTAACGCCCAAAGAGACGAATGAGCCTAAAATAAGAATGGTAGATAGCACCATCGCTGGCACACGCAGACGCATGAAATTAATGGTTTCAGATAACTTTAATAATTGCATGTCCTGCTCCTATATCGCTAATTTCTGTACATTACGTCGACCGCCCCACACTGCGTTAACGATAACGCGTGTTAGTAAAATGGCAGTAAACATAGAGGTAGCAATACCAATCATTAGCGTAATAGAGAAGCCTTTAATTGGACCGGTTCCTACAGCGAACAGAATTAGACCCGCAATGAACGTTGTGATGTTAGCATCTAAAATGGTAGAGAACGCGCTGTCATAGCCATGATGAATGGCCTGTTGAGGGCTTCTTCCATCACGTATCTCTTCGCGAATACGCTCGAATATCAGCACGTTGGCATCTACTGCCATACCTACGGTAAGTACGATACCCGCCATACCCGGTAAGGTTAGCGTCGCACCAGGGATCATAGACATAATACCCACAATCATCACCAAGTTGGTGATAAGTGCAATGTTTGCCACAATACCAAAGGCTTTGTAGTAAATGAGCATAAACACAAGTACCGCCAACAAACCATACACAATAGCTTGTGTACCAAGCTCAATGTTCTCTTTACCTAAACTTGGCCCTACTGTGCGCTCTTCAACAATTTGGATAGGCGCAATCAATGCTCCGGCACGGAGTAACAAGGCTAAATCACGCGCTTCTTTTGGTGAATCTAGACCCGTAATTTGAAACTTACTGCCTAACTGTGCACGAATAGTGGCTACGGAAATAACCTGTTCGTGCTTTTCGAAGATTAGCTTGTCGTCTTTATTACGCTCGCCGTTCGACTTGTATTCAATAAATACCGTAGCCATTGGTTTGCCAATGTTGCCACGGGTCGAGCGAGACATTTTATTGCCGCCCTCTGAATCAAGTGAAATATTAACGTTAGGCAAACCGTATTCATCTACACCACTATTGGCATCAATGATATGACTTCCGGTAAGCATAATGCGTTTTTCAAGAAGCTGAGGAATGCCTTGCTGGTCTTCAATGACTTGAGATCCAGCAGGTACGCGGCCATTTAATGCATCACGTACATCGTTTTTCTGGTCAACCATTCTAAATTCTAGCGTTGCCGTTGCATTTAGAATTTCTTTTGCACGAGCGGTGTCTTGAATACCTGGAAGTTGCACAACAATACGGTCAGCACCTTGCTTTTGAACCAAAGGCTCAGCAACACCTAACTGGTTAACACGATTACGAATAATAGTAATGTTTTGCTTAACCGCATTCTCGCGAATCTCTTGAAGTTTAGCTTCTGAGAAAACCGCGCGAAGAACTAAATCATCAGTTTGGTTTAACGTAAGGTCACGATTTTGATTGCGTAGGAAAAACTCTGCTTTATCAAGCGTTTCTTCATCGCGGAAGGTAATTTCTACATAGTCGTCTTTTTGCGTAACACCGCGATAGCGAATGCCTTCTTCACGAAGAGAAGTACGAAAACCGCTTTCAGCATCTTCCAATGACTTGGTGATCACTTCGGTCATATCCACTTCCATTAAGAAATGAACGCCGCCGCGTAAATCCAAACCAAGTTTCATTGGCGTGCCACCTAACCCTTCAAGCCATTCTGGCGTATCAGGTGCAAGGTTCATTGCCACGAAATAATCGTCGCCAAGAGCATCTTCTAACACTTCACGGGCAACTAATTGAGTGTCTGAATCTGAAATTCGAACAAGAATTTGTTCATCTTCAAATTCGATGCGTTTGGGGGTAATGCCTTTAGCCGATAATGCAGACTCAACTTGGCCTACCATCGACTCGGTAACGACAGCATCACGACCTGCAGAGATCTGCACCGCGTGATCTTCACCGTAAATGTTGGGAAGTGCATAAAGTGCGCATAGTCCAATGACGATAAGCGTACTTAGCACTTTCCAGATTGAATTTTTATTTAGCACTGGATAGTTCCTTTCGTGCCAGTACCGGGAAGGTCCCGGCCCCGGCGTTTGTCAATTACAGCGACTTCATAGTGCCTTTTGGCAACACAGCTGTTACAGACGACTTCTGCACAACAATGTTGTTCGTGTCGTTAAGAGAAATTTCGATAAAATCTTTGTCGTCAGACACTTTCGTAATACGACCAACAATACCACCTTGCGTTAGCACTTCATCGCCTTTACCTAATGAAGTAACTAAGTTTTTATGCTCTTTTACACGCTTCGCTTGAGGGCGATAAAGTAGGAAGTAAAAAATTAAACCGAATACGGCCAACATGATGATCATTTCCATGCCACCGCCTTGTGCAGCGCCGCCAGAAGCTTGCGCATGTGCGCTTGAGATAAATAGGCTCATAAAATTCCCCAAATATTTTCGTTGTTATAGTGCCGGAACCGGCATATTTTTTTGTTCATAGAAAGTGTGTACGAATTCGTCCAACGAATCTGCTTCAATAGCATCGCGAAGGCCTTGCATAACACGTTGGTAGTAACGAAGGTTATGGATGGTGTTTAAACGCGCACCCAAAATCTCATTACACTTATCTAAATGATGTAGATAAGAGCGAGAATAGTTTTTACAAGTGTAACAGTCACAATTTTCATCAAGGGGCGAGGTATCGTTGCGGTGGACCGCATTACGAATTTTCACTACGCCATCGGTAACAAACAAATGACCGTTTCTTGCATTACGAGTTGGCATAACACAATCGAACATATCGATACCACGGCGCACCGCTTCTACAATATCTTCTGGTTTACCTACACCCATTAGGTAGCGTGGTTTGTCTTCTGGAATTTGCGGCGCAGTATGGTCGATAATGCGGATCATATCTTCTTTAGGCTCACCAACCGATAAGCCACCAATAGCATAACCATCGAAGCCAATAGCTTCTAGCCCAGCTAGCGATACATCACGCAGACCTTCATACATGCCACCTTGGATGATACCAAACAAAGCAGCAGGACTGTCGCCATGAGATTCCTTGCTTCGCTTCGCCCAGCGTAATGACATTTCCATAGAAACGCGCGCTTCTTGCTCAGTGGCAGGAAAAGGCGTGCACTCATCGAAAATCATCACGATGTCGGAACCCAGATCGCGCTGCACTTCCATTGATTTTTCTGGCGTAAGTAAAATCTTTTCGCCGTTAATTGGCGAGCGGAAGGTTACCCCTTCTTCAGTGATTTTACGCAAATCACCTAGACTGAATACTTGGAAGCCGCCTGAATCGGTAAGGATAGGCTTATCCCAATGCATAAAATCATGCAGGTCGCCATGCTGACGTATAACGCCTGTGCCCGGGCGCAGCATCAAGTGGAATGTATTGCCAAGGCAAATATGTGCACCACTGTCTTCTAATTCTTCAGGGGTCATCCCTTTTACTGTGCCGTAAGTTCCCACAGGCATAAATGCTGGGGTTTCTACCACACCACGATCAAAAACCAGACGTCCGCGTCTGGCTTTACCATCGGTTTTCAACAACTCAAATTGCATGTAAAGCGTTCCCAATCAGGTGCGCGCTCTGGCGCTGGGTCAAACGAAATTGTGGGCGATTATACCAGTTATTCTTCTGAGATCATGCCCAATACGCATGTTTATCGTTGAGATAAAGAAATAGGGCGGTCATCCTCTGCCCTATTCCCTAAAATATCGCTGAAGCTTTATCTTTCAATTAGGCTTTTTCGATAAACATGCTGTCGCCATAACTGAAGAACCTGTACTCGTTCTCGATGGCTTCTTGATAAGCATTCATCACATTTTCTCTACCAGCAAAAGCACTTATCAGCATCATTAGTGTCGATTCGGGCAAATGAAAATTAGTGAACATGGCGTCGACTACTTTGAAGGTAAAGCCCGGATAAATAAAAATTTCAGTATCTGAGTAAAACGGCGCAATCACAGGGTTTTCATCTGTATTATTTTCGATTGATTGCTCTGCACTGGCTTTTGCCGCAGATTCTAACGAACGTACCGATGTAGTGCCTACCGCAATCACCCGCTTACCTTTTGCTTTGGTTGCCAATACGGCATCTACCACTTCTTGAGATACCTCGGCATACTCAGCATGCATTTTATGCTCTTCGATATTTTCCACCCTTACAGGTTGGAAAGTACCTGCACCAACGTGCAAAGTAACAAAAGCCAAGTTCACGCCTTTTGCTTTTAACGCCGCAAGCATATTGTCATCGAAGTGTAAGCCCGCCGTTGGCGCAGCAACTGCGCCTGGCGTTTCATTGTAAACCGTTTGATAGCGTTCTTTGTCGGTAGATTCATCAGGGCGGTCAATATAGGGTGGCAATGGCATATGGCCATACTGCTCTAACAATGAAAGTGCCGTTTCTTCATGGTCGAAGCGCAACAAGAACAAAGCATCATCACGCCCTTCAACCGTGATATTCACTTGCTCTTCTAGCAAAAGGCGGGTACCTGGCTTTGGCGCTTTACTAGCGCGCACATGTGCAAGAGCGGTGTGCTCGGTTAAAATACGTTCAATAAGCACCTCAACGTGGCCACCGGTTTCTTTCTTGCCTAACAGCCGCGCAGGTATAACCCGCGTATTATTAAATACCAGAAGGTCACCCTCTTCTACTAACGACAGCATATCGTTAAACATAGCGTGAGTAACTGCGCCCGACTTACCATTCAACTGAAGTAAACGGCTTGCCGTTCTATTTTCTGTTGGGTACTTGGCAATCAGGTTTTCTGGTAGTGTGAAGCGATAATCTGATAATTTCATATTTACTATTTAAAACGCTAAAATTGAACTAAAGAATTAAGACAAAAGTTGAATATTAAGTAAATTTAAGTTTTATGCACATTGGTTATTTCAACCGAAATACAACTTCAATCACTCATTCAACCTGTTATTTTTATTAGCCTAAAGTAGCCATGTATAATTTACTATACCTACTTATGGAACCCAATACGGTCGAATATCAAACAAAGATAGAAGAAAAAATCTTAAACGGTTAAGATTTATCCCAGATAGTGATGATGTTCTCCCTTAACATTCCTTATCTTAGACCCGACATTTGTCGGGTTTTTTTTCGCTTGTCGATTGCTACCGACTTCTTAAGCGAGCTTTTCACTTCATATCCTTTTGCAATGAAGCATTTTACCTGTTTGTATCGTCAAGATCAGTTAAGATTTCTTCTATTAATGCCGCATCTACTGCTCTCGCTTTAAGGACGTATAATATTTGTACTAACAAATCTGCGCCCATGATGCCTTTATTCACCTTGTTTCTTAAATTATCAGCACTTTGTTCTACACCAATGTCGGCTAAACGCTGACTGAGCGCTTGATATTTCACTCCACGCACAGACATTTCAGACTTAACGAGTCGCGCTACGGTTTGTCGCCATGCATTTTTAGCACTCAATTAAACACCCCATTTGTGACGTATATTTTACAAAAAACACACTTTTTTACACATTAAAAGCATATTCGTTATTGACGATTATGGCATAATACGTCTACACTGCAAGTCAAGAATATTGGCGAGTGCGTAAATTGTGGTTACAGTGGCACTCGACATTATCGCTTCAATCGAAAAGGAGAACTGTATGAGTTGGGATCTAGAAAGCATCGAATCTTTGTTTAAAGAGCACGATGACTTTGTGGTGACGCGTGAGGAAAACTGTTTACTCATTGCGAATCAAGACGGTATAGACGCGTGGCTGGCTATTAGCGGCGAGCAAATTTTAGTGGAAACCTTATTGTTTGCTTCATCGGAAGTGAAAGACAAAGCGGCTTTAGATCACGAAATTTTATCTACCCATATGTTGTTCCCGTTAACTACGGTTGGTATTTCCACTGTTGGCGATGAGGAATACTACGTTGCCTTTGGTGCGCTTAGTGCCCAATCGAAATCAGAAAGTATTGTGATTGAAGTAGAAACACTGTTTCAGAACGTTGCATCATTTTTAGATGCCTACGAAACACACCTTAGTTAATATTTACTTCGAAGGAGAAGCGAATGTCAGTTTGGAAAAAATTAGTTACTGCAGTAAAGGGTGGTGCCAACGAAGCGGCACAGTCGGTAGTAGATAGCCAGGCTATCCGTATTCTGGAGCAGGAAATTAGAGAAGCTAAAGAAGAGTTACGTAAATCTGATCATGCTAGAACGCAGATTTTAGCGAAATGTAAGTTGTCTCAGCAAAAAGTCGCTAGCTTTAATTCTTCCATTGAAGAATACGAAGCGCATGCACGCAAAGCTATTGATAACGATCGTCAGTTAGCCCTTGATTGTGCCCAAAAGGTATCTGAGTTGAAAGAAGAGCAAGCGCAAGAACAAGCGTATCTTGATCAGTTCCAACAATCAGAAAAGCAATTGGCACAGAATATCCAGCAAGCAAAAGCAAACTTACGCCGTTTAGAGCAGCAAGTGGATATGGTGAAAGCCACTGAAAGTGTACAAAAGGCTCAAGTTGCTGTTTCGTCTCGCCACATGGGCGCGAACAGCAAGATGAAAACTGCAACGGAATCGCTTTCACGCATTCAAGATAAGCAGAAGATGCGCAACGCTGAACTTCAAGCGGCGGAAGAACTTGCCACTGAAGAGTCGAGCAGCGATTTAGAAAAGCGCCTTTCTGAAGCCGGTATAAAAGGGGGAAAAACCTCCGCCGATGATGAACTTGCTCGTATTTTAGGCAAATAAATTAATATTTAACGGGAGCTTAGGCTCCCGTTTCGTCTTTTATAGACATATTCCTCGCTTAAAGGCACAGTTAAAGAAAGACAAACAAAGGTTGTTTCTCGCTATGTCGCAATGGATACAGCTGCGCAAAATCATGCTGCAGTATTTCGCCGAATCTCGTTGGTACACGATTTTAGGCGCTACCGCCTTCTATGGTGTGAGTAGTTATTGGCTACTCTATGCCGCCAACGAAAATGCATTAATTGCACAAGCCGATTTTATCTACTGGTTAGCTGTTACCGCATCGACGGTGGGTTATGGCGATTTATCACCCACGACCTCCGCCGGCAAGCTCATCGTAGCACTTTACGTTATTCCCTTAGGACTAAGTATTTTTGCCATGGTAATTGGCCGAATTGCAGCCTGGGTATCTGAACAATGGAAAAAAGGGGTAATGGGCATGACAAGCCTAAATGTTAGTAAACATATATTGGTGATTGGTTGGAATGAGCAACGCACTATGTTGTTGTTAAATTTGTTATTGCAAGAACGCGAAGCCATGACCGAACGGCCCGACATTGTTCTGTGTGTAAAAGCGGATATCACCAACCCCATGCCAGGTATTATAGAATTCGTTAAAGTAGACTCGTTTAACAAAGACGACGATATGGATCGGGCGTGTATTGACGCGGCTCAAACAATTCTCATCGACAATCCACAAGATGATGTCACTATGACCACTGCGCTGTATTGTTCGAAACGAAATCCGCAAGCCCATCAAGTTGCTTATTTCAATGATGATAGCCTAGTAGGCTTGCTACAAGAACACTGCCCAAAAGTGGAATGTACACCTAGTGTTGCCGTTGAAATGCTGGCGAAAGCGGCATTCGATCCCGGTTCCAGTATGCTGCACCACGACTTATTAAGCATTGGCGAAGGGCAAGCGCAGTTCTCAGTGAAAATACCTAAAGACAGTCCTTCTATTTCCGTTGCCAAACTATTTATGAACTTAAAGCGCCGACACGATGCCATATTTATTGGTTATGCCCCACACGGCCAAGTGAAAGACATGGTGGTGAACCCGCCGTTAGACTCAACCCTAGCACCAGGCGATACCTTATTTTACATTGCCGACAGGCGCATTAATGCTATCAATTGGCCATCGTTAGACGCCGAATAGCACAGGAGTGTATTGTGTTTAGTAAATTATTTAAGAAAAAAGCGCCAGAAAAACCCAAAGCGCCTGAAGTGATGGGCTTGTATTTAGGTGGTTCATTCGAGCTAGATAATTTAAAGCTGTCGTTATTAGAGCCTTCCCTTACCATCGAGGGAGCCGCTCGCTCTCAGCTGATTCAAGCCGTGGGTGAAGCACCACTTGATACTGGCGGTACTTTGCTGCGCTTTTACACAGACGATGATGGTTTTTTACAAGTAGTACTTGATGGCGGGCTTACAGAGAATCATATTACCGACGTTAAACTTTGGCATTTTTACAGTACTGAAACCATTGGCAGTGAACAGCAATGGAAATCGTGCGTAAATACCCTGATTAGCCAACCTACTTATACTCTTGATGGCAAAGTATTTAAGCGAGTCTGGGAGGCCGTAGGGGCAGAATCACCGCCCGTAGCAGTGACAGAAACCACCTACGAAGAAGATGAAGATATCAGCACTACCGATCAGTTTATGATGCTCTACGAACGAGAGATAGAAAATGATAGAGTGGAGTCATTACTGGTGGCGGGCGAAGAAAAGATAGTGGGTAGCAATTTCGACCGCTGCCTAGTTATTTCCACGGGGTTTGACGTAGAGCCCGCAGACATTACGATAAACGGTTAATCGACATATAAAGGTAAGGACGTTCTATGAACACTATTATGGACTCATTGGCAGGATTAGATAACTTTGCGGTGTATTTCGGCCTCTCAATTGTTTTCTTATTCGTCTTCAAACTGGTGTATGCCCTAGTGACCCCACATGATGAGTGGAAACTAGTTAAAGAAGAGAAAAACGTAGCAGCTGCAATTGGTTTTGGCGGCGCGATTGTTGGTTTTGCTATTGCACTTGCTAGCGCAGCGACACACTCAGTCGCTATTGTCGATTTCATTATTTGGGCTGTTGTCGCTATTATTGCGCAATCGTTAGCCTTTGCGTTATTACGTTTTACCTTTATGCCTAAAATTGCTCAGCGTATTAACGAAAATGAAGTTTCTGCAGGCGTGATGCTAGCCAGTATGTCTATTGCAGTGGGTTTATTAAATGCGGCATGCATGACCTATTAAGGGGGACCCATGACAAACTCTAATAAATCACACGCAGCACAAGATGCTATGACAGATAATCAGTCAAGTGGTTCTGCCACCAGCCGAAAACGTAGCTCAGGTATTAACCTTTCTCGTATGCGCAAAAGCTACGCGTTAAAGCCTCTCGCTATTGGTATTGCCAGCGTTTTCCTAAGTGCTTGTGGTGAAGAGAAACAAGACGCACAAATTTACACTTCACTGGAAGACTGCAAGCGAGATTTCCCTGATGCAGTAGAGCGCTGTGATGCAGCTTATAAAACCGCGACAGAAGAAGCCATGCGTACTAGCCCTCGCTTTAATAGCGAATACGATTGTGAGTACGAATTTGGTGCCAACCAATGCCGCACGGTGAATACCAATTCAGGCAGTGTATTTATGCCCTTTATGGCAGGCTTCATGGTAAGTCAGTTGTTATCGCCAAATCGCTATTACTCACAGCCTCTCTATACCTCATATTCACCCTACTCTTCATATCGCTCTCGTTGGGTTACGGCTGATGGAAATGTGTTTAGCGGTGATATTCGCAAGCGCAATTACAAAGTGGGCTCAGATACACTGAAACCCAAACCTACGGTAAATCGCACAATGAAGCGCGGCGGTTTTGGTAGCAGTGTAAGGGCAAAATCATCGTGGGGAAGTAGCTCACGCAAGGGCAGTTGGGGCGGATAAGCCATGTTTAGAATGCCATGCCAGCCTCGCAAAGGTTGGCAGCAATTGGCCGGCGAATTTGGGTTTCATTTTCATACCATGTATGGCGAACCCTATTGGGATGAGCGCGCCTATTATCAATTTACGCTTGCTCAGATTGAAAAAGACATTGAAGACCCCACCGCTGAGCTTCATCAAATGTGCTTAGCTGTGGTAGATGATGTGGTTAATAGTGAGCAGTTACTCACCCGCTTTTCTATTCCCGAAGCCCACTGGGGATTAGTTAAAGACAGTTGGCGCAACCGCGACCCTAGTTTGTATTCCCGCTTAGATTTAGTTTATTCCGGCAAAGGCCCCGCAAAACTGCTTGAAAACAATGCAGATACGCCCACCAGCTTGTACGAATCAGGTTTTTGGCAATGGCTATGGTTAGAACAACAAGTGAATGCGGGTGTACTGGCGCGAAATGCTGATCAGTTTAATAGCTTGCAGGAAAAGCTGGTGTTTCGCTTCGGTGAAATAGCCCAGCATTATCAATTAAATCAAATGCACTTCTCTTGCTGCAAAGATACCGAAGAAGACCGAGGGACGGTGCAATACCTTCAAGACTGCGCAAAAGAAGCTGGTATTCAAAGCGACTTCGTTTTTATTGAAGACATTGGTTTGGCAGATACAGGGGTATTTACCGACCTGGCTGATGCCCCCATTACCGATTGTTTCAAGTTATATCCTTGGGAGTTTATCCTGCGCGAAGAGTTTGGTGACTCACTCGCTGATGCAAAGGTAAATTGGTTAGAACCTGCGTGGAAGTCTATTATTTCAAACAAAGCACTACTGCCTTTGTTATGGCAGAAATTTAAAGGCCACCCTAATTTACTCCCTGCCTATTTCGCCGACGATATTCCTCATAATATCCATCATAAAACCCCTCATAATGCCACGCACGGCGGCAAGTGGGTCAAAAAGCCATTATTTTCAAGAGAAGGTGCGAATATTTCATTAATTGAAAATGGAAAGGAATCGGAATTAAGCCCAGGTCCGTATGGAGATGAAGGGTTTATTGTACAAGCTTTTCACCCCCTTCCTGTGTTTGATGGAAACCATACACTCATTGGTAGCTGGTTGGTAGATGACATGCCAGCAGGCATTTCGGTGCGTGAAGACAGCAATGCGATTACGCAAGACTTGTCTCGATATTTACCCCACATCATCTTGTAGTTGATTGTAGCTGAACAACAAAACGCTGTTGTTTAATGAGCATAGCCGCCCAGCAATACTTCCATACTAGGCAAGTGTTATAACGAAGGAATAAAAATTGTTTATGAAGCCACTGTCTTTTCAACTTCGCGTGTTACTTACCTTGGCTGCATTTCTTATCGTCATTGAGATAGTGAACCTGGTAACGGGAAATAGCTTGAATCAGTTTGGCGTATATCCACGCTCCTTGTCTCATTTGCCCTATATCTTCACAGCCCCATTTTTACACGGTACGCCGTCCCACTTAATGGCTAACTTTATCCCCTTATTGCTGTTTATGTGGCTTACTATGCAGTGGGGAAAGCGCACCTTTCTCATCGCCACCGCAAGTACGTTGATTATTGGCGGACTGGGGGTGTGGATTTTTGGTCGTAGTGCTATGCATATTGGCGCAAGTGGTATGGTTTACGGCTACTTCGGCTTCCTAGTATTAGCTGGTTTTAAGAGTAAGAAAGTGAAATACCTGCTTATTTCTATCATTGTTGCCATCCTTTACGGCGGAATGCTGGTAGGTATATTGCCAACCTCTAGATTTATTTCATTTGAATATCATCTATTTGGCTTTTTAGGTGGGTTATTTGCCGCTTGGCACTGGGCACGATGAATGGATGCCGTATAATTGTGCTCAATTAAACAGTGCGGCAAATAAGAGAAAGATAAAGGCGTTATGGCAGAAGTACAATCGCAGCAAAAAAATCAGGGCTTTTTCGGCAACCTTGCTTTCAATATTATTATACCCGTGGTGCTAATGAGCTATGCAAGCTCTGAAGATTATTTAGGCCCCGAATGGAGTATTGTCGCCGCACTCGCTTTCCCCATAGGTTATGGGCTATGGGATTTGAAAGCATCAGGCAAAGTAAACGGGTTTTCTGTTTTAGGTATTATCAGCGTATTGCTAACGGGTGGTTTTAGTTTGTTAAAACTGCCTGCCGAGTATATCGCCATTAAAGAGGCAGCTATTCCTGCGGCTATTGGTTTGGCGGTATTGATAACCCAATATACTGAAAAGCCGCTGGTCAAAATGCTGATCTTAAACGACCAAATTATAAACTGGCCTCACTTGAACCGCGTACTCGATGAACAAAACAAACAGGCTTTGTTTAAACGTAAAGTCGCAGTAAGTTCATACATTGTGGCAAGCTCGTTCTTTTTATCTTCTGCCTTAAACTACATTTTAGCCAAGGTGATTTTGGTTAGCGAGCCAGGCACTACGGCTTATACCGAAGAACTAGGCCGAATGACAGCCTTAAGCTACCCCGTCATTGTCATACCCAGCATGATATTGCTTATTACCGCACTATGGTATTTATTCAGCCAGATTAAGAAGATAACTGGCGAAGAGTTAGATGATTTTATTAATCAGTAGACCGACCAATTAATGCGCTTGCTCAATGACGTAAGCGCAGCTACACCTAAATGAGAGTTCCCCACCGCGTTTAGCGCAGGTGAAAACACACAAATAGAAAAGCGACCAGGTACTACGGCTATTACTCCCCCGCCAACCCCGCTTTTCCCTGGTAAGCCAACCTTAAAAGCAAAACTCCCCGCTTCGTCGTACATACCGCTTGTAGCTAACAACGCATTTACTTGACGATTTTGGTCTGGGCTTAGTACCTGTTCGTCGGCACATTTAGAGTAACCTCTATTTGCTAAGAAGTTTGTGGCTCGCGCTAAATCAACACAACTCATTTCCAAGGCACAGTTGTTAAAATAGCTATGCAATACATCTTCAACTTCGTTCTCGAAGTTATTGTAAGCTTTCATTAAATACGCCATAGCGGCATTTCTAGCCCGATGTTCAAACTCTGAATCGGCAACCACTTTATTAGCAAAGATTTGCTCATTACACGCTAAGCGCCTGACGAAGTCTCGCATACCAATATGAGGCGAGGCGAAACGAGACTGTGTCATGTCACTCACCACTAATGCCCCCGCATTAATAAACGGGTTCCGTGGTATACCGTCTTCGTATTCCAACTGTACTAGCGAGTTAAATGGCAGACCCGACGGTTCGCAACCTACCCGTTCCCACATGCCCTCGCCATAGTGATTCATGGCAAGCACTAAGTTGAAGACTTTAGATATACTTTGAATAGAAAAAGGCACATCAGCGTCACCAATTGACGTAATGTGCCCTTCAATATCACAGATAGCGATGCCAAATTGATGAGGATCGACACTGGCAAGCGCAGGAATATAGTCTGCGACTTTACCCTCCCCTAGCATAGGTTTTACTTCATCAAAAATGGCTTCTAACAATTCCAGCATTAGCGCAGTATTCCTATACGTTTAGTTACAACGCCAATTTTCTTTAAAGTCGCAGCTTGCGTTGGTACCGTCTTTTTTATCCGTTGCTTTTATCAACTCAACGTTTGTTGAAATACCTTGGGTAGTGGTATTGCGATTATCAATGAAGTTAAAAATCTTCTTAGCGATATCCGTATTATCAATTTGGCCCATAAAATCGTCGTGACCAGCGCCAAATGCGAATACTTCTACGTCTACACCAGTATGGCCCGATGTTGTCCAGCCTGTGTTGGTTTTGTTGTCTAAAAATACCTTCAGGGCATTAAAGCGCGCTTTAACATCTTGCTGTGCAATACTATCGAGCGTGGCGATTTCTTCATCGGTAACATCAAAACCAAAAGTCGTGGCAACATAGTCACCAGGATTATCGTGTTCAACCATATTCTTCGCTATGGTACCCAGTGACGCTTTCAGGTTATGTAAATACTCTGGGCTCCAGCTATAGTCACCTCGAGCACCTATGGTTAAACCGCCAGTGCTGTGATCGGCCGTTAGAATAACCAAGGTATCTGGGTGCGCTTGCACGTAGGTCTTTAAGAATTCTATGGTGTAGGCAAGGTCTTGCATTTCAGCCATCGCCGACGCGATATCATTGGCATGCCCCGCCCAGTCTACTTGGCTGGCTTCAACCAGTAAGAAATACCCGTTGTCGTTTTCTAAGTGCTTAATAGCATGTTCTGTTAGGTATTTAAGGCGATTATCACGGCTGTCGTCTAGCATGGCAGGTAAGGCTACAGGTGCAAATAAACCCAGTACGTTGCTGCCTTTAGGCACTGTCGCTAAACGGTTGTAAGTGTCGGTATATTCATAATCGGCATCAATAAATTCACCAATGATGTTACGATCTTCCCGCTCAAAAAAATCAGTACCACCGCCTAACATCACATCGGCGACAAGCTCACCATTTACGCGAACATCGAAAAAATCGTCGGCGATAGCATTGTAGTTCTGGCGACTTTCGTTGTGAGCTATATAAGCCGCTGGCGTAGCGTGAACAATTTGTGAGGTGACCGCTAGGCCTGTTCGCATACCTTTTAATTTGGCGTAATGCATGACAGATTTAACAGGTTGCTTATCTACATCAACCCCAATAGCACCGTTATAAGATTTCACACCAGACGCCAGTGCAGTAGCTGCGGCAGCTGAATCAGTTACGTAACCAGAAACTGGTGCTGGATAAGTAGATGCATTCCCCATCAAAATATCATCGAATACGACCGCATCAACTTCAGGGGTGTTTTTATCATCAACATAATTACGGTACGCCGTAGTGAAAGCAGGCCCCATTCCATCAGCTACTACCATGATAATATTGTTAGGTGCTGAGTTTTGCGCAACAGTCTTTTGCGCACTTTCATTTGAGGTAGAGCCACACCCAGACAGTGCTAAAAGCGAGCCGCATAGCGTAAAGGTGGTTAATAGTTTGCGTTTACTATAAATCATGAAACTTCCCTGAGAACTGAAAAAGCGCCATATCAAAAAAACGTGGGCGCGGACGACCCTCATCCTAAATGGGTCGCATTTAAGAATTGTGTCATTTCACACATTGCACAAAATATTCACCAGATGACGGCGAGAATGTTGAACATGCTTATTATTGAAGGCGTTAGTGTAAGGCAGACCTACCCATTTCTCAAAGCATTAAGGGTAAATAGCATCGTCAGAAGGGTTAGTGACAAGGAAAATTGCTAACTTTCTGAGAGGTACTGTCGAAGTCGCTGTTGAGCAACCTCTACAAGCATGTCGGGTTGGAATTTGGAAATAAAACGGTCGCATCCCACTTTTTCGACCATAGCATCATTGAAACTACCACTTAAAGACGTGTTTAATGTAATGAAGAGGTCGAGCATTCTAGGGTCATTTCGTACTTCTGAAGTCAGCATATAACCGTCCATTTCCGGCATTTCAGCATCGGTAAACATCATCAATATCTCATCGCTGGCTCGCTTTCCAGCATCCGCCCACTCCTTGAGTAACGCTAATGCCTCAGCCCCATTTTTTCTCTCAATGATGGTTATTCCTAATTGCTCTAGCGTGTCTCTGACTTGTTTTCTTGCAGTGCTTGAATCATCGACAATTAATACTTTTTTATCTTTGAAGTGATTAACGATATCTGCATCAAGTACTTCCTCAGATATAGAGATGTCGTAGTCTATGATTTCGGCAAGTACTTTTTCCACATCGATAATTTCAACAATTTCGCTTTTACCTTGCACATCAACTTGCGTAATGGCAGTAAGGTAATTTGTCTTCCCCATTCCACTAGGTGGCGGTTGAATGGTATCCCACGATGTGTTCACGATATTCATTACTTTACCAATAATGAACCCTTGGACGCTTCGGTTATATTCCGTAATGATAACGTTATGCGCATCGCTACCTATTGAGCCGCCTCGCATTTTAATCGCTTGGCGTATATCAATGATAGGAATAGCGCTGCCTCGATAATTCATTACGCCTTTAAGGTTCTGGTGAGAACCAGGCATGCTATTGAATTTAGGAATGTTGATAACTTCTTTAATTTTGAAGACATTCATGGCAAAGATATGACGAGAACCCAACTGAAACATCAGCAATTCAAGCCTGTTTTCACCCACTAGCTTAGTGCGCTGATCAACTGAGGAAAGGACGCCGTTACTCATCGTTACTCACTTTAATTCTCAAAATCAATTACTCGGAAAACCTACTGCCAATTACTGAATTGCAGCGAAGTGTCAAAAGAATTTACACGTCATGCAATCAGAAACCCATTAGCAATTATGCTAATAACCCGCCTAATTTTTACTCTCTTAGGTAAAAGCTAGCCTACAAATCACTTTCTTACGAATATTGATGGAAACTACTACCAGTTTAATCCCTCCTTATTTATTCACATCATGAATGATGGCAATCAAAAATATACGCTTTTATTATTACGACTGCCACACTAGGATGAAATGGAAGCTTAAGAGAACGCACCAATGCGAAATCTCAAAACAACATTGAAACTAATTATAGTAGGGAGAAACGCTCATGTCGCAGTATCAACAAGATATTGATAACTTCGCCACGTTAAAAGCAGCACAAAAAGGTGCTTGGGAAGGCATTAGCCCTGAGTACGCTGCTAGAATGAAAATCCAAAACCGGTTCAAGACTGGTTTAGACATTGCGCGCTACACTGCTGCAATCATGCGAAAAGACATGGCAGATTATGATGCTGACACAGCGCAATACACTCAGTCTTTAGGTTGCTGGCACGGATTTGTCGGTCAGCAAAAAATGTTGGCAGTGAAGAAACACCAAGGTACTACCGATAAAAGCTACTTATACCTTTCAGGCTGGATGGTAGCCGCGCTTCGCTCAGAATTCGGGCCACTTCCAGACCAATCAATGCATGAAAAGACAACCGTTTCTTCACTCATTGAAGAGCTATACACTTTCTTGCGCCAAGCGGACGCTCGTGAATTAGGCGATTTGTTCCATCAGCTAGACGACGCGAAAGCTAAAGGCGGCGACACTGCAGCTATTCAAAGCCGAATTGATAACTACGAAACCCACGTAGTACCTATCATTGCAGATATCGACGCTGGTTTTGGTAACGAAGAAGCGACCTACTTATTAGCTAAGCAAATGATTGAAGCCGGTGCATGTTGTATCCAGATTGAAAACCAAGTTTCTGATGCAAAGCAATGTGGTCACCAAGATGGAAAAGTAACGGTTCCGCATGAAGATTTCCTAGCTAAAATTAATGCGGTTCGTTATGCATTCTTAGAGCTTGGCGTAGATGACGGCGTTATTGTTGCTCGTACCGATTCACTAGGTGCCGGCCTAACACAGAAAATCCCTGTATCAACCTCTGAAAGCGACCTGGCTGCTCAGTACAATGCATACTTAAAAACAACACCTGTTAACGGTGCTGACGATTTATCTGAAGGCGACCTTGTATTGAAGCAAGGTGGACAACTAGTGAAGCCTGAGCGCTTACCAAATGGCTTATTCCGCTTTAAGGATAATTCTGGTTTCGACCGCGTAGTACTAGATTGTATAACATCACTTAAACACGGCGCAGACTTGTTGTGGATTGAAACTGAAAAACCTCACGTTGGTCAGATTGCTGAAATGGTTAACGCCATTCGTAAAGAAGTACCAAACGCGAAGTTAGTTTATAACAACTCTCCATCTTTCAACTGGACACTGAACTTCCGCCAGCAAGTATTTGATACTTGGACTGAAGAAGGCAAAGATGTTTCTGCATACGACCGCGCTAAATTGATGAGCGAAGAGTACGATGCGACTGAGTTAGCCACTACCGCTGATGAAAAAATTAAGAGCTTCCAAGCAGACGCTGCTCGCGAAGCGGGTATTTTCCATCACCTTATTACACTACCCACTTACCATACTACGGCATTGTCTACTGACAACTTGGCCAAAGGGTACTTTGGTGAAGAAGGTATGCTGGCTTATGTTCGCGGTGTTCAGCGCCAAGAAATTCGCCAAGGCCTAGCATGTGTTAAACACCAAGCTATGGCAGGTTCAGATTTAGGTGATACCCACAAAGAGTACTTCTCTGGTGAAGGTGCACTTAAAGCTTCTGGTGATGATAACACCATGAACCAGTTCGACGTTTAAACACAAAGTATCCCAACTTTGTTCAAAGGCACCTTAGGGTGCCTTTTTTTATTATTCAGGGAATTTATCTGAATTTGCTCCATATCCAAATTAACAAATCAATGTGATTATCAGCAATAGAAAACAAATATCCATATTTTTCAGATACTTGAAATTTTCATTCTTTTTAAGAGTAAGACCAAAAGCGTATCTGACAGCGGATAAAAAAGGCTTTATAATAGCCCTGTCTAATTGAGTTTATTAAGAGCATTACAATAATGAATATAGCGAAGGTCGACTTAAATTTACTGGTATATTTAGATGTTTTACTGCGAGAAGGCAGTGTAACAAAAGCGGCCAATCAGCTTAGCATCACGCAACCTGCGATGAGCAATGGGTTAAAACGCCTGCGTGACTTATTTAAAGATCCTTTATTGGTGCGCACCAGCGACGGAATGACGCCTACAAAACGGGCACTTGAACTTCAACCCACTATTCGTGATGTGCTCAGCCGACTTGAAAGTTCAATTCAACCAGAGACCGATTTTGATCCGCTAACCAGCGAACGCACTTTTCGCATCATGACAAGTGACTATGCAGAAAGCACGCTATTACTTGAACTAGTAGGCAGGCTAACTGATCTAGCACCAAACATTACGCTAGATTTAATTACCCCTAGTGACGTTACCTTCCACGATGTAGAGCAAGGCAAGGTCGACATGGCCGTTAACCGCTTTGAAGAACTGCCGCTGTCTTTTCATCAAAAAGTGATTTGGTACGATACCTTTAGTTGTGTAATGAGTTCAGATCACCCGCTTGTTGCTAAGTGTGACTTAGACAGCTACTTAAGCGCTCAACATATTTGGGTGAGTAAAACTGGCTTTGGTGTTGGCGTGGGTATCGACCCAACAGAAGTACAGAAACTTGGTTGGGTAGACGCAGAGCTAACTAAAATAGGCAAGCAACGGGCTATTCGCGTATTTACACGACATTACCACGCGGCATTACAGATAGCTAAAACGCAAAAGCTTATCGCCACCTTGCCAAGCAAAGCGGCAAAGTTATTTAAAGACGACCCAAGCGTTGTAGTGAAAGAACCACCGTTCGATATTCCCCCAATTGCGTTAAAAATGGCATGGAGTGCACTATTGCACCATGATGCGGGGCATATCTGGTTACGTCGCTTAATTAGCGATGTAGCGAACGAAATGAGTGATAGCTAAAGCATCCTGTTGCGTCTCGCCATTAAGATTTCACATATGAATACTGAATGCACACAAACATTCACTGAGAAAATGGCAAAGATAGGAACCATAAATTAAAAAACTGCCTCTATACTCTCTACACTAGAGCTACAGAAAACGTATAGAGGTAGTTATGCAAAATTATATTACACGAGGCCGTTTACAGGTTGCTGAGCAACTCGATGATTTCATCAACCAACAGGCAATGCCAGGCACTGGTGTTCAATCAGACGCTTTTTGGCAAGGTGCAGAAGCCCTCTTTTCAGAATTCGTTCCTCAAAATCGTGCCCTGCTAGAAAAAAGAGAACAACTCCAACTCGCTATCGATGACTATCATAAAGCGGGAAACCCCGCTTTCGGTGAGCAATATATAACTTTCCTAAAAGAAATTGGTTACTTAGTAGAGCAGCCTGAAAAGGTACAAGCCGATACCACAAACGTGGATGCAGAAATTGCTACCATGGCTGGCCCTCAATTAGTTGTACCAATTAACAACGCCCGTTATGCACTGAATGCTGTTAATGCACGCTGGGGGAGTTTGTATGATGCGTTATACGGCACTGATGTTATTAGCAATGAGAACGGAGCAGAACCCGGCAAAAGCTATAACCCTATCCGTGGCGAGAAAGTGGTAGCGAAAGCGAAAAGCTATTTAGATAGTATGCTTCCACTTGCAAAAGGAAGTCACGCAGATGTTGTCGGTTATAAAATAGAAACAGGCAAATTGGCGATTTCCTTAACTGATGGCGACATCACTACACTTGCGAACACCGAGCAATGGCAAGGTTACCAAGGTGATATAAAAGCTCCTACTGCGCTGTTATTCGTTCACAACGGCCTGCATTTTGAAATTCAGATAGATGCCACCAACCCTATCGGTAAAACTGACGCCGCTGGCGTTAAAGATGTGCTGATTGAGGCTGCATTGACTACCATCATGGATTGCGAAGACTCAGTCGCCGCTGTTGATGCCGAAGATAAAACCTTGGTTTATAGCAACTGGTTAGGGCTAATGAAAGGCTCGCTAAGCATTGAAATGAGTAAAGGTGGCAAAACTATCGTTCGGGCTATGCATGAAGATAGAGTGTATTCGCCTTCAAAACATGTAACGAATCAAGAGCAACTATCTTTATCTGCGCGCAGCCTTATGTTTGTACGTAACGTAGGTCATTTAATGACAAACGACGCCATGCTATTCGATGGTGAGCCAGTACCAGAAGGTATTATGGACGGTTTAGTGACTTCGCTTATCGCCAAGCATGACTTACTGAATAACAGTCCATTCCAAAACTCTCGTCATGGCAGCATTTATATTGTTAAACCCAAAATGCATGGCCCTGAAGAAGTGGCTTTTTCTGATGCGCTATTTGCCAAAATAGAAACCGTCATCAATGTGCCTAAAAACACGTTGAAAATGGGTATTATGGATGAAGAACGCCGCACCAGCGTGAATTTAGACGCCTGCATCAATGCTGCGAAGTCTCGCGTTGTATTTATTAATACAGGCTTTTTAGACAGAACAGGCGATGAAATTCATACGTCTATGCTTGCAGGCCCTTTCGCCGAAAAAGCGACCCTTAAGACGATGCCGTGGATTAAAGCCTATGAAACCGCAAATGTAGCCGTCGGCCTTCGATGTGGCCTGTCAGGTAAGGCGCAAATTGGCAAGGGCATGTGGCCAATTCCCGATGAAATGCAAAATATGATGGATGCCAAAATTGGACATCCAAAGTCTGGTGCAAATACCGCATGGGTACCCTCACCTACCGCTGCCACTTTGCATGCGCTGCATTATCATGATGTTAATGTCTTCGACATTCAGAAGGGGCTAGACGAGGGTTTCTCAGGCCTTAACGATATTTTGACTATTCCACTACTAGAAAGTAGACATTCACTATCAGCCGATACGATACAGCGCGAAATAGATAATAATGTACAAGGTATCTTAGGTTACGTGGTTCGTTGGGTACATCAGGGTGTAGGCTGTTCTAAAGTACCTGATATTAATAATGTTGGGCTGATGGAAGACAGAGCGACTTTGCGTATTTCATCGCAGCACATCGCTAACTGGCTTGAGCACGGCATTGTAAGTGCCGCGCAAGTTGATGAATCCCTTCGCAGAATGGCAAAGTTAGTTGATGAGCAAAATGCTGGCGACGCAGAATATATCCCTATGATGCCTGATTTAGATAGCTCAATTGGTTTCTTAGCCGCTAGCGATCTTATCTTTAAAGGGAAAGAACAGCCAAGTGGTTATACCGAGCCTTTATTACACGCCAGACGCCGCGAAATGAAAGGGAAGTTAGCCTCTGTAAAATAGCCCGCCGAGATTAACCTGGCTAAATCAACGGCGTATTCGTTGTTGCTATTTCTATGGCTACGCCAGTCAATAAACGCCATGCCGAGCTTATCTAACTTAGTATTACTAATTAGATAAGTTCGGCATTTTTGCTTCTTTAGCACTGCCAACACTCGTACTTAGTTAATTAATAAGTCACCTACCAGCACGCCAATAAAGTGGCAGGCTCGGCTAACTCTACTACGCTTTTACTATAATCACTGGAGTTAAAAATATGCAGGTAACTTCATCGGTACCCGTTGCTAAGGTACCCGCTACTATCGTGCCTATTTTGTCGGGCGGGGGCACTCGGCTTAGTGCGCATATTGGTATTTTAAAAGCACTTAAAGATTTAAATGTGGAAATTAAAACCCTTGTGGGGGTATCTGGAGGTTCAATCATTGCGGCGATGCACGCCAAAGGCCATAGTATTGAAGATATGCGAAAGTTAGTAATTGCCACCGACTTTAAACAATTTACCGCTTTTTCCGTGTGGCGATTATTGCGAGAAGGCGGGTTGTCGTCGGGAGATCATTTCGAACGCTGGATTGATGATAAGCTTGAAGGAATTACTTTTGCCGAGCTTCCCATCGCACTCACTATATTAGCCACAGATGTAAACGGTGGCGGCCCTGTATTGTTTGGTAAAGACAATACGCCAGGCATGAAGGTTTCAGAAGCTGTACGTTATTCTATGTCTATCCCTCTACTCTTTTCCTTTAAACCTTTCAAAGAGCACTTGTTGGTAGACGGCGCAATATTATCTGAAGATGCCTTGTTTGAAGATTGGCAACATGATGGCACGCCGACGGTATGCTTTCGACTTCAAAGTGCCATTCAAAAACGTAAGGTAATCAAGAAAGGTGGGCTTTTACTGCCGCAGTATCTATCGATGTTAATACGTACCTTTATGACAGCCATATCAAGAGAGTATATTAATGCGAAATACTGGCATAACACTGTAGTTATTGATACGGGGGAAATTTCAGCGGTAGACTTTGCGTTAACCGCTGAAATGAAGAACCATTTATTTGAACTTGGTTACGAAACCACGAAAGAATTTCTTCCTAAAAAATGCGCCGCTTTTCAATCTTTCAAAGTGGCGTCTACTGGCTAGGAGTTCTTTTAGTCTGGCTTTCTAGATGTTGTAAAAGTCTTTGTACCAATCTACAAAATTCTTAACACCAACATCGATAGACGTAGAAGGCTTGTAGCCTGTGTCATTAACCAATGATGATACATCTGCATAGGTATCTGGAACATCACCAGGCTGTAATGGTAAAAGCTCTTTTTTCGCTTCAACACCCAGTGACGCTTCTAAGGTTTCGATAAATTTAAGCAAATGCACTGGTGTTTGTGCACCAATGTTATAAACCTTGTAAGGCGCTTTACTAGAGCTAGGGTCTGGCGCGCTTGCATCCCAGCTTTCGTTTGGCTTCGCCACGTTATCTAATGAGCGAATTACGCCTTCAACGATATCATCAATGTACGTGAAGTCTCGTCTATGGTTACCGAAGTTGTATACCTGAATGGTTTTGCCTTCCAGTATGGCTTTAGTAAATTTAAATAGCGCCATATCAGGGCGACCCCAAGGGCCATAAACCGTAAAGAAACGTAATCCAGTAGTAGGTAAGCTGTATAGATGGCTGTACGTATGCGCCATCAACTCGTTCGCTTTCTTCGACGCTGCGTATAAGCTTACTTGGTGATCGACATTATGCTGTTCTGAGAACGGCATTGTTTCATTGGCACCATAAACAGAACTTGATGATGCATAAACCAAATGACCTACTTTATTATGGCGACATCCCTCAAGGATGTTCATGAAGCCAACTAAGTTAGCATCTACATAAGCATTTGGGTTTTCAATTGAATACCGTACCCCAGCCTGCGCGGCTAAATGCACCACCTTGTCGAACTTTTGGTCTTCGAATAAGGCTGCCATTTCAGGGCGTTCTTCAACACCCATCTTAATAAATGTAAAGCGTTCACCTGCCGCTGAATTTTGAACTTGCTCAAGCCTGGCATGTTTAAGCGCGATATCGTAATAATCGTTAATGTTGTCAATCCCAACAACATCGTCACCGCGATTAATTAAATATTGAGAAACGGCTGCACCAATAAAGCCTGCAGCGCCGGTAACCAGAATTTTCATAAAAGTCCTATTTTCTATTTTTCCATTTCACGCTTTAACAGTGCATGAACGTGCTCAATTGGAATGGCATAAGAAATGCCTGAAGGATGCGATAACGCACTTTCTTTACTGTCTCTAACGTAAACTTTATTAATGACCGCAAACACCTCCCCTGTTTCAACGTTAACAACTGGGCTACCTGAATTACCTGGATAAGCGGTCACATCTAACTGATAAATTAAATCTGGATTCTTGAGTCTATCAAGACTTTTCGCGGTAAGCGATCTCGCATTATTAGAAGGCATATAATCAGGAGTAATGGTAGCAACTATGCCTTTATGTACAGCAGGGAACAACCCTAAAGCTCCCCCTAATGGATAACCAAAAATGGCTAGCTCCGTGCCTGCATCAACCAATGTGTTGCTGGCTAATTTAAACGAGGGGAAAGGATTATTCACCTTTAGCAACGCTAAATCATGCTTGTCATCAATGGCCAGGATTTCTACTTTATCGAAGCGTACTTGTTTGCCATCTGGCAACATTACAACGAAATGTTCGACTATAGTAGGGTCTAGCTCTTCGTCAACAACGTGATAGTTTGTCACAACGTGTTTACCATCGCCGACAATAAAACCTGTCCCTTTAATTTGAGGTGTTGTGTGTTTCAAAGGGCTATGGAGTGCAATAGCCACTGTAGATTTTACCGAGCTTTTCGTCAGCTCAACGAGGTTTTTTGCTAGCGCTTGTGTCGATAAAATACAAGCAATTGTGAGTACGCATAGCATTAAGCCTCTACTTTTCGAGTCTGTTTTCACGATGCACCTTTGGGTTAATCGATATCAATGTAGACATCGGGAAAGATATAACTAACAGTTTCACTTATATTTACTAATAAATACAACTACAAAAATAATACGTTCATAATATTAGGAATACAATCTATACTGCTTAGATGTTGCACTGCTTAGGTTGCAGATACCTTTATAGCCTTTCTGGATGTATGGTCTTTATAAATAGGTACGAATAAACATGCAAAAAAGGAAATTACTTTCTACGATCCAAACTATCTTTGGGAAAAAAAGTAGAATATCAAAAGCATTAAGTGGATATCAAAAATTACAAGAGGTCAGAGAAATTTCTTCGCACTTTTCTGCGTATTTGACACCACTTGTTGCAAACAATAAGGATTTAAAGGAACACTCTTACGGCATTAGACATCAAGTTTACTGCGTAGAAGAAGGCTTTGAACCGGAAAGAGAATCAAAACTAGAAATTGATGAGTTTGATGCTTACTCTACGGCTTGCATGATTGAACATAAAAAGACACATCGTTTTGCTGGTACGGTTCGACTCGTTCGTCCGCAAAAAGAAGATGAGTTATTACCTATTGAAAAATATTGTCCCTCTTCGATAACTCACCCTGAGCTTAACCCAGCAAATTTTAAGCGCCACGAAATTTGTGAAGTATCTAGATTAGCGGTACCGGAAGAATTTCGCCGTCGTAAAAGCGATAAGTTTGATGGTGCATCTACAGGTGTAATCAATACCTCGACGTACTCGGAAACTGAACTTCGATGCTTCCCCTTTATTGCTATCGGGTTGTATTTGGCAGCTGCATCTATTTCAATCAATTCGGGGATTAAGCATACCTACGTAATGATGGAGCCGCGACTAGCTCGTTCAATGCGTTTCATTGGGATAAAATTCGAACAAATTGGTCCAGTAGTTGATTATCATGGAAAGCGTGCCGCTTATTATATAACACCAGAGATGTTACATAAGAACCTACCTAAAGGCTTTGCGGCTATGTTTAAGCATATTCAAGCCTCACTTGGACATGATGTTGCGAATAATGACCTATCGGCTAGGAACACAGATAGAATTGTCGAGTTTATTTACAGATCTTTTTCGACAAAACTTATTACCCAACAAAATCAACAGCTTAAATAGTGGCATGCTAACTGCTTTGTAGAAATGCAATATTTAGATCGCTGCATACTTACGGAGAGCAGAAATGAAAAAGTTACTACTTACAACGATTACAGCTGCGGGTTTAGTGCTTAGTGGACAAGCCGCAGCTACCCCTTTTTATATTGACCTTACTGACGATGGTTTAATCAATCCTTTAGGGGCGATTGACCAATTAGACCTTTCTTATACTTCTAATACCGAAGTAAATGAAGTGACGGGCGAACTCGTTACCCGCGCTGGTTTGAGCCTAATCGGCTATACATTTGGTGGAACCCCTGCTGCGTACACCGATCTTGAAGATCTTGTGACTGAAAGTGGTGGTGAAACAAATACATTCACCTCGACGCCAAACTTCCCTACTGCCGGTTTGGACATAAGTGGACCTTCATTCACTAAGCTTACCTTTGACTTATATTTGGAAGGCACGTTAACCCCAACAGTGGGTGTTAATTATACCTCAGGTTACTTAGATATTTATTCATACGATGCTTTTGACTTTGCTGCTGGTGCGACTCAATTAATGACGACTCAACTTTCTTCTGGCGGTATATTTCCTGGAGAGCAGGTTGTTCAGAGCTTAGTTACCAACACAAGTATAACCCCCGCTGGACAAGACATTTTCTTTTTCGGTGATGGCGTAACGTTCCAATCGTTCGAAGATTATATCACTGCTACCTTAATGGATATTGTTTTGGAAGCGTCTCAAACGGTAAGTGTTGCTGAACTTGAAGCGAATATTGCTGCTTCAACAATTTCCGAAGGCGATACCGTGTTAGTATCGGATGATCACAATGCTGGTGTTGAGTTCCAAGTTCCTGCTCCTGCATCGATTGCTTTGTTTGGTTTAGGTCTTCTTGGGCTTGCTGGTGCAACACGTAAGCGCCGTAGCTAATTAAGCTAAGTGTGTTATTTAAGCCCTGATTTATATCGGGGCTTTTTTGTATGTGCTTTGCTGTAAAGTATTTTATCTGATGGCATTCTTATCTTGTAAATAGGTGCAGTTACGATATTTTAGATGGTAGTGTGAATAAAAGGACATTATTGTGACTTCGACTAAATTAAGCATCTTCGTTTTTAGTGCCATTTTACTTTCCGCCTGTGGCGAAAAAAGTAGTGAAGAATATATTAATATGGCATCCCAGCACGAAAGTGATGGAAATTATCAAGCAGCGTCAATTGCATTAAAAAATGCGATAAAACAAGACAGCAACAACGCTGAAGCGCGAGAAATGTTGGGCATCATTTACCTTCAGCAAGGCCTGTACTCAGCTGCAGAGAAAGAGCTATCCAGAGCGACTTCTAACTCATCGAAAATAGGACTTGCAGAAGCACTTTTATGGCAAGAGAAATATGCTGAAATTCGCGAATTAACTATCTCTGAGTCACCAGAAAAATCAGCATCATCGGATGAATTGGAGATTTACAAAGCTATCGCCTTGTTTCGAGAAGGCAATAGACTTAAGGCGCTTGAAAAATTCGCTTATTTAGCGGATAACGCTGAACAACCTGAAGTTTCACACTTAGCCCAAGCGTATTTAGCAGGATTGAACAACAATATAGAAAGAGCATCAGGGGCAGTAAACAAAAGCTTAGCATCTCGAACTAACTACGTACCTGCCTTGCAATTAAAATCCAAAATAGAAATACAACAACACCTTTGGACAGATGCTATTAGTACGCTTAATTCTTTACTGACACTCAGAGAAGCTGATTATAAAGTTAAACTTCAGTTAGCTGATACGTATATCAATAATGGTGATTACCTTCAAGCAGAGCCTCTAGTAAACCAACTACTAAAAATATCTCAAGAACAGCCATATTTTAATCAACTAAAAGGGACTATCGAATTTTCAAAAGCGAATTTTCAGCAAGCGCTAGTGCATTTAGATAAAGCGATAAAAAATGGCAGATCAAATACATCAACACGTTTATTAGCAGCATTAACAAACTATAACTTAGGGCAAATAGAGCAAGCGTATCAAAACCTTTCTGTTGTTATCGATGACGTCCCAAAAAAACATTTTGTTTACAAGCTTTTCACCGTTATCCAACTTCAGTTAGGTTACGCTGGTGAAGCGTCTGAGACTCTAGGGTCAATATCAGATTTAAGTAAAAGCGATGCCAACTTTATTATTCAAGCATCAGATAGTCTGTTAAAAAGTGGGGATTCCACTTCTGCTAAATTACTTCTTAACCAAATTGACTCTACACAGGTAGAAAATAGTAAGGCGTTAAGAGCGTTAGGCTCTCTAAAAATATTAGCTGATGATCAAAGCGGCGTGGCTGATTTAGAAAGAAGCTATTCAATAGAACCAGATTCCAGTGAAGCGTTATTTATACTTGCATCTGCTTATTTAGACGCTGAAGACTTTGAAAAAACACTTGAACTCACTAATGAATGGCTAAAGAAAAAACCTAATGATGTAAAGGTGATGAACTTAAAAGCTCGCACCTATACTTACATGCAAGAACCGATAATGGCAGAGGAAATTTACAAGCAGTCCTTGGCATTAGATAAAGCCAACCCCGCAGCGCTTCTTTTTCTCATAGAACAAAATATCAAGCGCGATAATATTGATGATGCTCTTCAATATCTCGAAAAACTCGTAACCGAAAACCCTTTAAACATTAATGCACTAGTAAAGTATTTCCAGGTTCATGAGTTACTAGGCCATCACGAAAACGCTTTAGTTCCAATGGAAAACGCTGTCAATGCTTCTGACGATATACTCTACGACTTAATTTATGTAGGGTCTTTGGCTTCTCAGCAAAAGATTGATGAGCAAATAACCCATTTACTCTCCATAGAGAGTATAGGGAAAAACGAACCCAAATATTGGATGCTTTTAGGTGACGCCTATTGGGCGAAAGGAGAAACCAAAAAAGGCGCCGAAGCTTATTCTAATTGGCTGAACATTGAAAAGAGTTTTAACGCATACGTAAAAAATATTCGGGTTGCAGAAATAACTGGCGATTTACCTCAAGCAAAATTACTTGTTGAACAAGCTATCAGTGCCTTTCCTCATCAGCGAGAACTAGATTTAATACTGGTACATATCTTGTTAATGAATAAGAATTTCGACCGCGCACAGCGAGCACTTAGCGCTACGCCCGCCGAAATTAAAACAACAGCTTCAGGACTCTCCCTGCAAGGTAGACTCTGGTTAGTTAAAAAAGAGTACAAAAAAGCTGAAGAGACTTTATATCAGTCCTACAATATGTCACCGAACACCCACACCGCTCGTTTTTTACATACTGCATTGATTAAGCAAGATGATTTTGATAACGGGGTCAAATTTGCTGAGAACCACCTCAAGGAAAACCCTGACGATACCGTTATAAGATTAATGCTGGCTAATCAATTACTAGAGCGTCAACTGCCTAGTGCCATTGAACACTTCGAATATCTTGCATTAAATACATTCCCCTCTAGCCCGCTGGTACTTAATAACCTGGCTTGGCTACTGGTCGAAAACAATCGAGAAAAAGAAGCCATACCCTATGTAAAAGAAGCACTAGAGATACTCCCAGATAACCCTACAATTTTAGCCACTGCAGGAAACACTTACACCAGTTTGGGAGAGTATGACCAAGCCATCGTGATGTTAAAATCGGCATTCGATAAAGCTCCCTCCTCATTCGAAATAGGACTAGACTATGTAAAAGCTTTGCATAAGTCAGGTAACAATGATTATGCCAAAATTATATTCGAAAAATTAGCGCCAACAACAAGTGACCAACAGCAAGACGCTAGTGCACTATATAAACAACTAGAAGAATAATGGCGTTGGTATAAGGTGAAATTCTATGTTCAATTATAACGAAGCGTTCTCGAGAAATATCGGCTGGGTAACAGAAGCTGAGCAGGAAAAGATTAAGAATACAAAAGTAGCCATCGGCGGACTAGGTGGTGTTGGAGGCGATCACGCCATTGTATGTGCTCGAATGGGCATTTCAAACTTTCACATTTCTGATTTAGACGAATATGATTACGCCAACTTCAATCGTCAGGCCGGTGCTTTTGTATCTACAATTGGTGAAGAAAAATCAGTTGTGATGGAAAAAACGTTACGAGACATTAATCCCGACGCTCATATTAAGAATTTTGATAGAGGGATTTCGCCCGAAAACCTTGAGGCCTTCCTAGATGGTGTTGATGTATACATAGACAGTTTGGATATCTTCGCTTTAGAAATAAGAAGGCAAGTCTTCCGCCGCTGCTATGAATTAGGAATACCAACCATTACTGCCGCCCCAATGGGGATGGGGACCGCAATGTTATGTTTCAAACCCGGCGGTATGTCGTTTGACGAATACTTTGCCATGGTTGACGCCCCCCATGATGCTGACGAAACGACTAAGGAAAACTACTTCGAAGATAACATCGTTCGTTTTGTAATAGGCGTTTCTCCATCAGTACAGCAAAGGCATTATCTCGTTCAAAATTCATCCGTGAACTTTATGAAAAAGAAGGTGCCTTCAACGTGTATGGGTATTTCGTTAGCTGCTGGGGTTTTGTGTACCAATGTACTGAAACTACTATTAGATAGAGGTGAGGTTGTCTGCGCTCCACGAGGTCTTCACTTTGATGCATACCGAAATAACTTGATAAAGACATGGAGACCTTGGGGAAACAGAAACCCTCTGCAAAAGTACATGTTTAAGAAAGTAAAACAGATCTTAGAAGAAAGTAAAGACACGTAATCATGCCATCTACATTGCAACTCATAAAATCCGACTTAAAAAGAAAACAGGAAATTTTTCATCAAGATGGCGCTGAAATTTCATTATTTAGGACGTGTCTTACTGATGGAACTAGTGCTAATATCCTTTTCCGCTTGGCTGCAAGGTGCGCACAGACGAAATTTTTGGCACCTGTCGCGTTGATAATTCAACATATAAATAGAGTTTATAATGGCTGTGTTATCGGCGTAAATGCAGATTTCGGCGAAGGTTTTGTCATTATGCATCCTATCGGCGTAGTCATAAATTCTAAAGTAAAGGGTGGTATCAATATTACTTTAGAAAGCGGTGTAGTAATGGGTGATGAAAAAGGAAAGTCTCCCACTCTTGGAAGCCATATATTTATTGGTGCTGGCGCTAAAGTTTTTGGCCCAATCACTGTGGGTAATAATGTAAAAGTAGGCGCTAATGCAGTAGTAGTAAAAGACGTAGAGTCTAACAAGACTGCACTTGGCATTCCCGCGAAATCAAAGTAAGCATAAATGAAGTATATTGAAATTTTATTCTGGGTTGTCTCTTTGGCTATTATCTATAGCTATGTTATCTATCCTTTTATATTAATTTTGGTCAGCGCCTTGGTTCAATGTGTTAGAGACACACGCTACACGCTGATTAAAAAAGAACGCCGTATTGACGTATCTGACAACTCTTCAGTTACCATCGTTATATCTGCATTCAATGAAGAATTATGTATAAAAGAACGAGTAGAAAACTTACTCTCACTGGATTACCCAGCAGAAAAAATCAATATATTCATTGCATCTGACGGAAGTACGGACAATACCAATTCCATATTGGCATCTTTTGACGATCCACGGCTGAGTACTTTTTTCTTCGATGAGAACAGAGGCAAAATTAACGTATTAAATGATTTGATGGAACGGGTTACATCAGAAGTAACTATTTTTTCAGATGCGAATACCGCCTTTGAAAAAGACGCGGTAACTCAACTTGTTATGTCTATAAACCAAAGAGGGGTTGGTGCGGTGTGTGGAGAGTTGGTACTCGTTGATGCACATTCAGGAGACAATAAAGATAATCTTTATTGGAAGTATGAACAAGTGCTTAAATTCCATGAATCAAGATTAGATGCTCTACTGGGAGCGAATGGCGGTATCTATGCCATCAAAACTAAATTTTATATTCCACTGCCAAGTAACACGATTATCGATGACTTTTGTATTGTTATGAATGTCGCACGCCAAAACCAATCCGTGGTTTACACGCCAGAAGCAAAAGCGATAGAAGAGATAGCCCCGAGCATGCAGGAAGAAGCGAATCGTCGTATACGTATTGGTGCAGGCAATTACCAAGCTTTTGCCAGACTTACTTGGTTACTCAACCCTAAATATAAATGGCGATGGTTTTCTTATATAAGCCATAAAGTCATGCGTTGGTTTGTACCGCACTTTATGATCATCTCTTTATCTACAAATTTCGCTTTGCTTTGGCATAGCCATTCGATTTACACTTACCTTTTTAGCGCCCAGGTTGCATTCTATTGCCTATGGCTACTTGGAAGCCTTAAGCTTTTAAAAAACATACCTATTGTTAGTGGTTTAGTATCATTAATAACGTTTTTTGTATCCATGAATATTTCGCTATTTCGCGGCTACATTAGATATCTAACAAGCAATTTATCTGCTACTTGGCAAAGGACATCTCGATGATTGCAGTTGTTGCAATAATTTTACTCACACTCTTCATAGCCGCTTTTATTTTCATTGTTAGAAAGAAAAAAATGCAAAGTTGGCTATGGAACTATACCAAGAGCCAATTTTCGACAGCCCCAGAACATTCTGGTACGAAGCATATCATGTTTTGCTTCGTGGACCATTATGAACCTCAATGGCTTAACAAAGATAATATTGAATTAGAGAGAAAACGTGTCGACCGTTGGATGTCAGATTATCCATTAATGGCGACGAAGTTTACTGATTCAGATGGCTGTCATCCCAAACATAGTTTTTTCTACCCAGAAGAAGAATATAGAAAAGAGCATCTCGACAAAATTTCAGACCTTTGTGCTAAGGGGTTCGGCGAAATTGAAATTCACTTACACCATGAGAATGATACCAGTGACAATTTAAGGAAAACCCTATCGGGATTTGCGCAATGCCTTCATGAAGAACACAACGCATTAAGTATTGATCCCCAAACAGGAAAACCCACCTACGCATTCATCCACGGTAACTGGGTACTGGACAACTCACACCCTGAAGGTCATTGGTGTGGTGTCAATGACGAACTAATTGTACTAAATGAAACAGGTTGCTACGCGGATTTTACTTTCCCTTCTCCCGATACATCTCAGCCTGCCATGCTCAATACTATTTATTACGCAAAAGATGACCCTGAAAAACCGAAATCGTACGAAACCGGCAAGCCAATTGAAAAAGGCGGACGAGCGTGGGGCGACCTACTTCTTATCCAAGGCATTTTAGGACTGAATTGGAAGGTTAGAAAAAAAGGGATTTTCCCACAAATTGAAAATTCTGATGTCAGACATACCTTCCCCCCGACCCCGAACCGCGTCGATTTGTGGGTTGACGAAGGTATACATGTAAAAGGGAAGCCTGAGTGGGTATTTATAAAAATTCACACTCACGGTGCGCAAGATGGGGATATGGATACGCTGTTAGGGAAGCCTGTCGAGGCAATGCATCGTCACCTTAATGAGAAATACAATGATGGCGAAAACTACTTACTTCATTATGTTTCGGCTCGAGAAATGTACAATATAATCAAAGCTGCAGAAGCAGGCGAAGAGGGGACCCCCAATGCTTATAGAGATTATATTTTACCCTCCCCATCATTTAAGCGGCTTTAAGTTTGACGATGTCTCGTATTAAGAAAAAATTCGGAAACTTGTTAGGGCTGAACAAGTATTTTTGGTCATCTAGACCAAATGGCTTATACAGTGTTAATTTCCATCGAATTGGAGACAGTGCAGATACGCAATTCGACCCTTGTGTTTACTCTTGTTCCACGAAGGAGTTAGAGCAGCATCTCGCATTTTTTAAGAAACACTTTAGAATAATTAGTTTGAGCGCCCTTCGCGAGTACCTTCGTATCAACGAAACCATCAATGAAAGAGTGATGTGCATTACGTTTGACGATGGTTATGTAGATAATTACAGCAATGCTCTCCCAATTCTCAAAAGCCTTAATGTCACTGCTAGCTTTTTCATAGCAACAGGATTAATAGGAAATACCGTTGCTCCTTGGTGGGACAAAGCTGCGTATTTACTTAAAACCTATGACCCAAAAGCAATCAAACTCTCTGGGTGGTCTGAAAAGGTCATTAACCAGCATGATGGTGATCACTTTATCCGTGCTGTGTTGGCATCTATTAAGCACTGTAAAAGCACCGCGGAAGAACAAATCAAGGAATTAGAAGCATATCTCAACCATTCAGGTTTGTACCCTGCCGCTGAGTTTATGGACTGGAGTCACTTACAAGCACTTATAGATAATGGTATGGAACTAGGTGCTCACTCCCACAACCATGATATTCTTACCAAGCTAACCACTGATGAGCTATTTTACGAACTTAGTCATTCAAAAGCGCTTTTAGAATCCAATTTACAATGCAAGATTTCAGCGTTTTCATACCCCGTAGGAAACCGCTCTACGTATGATGATAATGTTGTAGACGGCCTTAAAAACAATGGTTATGAATTAGCTTTTAATTTTCAACCAGGCATAAATCAACTCCCTTCTTCTTCACCTTATGATTTACATCGTTTCCCAATTGCACCTGGAATGAGTGAAGCCGATTTGATGCAGATGTTCGGTTATGCCAGGAAATTTTAAAAATGAGAATTATCCATTGCGTAAGTAGTCTGCAAGTTGGCGGTGCTGAAAAATGCGTGAAAAATTTAGTGTCGAGACAAAAAGATAAAGGGCTAGACGTTTCAGTATTATCATTTGGAAACAAAGATGATGCATTCCAGCAAAGTATCGAATCGGAAAACGTTGATGTGATCAATGTGAATGGGAATATCATCCTACGTCTATTCAAACTGATAATCGTTTTATTAAAATACTCATCAATACATATACATTCACCTGCTGTTATTAAAGCATTCGCCCCCATTTTTCCCTTACTACTTTTTAAAAATACTATTTACACTATTCATGGGGAGGTCGAACCCCCTATAAGCTTTTTACGTGGTTCTCACAAAATTGCATCTATATATCTAGATAAAATATTTGCGGTTTCTGAGCCTATAAAGGCTGGGATTTTTCAACGCTACGGCTGGCACTCAAGCATTGTCGAGGTTGTTAAAAATGGTGTAGAAGTGGCAGAAGCCCCTCATAGGGTAGGACACGGTGAAAAACTTAATCTTTGTACTGTTTCTCGCCTAGTGCCATTAAAAAACATTGAACAACTTATCGTGAACTTTGCTGCCAAAAAAGCACACGAATTTAGCCACTTACATGTCTACGGAAATGGTCCAGAGCTTGAAAAGCTAACCACACTTACAGAGAGGTTGGCAATGTCGCCGTTTGTGACATTCCATGGCGCAGTCTTGGACGAAAAATCAATTTACGAAGATAAGGACTTATTGCTAATTAACTCCACTACAGAAGGTCTCCCCATGTCCTTACTCGAGGCAATGGCTAGAGGGATACCCGCGTTATCTACCGATGTAGGTGATATTGGTGCTGTTATTAATAGTGGAGAGAATGGATATATTTATGACAGGAATGATATGAACACCTGGCTTAAACATTTGAACAATTTAAATGGTGAACGAAAAGAACTGAAAGAAATGGGCGAAAAAGCTTACCGTTTTATCGCAAATAACTACTCGATTGACAGTGTATCTATGCTATATGAGAGCTACTACTCATGAGCAAAAAGAAACCTCTACTGTTCTTCACCAATTTGCACCCTCTCCCTTGGCAAGAGACAAGAGCAACTTACAACCTGGAAGAAACTAAACATCTAAGCGAGCATTACAACATAAAAAAACTCATTCCTGTACCTTGGTTTATATGGTTAAAGCAAGTATTGGTTAATGGATATCGCACTGATAAAAACACATGCTTATTCCCCTTTTTTTACGTTCCAAAGGTGATGACCTCGCTACACCCCCTCTTTCTTGGAATCTCCATAGTTATCTCTGTTAAGCCATTACTTTGGTTATTAAGTGCTAATCGAGTGATAGCAAGTTGGGCTTATGCCGAAGGTGTTTGTGCGGCTTTCTTTAAAGGCTTGGTAGGTAATAAACTTATCATTGAGAGTTTAGGGAGCGACATTAATGCGTTAATGACGAAACCGCTTCATAAACGTCAGATGAAATGGGCGTTTAAAAAAGCCACCTTTGTAACGGGTAAAAGCCAGGCTTTGGTCACCGCCATTCACAGCCATACATCGCGAGTAAACGCAGAAGTCGTCTACAATGGCGTCGATTTCGAGTCATTTACCTTAAGATCCTCTCCCGTCTTCACATCAGCTGAAATTAAACTCGTATTTATAGGTTCAGTCATAAAGACAAAAGGCATTTTTGAATTGATTGACGCCATCGCATTATTGAAAAAACAGAACTGCACCATAAATTTGAACTTATTGGGCGCCGGCGCACAGATGAAGGATCTTGAAGAAAGAATAAGCCAGTTAGGTGTTGCCGACAGCGTAAACCTAGTCGGTCCTATACCCCACGATAGCTTAATGAATTTCATTCATGATTCAGACGCTTTAATTCTGCCAAGCTACCGAGAAGGTGTCCCGAATGTCGTCATGGAGTCACTATCAACTGGAACGCCTGTGATTGTTACCAAGGTGGGAGGAATACCAGAGGTAGTACAAGAAAACACGAACGGAGTATTCATTAACGCCCTCAGTGGTGAAGGGGTTATGGAAGCCATCTTGAAGGCAAAGAATACCGAATGGCAGTGCAATGCAATACGCGCTTCCATTTCTCACCTTACTTGGGCGAACACAGCGCAACATATCCAATCTTTATTAGAAATTAAACAATGACAGTATACAACTCTTTGGTTCAAGTACCTTACTCTGACTTTGAATTTGCGGTTAACGAAGCTTTCGAAAGCAAGCAACCTTTCAGCTTTATTCGTCTCGGTGATGGAGAAGGTGCTTTATTAGATTTTGATGAGCAGTGCTCATTGGAAGATATGGAATATTTGTCAGAACACGTAGGCAAAAAGGCGACTATCAAACAGCTTTCCACATTGAAAAATAACTTGGAAAAAGCCATCGATAATACGAATATAGTTGGTATTAGAGATGATGTACTGGGCGTCTCATTTGACGAAGGTTTACTTAAACAAAACGATGAGCAGATTTTCTTAGCGGCGTTTAAACAAGCCTTTACGCTGCGCGCCACCGAGTTAAATATTTGCTATTCGGATGCTAGGCGTATTGCCAAACTTTATAAAGCTATTAAAAACAATAATGCTTATTCTCGGCAGAAGTTATGTACACAGTGGATCCCTTTTGACTATTTTCTTTCAGGAGCTCTGACCAATTTGCTTGAACGAGCAGGTGAGATTGGAGTGATTACTGCTCGTGTAAATATTCCTGACAAACTCAGAAAAGCATTAAACATCAACGTTATTGAACACATCACCCCCGATAAAACAGCTAGGCAAATAGGAACTCTCATTCCACATTACCCAGTTCACTTCAATAGAATAAAAAGTGAGATAAACGTAAAATATCCTGGAATGCCCTATCTAGTTGCAGCAGGTTTAATTGGAAAAAGTTATTGTGCCGAAATACAAAGGCAAGGTGGTATTGCTTTGGATATCGGCGCACTGATAGACTGCTGGGATGGCCTATATAGCAGACCCAAAGTCATAGAATCAAAATTCGATGTTAAAAAGAGCTTAATGGGCAAGAAAAAGCTGCCGGAAGAGCTCAAAATGACAATTGAAAATGCTAAACGGCTACGCGAACTATTTCGCAAGACCAGATGCTAATTCACACCGAACTGAATTTAAATCGATAGGTACTGATTACATTGAGTAAAAAACGTCTTCTTTCCTCTGGCTTATTTTCACTTATTGAAAAAATAGTCACTGTTTCCGCCATGCTAATACTGACCCCTAGTATTATCACCAGTATTGGCAGCGACGGCTATGGCTTATGGCTGTTAATACTTTCTTTAATGGCTTTTTTTAACATTATTGAACTTGGCTTTCCCGCAGCGGTTCAACGATTTGTTACGTTATACTTAGAGAAAGGTGACAAAGAAACGGCAAACGTCTTTCTTACCACGTCTTTGTTGCTGTTTCTCAGTTTGGGAACCGTATCAGCACTGTCGGCTATTTGTGTGTTTAATTACCCCCTTTTATTAGGGTTAGGTAATGACTATCAAGATACTTTGATGCAAGTCGCTTTAATTTTCGCGCTGAAGATTGTAATGGACTTTAGCATGAACCCAGTCCATGCGATCTATTCTGCACATTTAAGGGTGGATGCGGATGCGGCCCTGTCGACGCTAAATGTCATTGTGAAGTCATTGCTCATATTTTATATAGGAAGACAGCATGGTGTTGTAGCAATGGCTTATTGTGCCGTTTTAACGGATGTATCGATTAACCTTTTGAAGATTGGCGTGGCGAGAAAAATTTATCCTTATTGGAGTTTAAATGTTAGTAATATTAGCCTCAGTCGCGTATTAGAGCTCTTTAACTTTTCCAAATATATTATCATTATGGCTTTTGCTCGGATGGTAAATCAGCGCTCTGCCCCTATACTCATTAGCAATATTATGTCCGTTAAGGCCGTCGCCATATTTGGTGTCGCTCAAAACCTAATAAATCATGCTGATTCACTCAACAGTTCAATTTTTCAAGCCTTTTCGGCTTTTTTCACAAAATTGGTTGCTAGAGGTGATGACCTAAATGAATATGTAATTAAAACTGCTAGACTTTGCTTTTTGGTATGTTTAGTTTTAACTTTAAATTTAATTATCTTTAGCAAACCGTTTATTAGTATTTGGCTAGGAAAAGGATTCAATCAAGCCTCTGAAATTATTGTCATTCTATCATTCGCATTATTAAATCGACCTTATTCTGTAATTTTCAGAAACATATTAATCGCTCAAGCGAATCACAAAAATCTCATGTATGTTTCTATAATTGGCTCAATTAGCACGATATCTTTAACTTTATTATTGGGTAGAGCTTTTGGATTAATTGGTGTAGCGTTTGCCTTTACATTTATTTCATACATTACACAATTCTTGCTAAATCGTATGATCTTTGTGAGATTCAATAGAATTTCGCTTTTGAAAGCAGACGCGTTCTTTATTTTTTCCGTTACCATATGTATCTTGGCAAGCTTTTATTCAGAGCTTATTTCAAATCCAATTCAAAATTGGTCATCTTTAGTCTTATCAGCATTTTTATTCAACCTAATAGCAATACCTTCATTGAGCTTGCTATTACTTCCGCGAGAGTTTTTGAAATCATTAATTGTTAGAATCAAAGTATAGCAAATTATAATTTATGATATGGATAGCCAAAATGTTTAATGCAATTAGATATAATGAAGCGACATACCGCCTAATGAAATGGTGGTATGGTTTAGGAAACCGTTCAGTTAAAGCATATGTTTTTGTTTGTTCGACAGGAAGATGTGGTACGAATACGATATCTGATGTTTTCGCAAATTCAAATGAAGTTTCAAGTTTGCATGAACCCTACCCAACTATGTACTCGAACCATAGCGATTTGCCCCTTGTACAGCAGAGGCAGCTTAGCTTACTAAAGCGTAAGTATTTAAATATTTTAAAAGCTGCTAATTACAAACTGGCATATGTCGAAAGTAATCATATGTTTATTAAAACATTTTTTCAGATCGCTTCTGAATTTCTTCCCTCTGATAAAGTAAAGATTATTCATGTCAAAAGAGATCCTTTCAGTGTTGCATCATCGTTTTATGCGATCAATAGTATTCCTGGGAAACCTCCCACTGGTGATAGATTTCTACTTGACCCCTTCGCGGATGGGAATCTATTGGACCTCCGCCAAGAGCTTACAAGTGAGAATTTTAGACATGATTTTTATAAATGCCTCTGGTATTGGTATGAAACTGAGCAAAGAATTGCAAAAGCAAAACTGCTCACAGCCGATAAAATAGATTGGCTATTTTTAGAAACTAAAGATTTGAATTCTCCAACTAAAATACAAGAACTCATATCTTTCGTGGGTCTAACTGACGTCATGCCTAACATCCAAGATCTCGTGGGTATGCGCTCAAATCAAAAAAAAGTACAAAAATCACATTTTTCAAAAATCGACTTCAAAATATATGAGGAAAGATTTAATCAACTTTTGCTATCTAAAGGCTTTATGCCTCACACTGAGTGTTGAATAGATGTGTAACGATTCAAAAAAAAATAATCCGTTAGTATCGATTATAATTCCTGCATATAACTGCGAAAAATTCATTGAAGAAACTGTAAATTCGTGTTTAAAGCAAACCTATCAGAATATAGAAATTATTTGTATCGATGACTGCTCTTCTGATGATACATTTAATGTATTAAAGTCTCTCTCAATAAGCTGCCAAAAGCTTACCGTCGCTCAAATGCCGTTCAACTCGAAACCTGCAGCAGTTAGAAATTTAGCTATTAAGATGTCCAATGGTTCTTTTATTCTCCCTTTAGATGGTGATGACTTAATCTCGCCATCTTACATTGCGAGAGCGATAACCGTATTTATTGAAAACCCCTCCATTTCCGTTGTTTATTGTAAAGCAAATTACTTTGGTGAAAAAACAGGAGGGTGGCAACTACCTCCATTCGATGAACTAGAGATTATCGAAAAAAATATGGTTCACTGTTCAGCACTATACCGTAAAAACGATTGGCTAAAGCTTGGAGGCTATTGCGAAAATCTGATACACGGTCGAGAGGACTGGGATTTCTGGCTTCAATTTGTAAAACGAAAAATGTTTTTTTACCGCATACCAGAAGTTCTCTTCTTCTACCGACAACTACCTAAGTCAAGATCAAGTTTTCTTACTGACACAGAGAAAGTTAAAAATACATCTAAGTTAATCTACCGTAGGAATGTAATTCTACATATAAGAAAAATGAAGAGAGAAGGAAGTATCAATTCAATTAAAATGTGCAAAATGATACTTTCATCATTTTATTGGCGTTATTTTCCACCTAAGTGAGTTATCGTAATTGAAGGCGAGCCGTTGTTTCGACAGTACTTTATTCATCAATTTGGTTGAGTGATTTTGAGCGTAACTATTATGAACGCGTATTTTTCTTTGACTACTCCGCGAAAAATACAGTTATAGATTTGTTGCGCGGAAATACCTAGCTCTGCGGCTACTGATTGTTGGAGTTACCTTTTTTATCTGCTCTGCGAACAGCCTCCTTACGAAACTCTTCAGTGTATGCATGAACCTTCTTTTTACTAGCCATAAGCCACCTCTTATCTAACTATAGGTGATGTCCACTTTGTTTGGGTAAGTCCTTTATATAACGCCCAATAATCGCGTATTCAATCTAGACCTTTATAAGGGTCACCGAATCTTAACTTCTGGTAGAGCCAAACTATTTTTCTTCTATAGTGCTGGCTTACACTACTAACGTTTTCTAACCACCTCGAAAATAGCATGGTCTTATAATGTAAAAATAGCTCTTCAACTTCGCTACCATCAGATCTTACCCTTGATGCTCTTAAAGGAATAAAAGACACATCAAAAGCGGATGTGGAATATTTCACTAACCTTTCGCTGTGGATTGGACTATTAGTTTCCTCACAAAATTTAAGCATCTTATTAAATCGTTTCCCATAGGCAACTATGGCCTCTTCACCAGTGACCACAGCAAACCTGTCGTTATAACCACCACAATGCTGCCAATTAGGTAGGGCAAGAGAGTTTTTATGAATTCGTTTACTTGCTTGCTCGATGATGGTCCTGAAGTCATCGTGGTAATGCAAATCGGGACGTAAAAACAATACAATATCAGGCTGCCATTTAAGGCATTTATCAGTCACTGAGGCCATTGAATAAAGCTGATGGTATAGATTTTTAATAGACTTGTTCTCATCTTCCCAGAAGTCACCAAACTTTATTACATTCTTGTAAGTAGAATCAGCTAGAAATAGCTCTGGCGGCTCAAAGTATATATCATCAGGAGAAAGTAAATAAGCATCGTTAGGGTCGATAGTGCCCTTCTCTCCGCTTCTATTGTTTTCAACACGTGTTTGCTCAAAGAAGTGCGCAAACACTTTATGTTCAAAATTGAGCGCCGCTATAGAAGAATATATATTCGCTTCAATGTTTCTATATGTAGTAGAAACACCTCTAGTTATTCCAAAAAAACAAATTGCTACTTTTACTGTCATGACTATCTCAAATTCTAAAGTACGCGCTCAAAACATTTAATTAAAAGGGCATCTGGTCTCAAATTAGACTCATAGTAGCGGTGATTCTCTTTCATCATAGAAAACCTAGTGTCTGTACTTTCATCTAACCTAATAGCTTGGTCTACGCACTCTTGTGCTGTTGTAAACGCCAGGTAGTGACTTCCTTCAGCTAAATCAGGAACATAATTTAAGTTTTTTCTGTAACAATCGATTTAGACATAGCATTATACTCACCAAACTTCCATCCTATAAAGCCGTGAAGCCCCGTTGACGCAATATAAATATCATGAGACTTCACAGTGTTCTGTTAATTACTTTTTGTCGTTAGACCAGCGCTATCAACCACTAATTGAGGGTGTTGGTTGACTGCGAAATCAGTCGCAATTAACCCTCAGGGAAATCGACTCCCAAATTCATCTTTTAAAAGCTCAATACACTTAGCACGCTGGACATTGATTTCTTCTCTTTGCGTTTTTTGCTGGTCGCTAATTTGGAAATAACTATCGCTCTCAGTGTCCCAGAGGCGAGCTAAAAAAAGTACTTTAGCCTGTTCTCTTAAAACAGGGGTAGAACTAATATTAGAAACTGATGCTTTAAAATGTAGTTTCCCTAGAAAGTCTACTTGTTTTATTAACTCTTTTTTCCACTCTTTGGTGCTGTAAAAAAGCGCACAACGTTTAAAATAATGATCAGTCAGTGCGTACGCTTCAAGGTCAATTGCCGCACTATCAGACGTATCAAAGCACAACTTCTTACCCGCAAGCTCGATATGCAGGATGTTGGGCTGAACGCTGAACGGCACAGTACTTTTACGTGCTTCTTTCCCAACTCGCATGGATACCTTGAACCTACCCTAGCGATGCAGCATAGTTAAGCCCGTATAGATTTGCTGCAAATGATTTGAGTTATTATCAGCATAGACAGTACATTTCAGCTTATTCACTTTCGACTCCCTTCAATACTACAACCCCGAGAATTGGTAAATGGTCACTACCCATATCTTCTCCCACCTCGGAATGAATAGGCATGAATGCTTTATTTACAAGTAGGTGATCTATGCGCGGGCTTAACAATCTATTTTTACGCGTTAAGCCATATCCATTACCGCCAACGGCGAAAAGGTTGTATAGGTCACCCCAATACTGTTCATATTGGTAGTTTCTATCAGTGATGTTAAAGTCCCCAGCGATGATCACTGCGTCGTTATCGGTCCATTTATCTAATAAAGCGCGAGCTAGACCAAATTCAACAGCCTTTGTATCCTTAAACAAGGATACTTTTGATTCAAATCCTTTCAACGTGTTGAACCTATACCCAAAATTAGATATCGAGGCAAAATGAACATTGGCTAACAGGACTGAATCCCCCCTGATTTTTGCACTGTGCAATGAAACAAACCGACCCCATCCGCCCAAGGGTTTTCTATCCAGACTATCCAATTCCTCAAGTTCAAAGCGCGATAAGATACATAGGCGCTGAACGCAATTAGTATAAACGCTGTCATCTTCACCTACTTTGAACTGACCTAGGCGCGATGCCTCTTGGATAAACAGAATATCTAAATCTTGTTCTATGAACCAATTGTATAGTTCTGCTTTTTCGATACGTTGAGCGACATTGTAAGATGCGATTGAGAGCTGATTTTCATGCTCCGTCGCTGCGGTAACTTTTTTACTGAAAAAAGAGAGGTTAAAAGGTGAAGCAAAAAATATGGCAAGTAATGCTAAGGGGACCAAGTATCGTTTTGACTTTCCGAGAAATATTAACGCAGGAACACACAGTAGAAGCAAAACATAGTCTGGTAGAAAGTCGAGAAAATAAAAAATATCAAATAGCTCTATATTAAGGATAAAAGCTCCACTGACCACGAATACTATACAAAGTAGGAGTATGCTAACTACGCGACATAAAGCAAGAATCATTATTTTCGGTCCCGATATATTTTTAGTGGCTATTTTTAATGGTGTTTGGGCTTAATAGCTAGTCGCGTAACGACGCAGTACACGGGTCATTTTCCATGAATCTTTTTATATTCTTCGTGCTTAACGCCAAATAGCCCCATAAAGGTACCAACGCCAGAACACACCCTGAACAACCCATCAACAAGCGTACCTTTACTGCGCAAAAATAACGCTTTAACTATTAGCAAAACACCGCGTATCACGCGGACAATAGACAAAATACTGCTCTTTAACACAGCTTTTAAAAGCGATTCCTCAAAAATATGCGAACGTGTAAAGCCGATCCCCGAACGAAATCCGCGACGACAAAACCACTTTATATTTTTTCTGCTTGAAGGCATTTCTTCAACAACTGGGGCATCGGTGTAGATACACCTAAACCCAGCATGGGTACATTTAAGCGCAAAATGATAATCACTTGCCCCAGTCATCGCGAAACGTTCATCAAAACAGGGTGACATCTTAGCCAGTACGTGTTTACTCAACAGTAAGTTATTGGTGTAGAAAACACTTAACTCCTGTCCTTCGCTTTGAACGGGTGCTGGGTAAAGAATTTCAGTAGCCCAGTTCTGTTTTCCAGCTTCGTCAACCGAGATAACATGGCTAGTGACGATATCTGCAGCGTACTTTTTGGCACTTAAAACCAAATCCGAAGCCCAAGTTTTCTCTTTAGGCCATTCGTCGTCGTCAATGAATATTAAATAATCGCTATTCATGGATGTTGTAATAGAAACGCATTTATTACGGGCGTATACAATGCCCGCCTGTCCTTCAACGTCATAATGGATTGGTATACGGCCAGAACGACGCTTATCTACAATGTCCTTTGTTTCTTTATCACATGCGTTATCGACAACTAAAATAGAAAGCGTTAGATCTTCTGAAAATACCTGCTCCTGTAGAGCGTCGAGTAACCGAGCTAACCAAATAGGCCTTTTACAAGTGATAATAGCAATAGTGACTTTTTCCATGGCTGGCTTTCTCAATATTTGGTTCTTAAAAACGATTCAATTCTTTTGAGCGGCCAACTTAGCTTCCACCAAATAGATTCATAGGCATCTAAAAAGTGACGTTTGAAATAAACCTCTTCTGTTTTGACCGCATTCAAATGCTCGGAAAGCACACCCGACAAAGACGCTAAATAAACTTTATATTCATTAACTGACTCGGCTAGGCGGGCTTCATCCACCACGTCACTACTGAGTATTTCAAAGACTTCCATTGCAAGGTGAACAAGAGGCTCATTAGGTACCTCTACTGCCTTTTGATTCTTTAACTTTTTATCTATAAAACTTTGCTTTGGGGTATTTTTCCCAGTAGATATTTCGAAATGTTCAAATATTTTTCTTGCTGAATCATCTGGAGTATTTAACAAATCTTGATACTTCAGGATGAAAGGGTTCAGCCCTTTAGCTCCGATGTAACCAGAAAGCGTATAATTTAGCCAAAGGTGCATCGATTTATTAATAGAAAATCCATCTCGCTTTTTAAGCGAACCATGAACTTCCATTGGTGAACGTAACATCAAAACAAAATTAATTTTGATTCCTTTACTGTCGAGTACCTCTCTCCAGAAAGGCAATAGCAAGGTAGTTCTTGGGTCTTTCATACCCCAAAGGTTTTTTTTTGCATAATCTTTATCTAAAAGATGTTGAGCTTGAGCTTTATAACCTGCCAAAGAATCCGCGACTTCAGGGGTGATGCAAAGCGCTAACGGGTGATCCCAAGATAATAATTGCTCGTCCAAAAGCCTGTCATTAAGATCCACAAGTAAGGAGTTTTCGAAGAAGCCTTTTTCGTTGACCCCTTTTTGGGGTGCAAACAAAGAACTTCCCATAAAAACACCCAGTTCGGAAAGAAGACCCGAAACGGCAGAAGTCCCGCTTCTGTGCATACCGACCACTACAATCGCATTTGGCTTCATGCCACCTCCCCTTTGATTCTTTTTCTCATTTTCTTAATAGACACCAATAATGAGCGAGGCGTCACTTTTAGAATCAAGGATGTGATTAATAAATCTATTCGGTATCTTTTGAGCATCCATGCATTTGAATAGCAAGAGGAACATTCTTTAAGCTCATTGATATAGAAAAAGTTGCTCGCATAGTGACGATAAACCCGGTACTTAGCTTCTTTACACCATGCTCTTTCTTGTTCAGTTAAACCGCTAATTGAGGATATTTTACTTATGCAAATTAAATCTGCTGTAAGCATTTTTGCCTCATTGAGTGAGTAGTTGGCACCATGGATTACGTAAGTTGCCAAGGGTTCACTCACTACGCCGAAGCGCGTAATTCTTGCTAACCGAAGCCACACATGCCGATCGTCAACACCATGCAATTCTCGACTTTCGTCGAAGCCTCCTATTTCTAGAAGTAAATTTCGCCTCGCCATTCCAGTACAACATGAAATAAAATTTTGCATTAATAAGGCTTTAAAACATTCACCCTCAAAGCGCGGCTTACTAATACTAAAATCACCGTTTCTATCAACTTCAATCCAACTGTAAACAACGCCAACATCAGGGTGCTGCTCAAACGCTTCCATTTGCTTTTCAAGCTTGTTTGGCTTCCACAAATCGTCTTGATCACAAAAGCCAACGATATCCCCTTCCGCGTACTCAATGCCTACATTTCTCGCGGCTGCTACTCCGCCATTCTCTTTGAAGACATATCGAACTTTAGGGCTATCAAGGTATTTTTCTACAACATGTTTGGATGAGTCTGTGGAGCCATCGTCCACTATAATAATTTCATAGTTTTCATAGGCTTGAGCTAAGATACTGTTAAGCGTCTTTTCTACCGTTGCCTCACCGTTGTACATAGCAACAATGATACTAGCTTTTAGTTGATTCAATTGATTGTTCTCATCTATGTTTACAGTGATAGTAATATTCTTATGGCAAAGTAAAGCGCCCCTAAACTTAGGACTGCTAACCCACCAATTTTTCTTATTATGCCGCCGTTAAGTGAAAGTGGCGTAATTTTTCCGACTCGGTAATACATCGCCGCTACCATTGCGACAAAAATGTACACGACCATTATATAACTGCGGCTGATGAAAAATGCAGTAACAGCGTACCCAATTAAAGCAACCAACAAGTACTGGCTTAAGACCTGCTCTTTTTTAAGCGCCTCTTCATGTCCAGGGCTAACATCATTGCATTTCATAACACTCAAAAGCATATAAAGGGCTGTAATCATAAACATAGCCCACATGACATATCCGAATATTCCAAGCTCCGCCATTACCGTGACATAGGTATTATGTGCAACCTTCGAATGATATTCTAAAAAGCGTTCTTTACCGAAGCCAAATAAGGGTCGATGTTTAAGCATTTGTATACCTTCGTACCATGCGGTTAAACGTTGACTTGCGCTCTCGTCATCCTTACTGATTTTCCGAAAAGTCCCCATCGCAACGAGTACACCTGGAATACTTATTGACGCTAAAATTATGGCTTTAACTTTACCGAATTTTATGTAAAACAAACAAAAGAAAACACTCAAGAGCCCTAGAAGTGAGCCCCTACTGCCACTCCAATATACTCCCATACATAGCATTAAGACTGAGGCCAGCGCCCCCACTTTAGTCACCACGCCTTTGCCAGTTAAGAGGAAGTACACAGCGACAGGCATATTCATGACAAGAAACATTCCCATATCATTGGGGTCGTTAAAAGTACCAACAAACCGGGCCTGAACCGACTCCCCACCACCATCATAACGGTAAACCACTGACTCAGCCCATCCTTGGCCTGTCGGGCTTTGTATTTGGCTGTAGGCGTGCTGAACCATAATTAATGACGAGCTTAAAAATATGAAAAAAATCACATTCTGGCGTTTGACCGTGCTCAGTAAACTGAAGTAGAGAATAAACGGAATAATGTTGGCGTTAACCCATTCTATTAACTTACTCAGGTCGCTAAAATAGCGAAAAGCACGAATTTCTGATAGCAACATAGAGAAAAGCAGTAGAATTAATAACGTACATTGGACATTCCAAATCTTCGGCCTGAAGCTCACTAAATAGGAGAAAAACGTCAGTATCAGAAACGTTCTCAATAATGGAAATTCAATATCAAATATCGGCCATTCGTGAGGACGAGCGAGCAGTAAAAAAGTATAAATCGCAAGTAGGAAGAACCCGAAAGAGGCATGATTGGCAGAATTACTATTCATTTGCATACTTTTGTTATTTACCATGACACTCTCCCTAAGATTCGAACTCTTAGGTAACTTAATGCTTTCATAATAGCGGTTCGCCAACACTCGAAGAAAAATGTAGTGCTGTACTTATGAAAAGTGAAGCTGTAAATGGGTTGTTTATATTCCGTAATGTCTTCTTTGTAGCTAGGAGGCATTGATAGTAAAAAGTCATAATTATTTAGGTTTAATATGCGGGCCTGTCGAAGTTGAGCGCAATGCAGAAGCATACCTGGAGAAATATTGGGTTTAAAAGAGGTGTCTACTCCACTTTGGTAAAACACTAGGTCATCACCGGATATCATTGAATAATTAACCGCTATCGTTTGTTCATTTTTTTTTATAGCGATTAAAGACAACTTTTCAACTGCTAAAAGCTTTTGCAAAACACTATTGTGAAAGGCGTCAAATAACGGGTGGTCAAAAATAGAAGGGTGTCCAGGTCGACGCCATTTTGTATTGTGAAGACGCTTCAATTCATCAAAGGCAAGCTCTAAATCCGAAACATTTTCTACAACATGATAGGTAATACCACGCTTTTCAGCAGCCTTAAGATAGCGGAAAGTTCTTTTTTCGAGCTTGGTTTTACTATCTCCGGTATTAATAAAATACCGATTCCCTTTGAACTCCTTAAGGTTTTTATACCCTAAATATTCAAACATCATGCTAACTTGATTTTTTTCTGTTGAGTTTGAAACAACTAATTTCTTAAGGCCAATAGTGTCAATCGCCTTTTTGAGTAGTTGGTTAATCTCGGTACTAATTAACCGAGCTGACAGCATATCCAGGCCTTCACTACATACTTCTGCAGCTTCTGGTTCTCCGCTACCTACAAACCAGAATACGCCAGCGCGGTCCCCTGCTCGTTTATAAAGAGGCAATAAGCATACTAGCTCATCAAGATCCCAGACTGTCACTACCGCCAATACCGACACACAGTTTTTAAATACACTTATCCATGTCGTTATCCATTCATAACTAAGAAAAACATTGCTGTTACTTGCACTAGCATAAAGCTTCTGCCAAGACTCCTTGCTCTCTACTATTTGTTGTTCTGAGTCTAAAATGCGCACTTCCATCACTTAAAAACCGGCATGTGGGGAGTTCTTTGAGGATGTAGCGCTCGATGAAGAGCAATCATCGGGGCATTTAGTCACGGTCACCACCAAACGATGAGTATTAACCCCTTTCAATGCGCTTTTAATTCGAGCAAGTTTAAAATTCCGTACAGAAGAAAACGTTTGGCCGTCAATGATATAAACATACTTAATAAGCCAAAAATCCCCCACCTTGTCACGACTTACTACCTGATTTTCCCCGTCAGAAATCACTTTCGATATTGACGTGTGGTCGCTAGGTATAATGGTATTTAAGTAGAATGATGCTTTGTTATCTAATTCTTCGGCATTGAAATAAAAGACACGCTTTTGCTCGTTATTAACATCACTGGCAACGCTGCAGACAAAAGAGTAATTGAGTACGTCTAAATTGATATGATTTCGGGTATCAAACTCAGCCTCACAATTTTCAGGTAGGACGGTACTATTTTGAATAGACATTTGCGCTGCATATGATGAAAAACAGAGAATCATTACTGTTGCTATTACTACTGTTGCCGTTAGTGGCGAATTTTTTTCTGCTGCTTCAGGTGATACCTCGGTGACGGGATTGATTACACGCATTCTTTCGTCTGCCTGTTCTAATTTTCCCCCCAGATAAAACTGAATTAGTGCCACGGGAACATAGATATACCAACCAAAGTTGTTGTGGTCAGTCATTAGAGAGCTTTCCATATTGGTATAATCTCCAATAAGAATAAGGAAAACTATTCTTAGCCAGTTAGTTACTAATGCGCCTACGATTGCAAACAATATGAAGATAAAAGCGCTTTTAAATGTTCTAAGGTAAAGAAATACGTAAAGTGAACTTATCGCAAGCGATACGATGATATACCGCAAACCACTACACCCCCTTGCGATTTCAAATACACCTGCTGGAATAGTAACAAATTCATTTTCTACAAAAACGGGAATATCCGTAAATGACATGATAAATGTCACCATAAATACAGAAAGTTCTTGAAAAAAGCCGGCGAATGCCCCCCAAAAGGGATAGATGAAAATTAAGTACGAGAGGGGAAATATGAGCGACCAACTCAATCTAAAAATTTGTAAACTCAAAAGAATAAGCAGCGAAAGGGACAATGACCAATACAGAAGGCTAATTTGAGACCAGACACTTATCCAAAATAAACCACCAATAACAATGCCTGCAGCTAACCATCCATAACTAATTTTTGTTCTAAAAATCAGTTTTTGCTGTTCAGCTGCAGTGTATATCAGATATAAAATAATAACGGGTATTAAGTAAGCGTGAGAGTACGTGCCGTCGTCAAAGCCGTTATCCCACAATGTCTTCATAACGGGAAAGTTTAATAACGCCCAACCCAATATGACCGTAGCCATTGTAACAAACGCAATTAGGCCATTCCTTGCTAGCATACTCTTAATCCCTATTTGAATATTTGAAGGCTATCTGCCTTTTCCAAATAACACCACTTCAACAGTTCTGATAAGTATAAGAATATCTAGTAGAAGACTTTGATGCTTAACGTAATAAAGGTCGAACTTAAGCTTTTCCATGGAGTCTTCCACACTTGCCCCATAGGGGTAATTGAGTTGCGCCCAACCAGCCAACCCGGGTTTAACATTATGGCGCTGGTTATAATAAGGTACTTCTTTTACTAACTGCTCAACAAACTGAGGCCTTTCAGGGCGAGGACCAATGAAAGACATTTCACCTTTAAACACATTAAGTAATTGAGGTAGTTCGTCGATACGATACTTTCTAATGAAATGCCCAATTCGCGTTACTCGATCGTCATTTTTACTTGCCCATTTAGCACCGTCTTTTTCGGCATCAGGTCGCATGCTTCGAAACTTCAGTATTTTGAACAGCTGCCCATTTAAACCAACTCGCTCTTGAGCATAAAACACCGATACCCCGGTGCGTCGACCGTCATCAAGATAGATGATGAGTGCAGTAGTGAGCATGATTGGCCATACAAATATAAACACAAAAAGTGCCAGTAAAGCGTTAAGGCTGTAGTCAAGCGCATCTCTGAGGTAATTTTGGCTCTGGAAACCATTTGAGTAGATAACCCAACTTGGATACATCAAGTTTACTACAATTTGCCCCGTCTCCCTTTCCATGAAGTCGAGTAATTCGGTAACCTCAATACCACGCAGGCGACATTCAAAAAGGACTTCAACGGGCAAGGTGCCACGACGTTGATCACACGCAATGACAATTTCTTCAATATCATTGTCGTTTATAAACTGCTGAAAGTTCTCATCCACCTTTATGTGAACGATTTTTTCTCTGCGAATACCGTCTTCTCGGTTATCACCAGGGATAGGCACAAACCCAACCATTTCGAATCCGATTCTATCCACATCGCGACGCATCCGCTTTTCAATAATTGATGCTCTTTCACCCGCCCCTAGCACCACTATACGAACTTTACCTAAACCTAAAAGCCCTAAGCGGTTCGTAAAGTAGCGAAAAATGACCAGTGTGATGATAATCGAAAATACGGCAGCCGGCAGGAAATAGGCATCCATCACCAGATTATCGAACAACGCCCTACTGACGATTTCAACAAGGAAGTAACTTAGCCCCACACTGACAAAAATCCGTCTTATAATGCCGCGAAAAGTTTCCCTAAGTTTTGCTTCATACAGACCCACAGACAGTGAGCAAAGAAGAATCGATACAGTAAGTAAACCTACGTTAATGATCAGCTTTTCCGGTGGAACTTTCGAAACAAGCCCAACCTGTGTGAGGATAAAGTACGTAATGTATCCCATATAAGCTATAAGTAGCGCTTCTGTTACTACAAGAATATTAGAGCGCTTATTTTGATTTCGCTTATTTACTGCCACCCCTGGCCCCTTAATACTACGAACTAATCCCCATCATAGAGGGATTTATTCTAATAGACTAGAATTGTTATTGGCATTATAGTGAGATTTGCCGTAGGGTAAACACCGAAAGCTACAATTTAACCATAATGAGTGTAGGATGATCTCTTATGTTTCGTTTAAAAAACATGCATTTAAGCTTTGCATTTTTACTAGTTTCAATACTTGTTGGGTGCTCGAATACTTCAACTCTCCCCCAAGCTACCACCAGAGCATCATTAACAACCGATGTAAATGAATATCAATACCTAATCGGCCCTGGCGACTCGCTAACCATTTTCGTTTGGCGAAACCCTGAAGTATCCGGTCAGTTTATTGTTAGACCTGATGGGAAAGTAACCACGTCATTGGTCGAAGATATCGATGTGGCAGGACGCACGCCCTCTATGCTGGCTCGCGAAATTGAAGAACAGTTATCAATTTATATTAATAACCCTCGCGTTACCGTGAGTGTTAATAACTTTTCTGGCCCGTTAAGTGAGCAAGTAAGAGTTATTGGGGAAGCCACTAACCCAAGCGCGGTCAGTTATACTGAACACATGACATTACTCGATTTAATGATAGCTGTTGGCGGATTAACTGAGTTTGCCGACGGTAATAACGCAAAATTAGTACGCGTGATCAATGGTCAGCAATCCACATTTTCCTTAAGTATTGACGACTTAATTCGAAGCGGCGACATTCAACAAAATGTAGACATTCTCCCTGGCGATATAATTATTATTCCAGAAGCTTGGTTTTAGTTCTAAGTAGTAAACGGAACATTTAAATGCAGGATTTACAACAAACCTTACTCCAATTTTTAGATTTACTAAAAGGGATTTGGATTAAGAAACGTCATGTCATTATTATGTCATGGATGATTTGCCCGATTGGCTTCTTCATGGTTGCCAACTTGCCCGATCAATACACCTCTACAGCAAAGGTTTACGTTGATACCCGTTCGGTGCTCCAGCCACTTTTGAAAGGTCTTGCTATTCAGTCCAACCCCGATCAAGAAGTCAAAATGATGGCTAGGACGCTTTTAAGCAGAACCAATGTTGAAACGATTGCCAGAGAGAGTGATTTAGATATCACCACTAATTCAGAACGAGAGTTTGAAGACTTAGTAACCCAACTATCTTCATCAATTGTTTTGCGTTCAGCTGGCAGGGACAATATCTATAACATCTCATTTGCTAATGCTAACGCGATTACAGCTCAGCGGGTTGTGCAAGAAACGTTAGACCTTTTTGTAGAAGGCTCGTTAGGAAACAACCGCCGAGACACTGATACTGCGGGGCGTTTCTTAGAAGAACAAATAGCTGAATATGAAAGCCGACTAAGTGAAGCTGAACAGCGACTCGCCCAATTCAAACGGCAGTACAACAATATACTTCCCCTTTCTGGTACATATTATAGCAGTCTTCAAAGCCTCAATGCAGAACTTGAGCTTACTCGCTTGAATATAAAACAGACTAAGCAACAGGTAGATTCTCTTAGATCACAAATCAAGAAAACATCTGCAACGGATAGCTTTGCTGTATCTAACCAAGAAAATTCAGGCTTAAAAACACGGTATGATGACCGTATCCGAAAACTGGAGGAAGAATTAGACCGCCTTCAATTAAGATTTACTGAAAAACATCCCGATGTGGTTGAAGCTAACTTGCTTTTATCTAGTCTGGAAAAATCCCGCCAACGAGAAATTGATGCATTCCTTTCAAGTGTTGACGAAGAAGACCAATTACCCCTTAATGATCTAACTCAGGAAATCCGGCTTGAAATGAGTAAACTTCAAAGCGAGGTTGCTTCATTAGAGGTAAAAGAGACAGATTTACAAAATAAAATTGCTGAGCTTGAATCTAAAGTCGACTTAATCCCACAGATTGAAGCCGAGTCTTCAGCGCTAAATAGAGACTATGGAATAACGAAGAAGAAATACGAAGAATTATTGTCACGCCGAGAAGCCGCTGGGCTTTCAAGACGGGCAGAGGTTTCTGCTGAAGAACTCCAGTTTCGTATTATAGAGCCGCCTCTTGCCGCCAGTTCGCCGTCAGGCCCAAATAGACTCATCCTATACACCGCAGTATTACTTGCTGGTTTTGGCTCTGGTGTAGGCGTAGCGTTTCTAGTGAGTCAACTTTCCCCTATATTAATTAGACCTAAACAATTAAACAGCCTATCTGATTATCCAATTTGGGGAACGGTCAGCCATTTGAATATTGTGAACATTCAGAAAAAAAACAAATTTAGATTATTAATCTTCGCCTTGTCCTGCGGGATGATTCTGCTGCAATATGGTATATTAGTGGCCGCAGAGATGATGAATATTAATTTAATCGAGAGGTTTTTCTAATGTCTAATACAATTGAAAAAGCATTGTTAAAACAAAAACAGAAAAACGCTTTAGCAAATAACTCGAATGAGGAAAGCGCAAGTAATAACGTTCCCGAACCTCAACTTGAAGCCACTGACGCTGCTAAGCCAGAGACTACATCCCCCAAAAGTAGTTTTAAAATTAATCTCCAGAGGCTAAGCGGTAATGGTCACATCTCTCTTTCTGGTGAGCGTAGGCAAATTAACGAAGAGTACCGAGAAATTAAGCGAAAGTTACTCGCTAACGCTTTTGGCCCACTCGCTAAAACCCTTCATAACCCTAATATAATAATGGTTACAAGCAGTCGCCCTTCTGAAGGTAAAACATTCACTGCGACAAACCTCGCATTGAGTATTGCAGCAGAACAAGATAAAACCGTCCTGTTAGTTGACGCAGACGTTCTTAAACCTAATGTGCTAAACACATTAGGTTTGGAAAGGCGCAAAGGGTTAATGGAGTATCTTGTCGGTGAGGTCGACGATATTTCTGAGGTACTTTACTCTACCAATATCGACAAATTGAAAATTATTCCTGCTGGTCGCTCGCATCACCTTTCTACGGAGATGCTTGCTAGTCATAAAATGCATGAAACAGTTGATGAATTTGCTAACCGATACCCTGATCGAATCGTTATTTTCGACACGCCTCCTCTTATCGGTATTAATGAAAGCGCTATTTTAGCTAATTTCGCAGGTCAAGCAGTGGTTGTAGTAGAGGAAGGTAAAGCGAAACTTAGTGACGTTAAAATGTCTGTAGAACGATTGAACCCTGATATGGCAATTGGATTTGTAGTTAACAAATCAGTGCATTATGACACCGATGGAAGCGGATATTATGGATACTATTATTCTGAGCGGGAAGATTAGAGCACATTTGGCTATATCTCTTACAAGGAACCTTAAACCAATAGCCGCTATCTTTTCGGCACTTTTTAGCTGCTCACTTTACGCTAATGTTGAATTGAGCGGCTCTACAAATGCGGATTATATTCATCAAAACGTTAGCTCTGAGTCTCTGGGTAATTTTTCAATTGATACACTTAAAATAGTCCCAACATTAAACGCTACTTATCAGTCACCTACTCTTTCAGGAGCTTGGTCTAGTAAATTGACGTACTTACAGCGTAGTAATGACATATCGGATGGAGAGCAAAGCTATACGGAGTATTCCTATGGGGGACAATGGGCACCGCTAGAACGTTTACTTGTCATCTCGGCGTCAGGTGCTCTTGCTTATAGGAATACCAGCTCTGCAAACTATCTAGTATCTGATTTTCTAAGTAATTCTGATTCTCTTAGCAAAACACGCTCGAATAGAGTTTTAGCACAATTAAATATTCAACAAGGCGATTGGGTTGCATTAAACGGTGTGGCCAGCTACTCCGACGTGGCTTCAGAGCGCTCATCATTGGTCGATGGCCAGGCTTTGGATAATGATACGATAAGCCTCTCAGGAAGCGCATCAAATGGCGATAAAGTCAAAAGCGTAGTGTGGAATGTAGAAGGTGCCTACCAAAATACCGACCGTGCGCAGAATAGCTCTGGTAGTTTTATAACTCGCGAGGGTGACGCCTTTTTAGATGCACTTCTGTACAACGATTTTGGATTAAGATTTGCTGCCCAACATGAAGCAAACCAAATTTCTAATAGAGATGATACGTCTAGCACAGTCCGTGAGTATACAAGCTATGGTGCAGGCCTAGTCTATCGACAAAGTGAAACTCGATACATTGCCGTCACGTTTAATCGGAGTAACTCGAGCATAGAAGAAGACGATGAGGACTTTGTTGGTGCAGAATTTTCTTGGGCACTCAGCTCCAGAACTTCGATAGGCGCGACGTTCGGAAGACGATTTTACGGTGACTCAGCTTCTGCCAATATCGATTATAACTCTAAACACTTTAGATCATCATTTGCTTATTCAGAAGAAGTGACGAATACGTCACGTTTGCTTTCAGATCCGGAAAGTCTAGGCGTTTTTGTCTGTCCTATATCATCAGCGTCTATTTCAGAATGCTTTCAGCCTAACAGCTTGAGCTATAGTCCAACTGCGTCTGAACAGCTTGTAGAAATCACTTCCCAAAATTTGGAATTCGACGACAGCATAATTCTTCGCAAAGGGGCAAATGCTCAGGCTGGTTATAGCTTTTCTAGGCTAACGTTAGGATTGTCTTGGCGGTATGCTGAAGATGATTACCTTGACCAAGACAGATTAAGAAGAACATATTCATTTGGTACTAGCCTAGCTTATAGCCTTGGCAGCTACACAACATTAAGCACAAATATAACCTTTGCCAATATCGAACAACGTTCGGGAGATATAAGCGCCAGAGGAGAAACAGACAATTGGAACAGTAGTGTTAGCATACAAAGAGAGTTGGGGCGGCACCTAGTTACAAGCTTGCAAGTGACGGTTCTGGACCAATCAGGTGATTTGAACTCTGGCATTGCCCAGTTCGGAAATAACTATAAAGATAGAAGAATTACAGCATCTTTAACTTATACCTTCGACTAATCCTTATCGACAATGAGTGGAAACGCATTTTTCTAGCACCTCTACTCACTTTTATCAGTACTCTTCAGTCTTACGTACGTTTTAAACTTCTTCTTCATTAGTTTATCTACATACTGCGTCATTTTAACCTTATGCGATATTGCATCGTCTAACGCATCTACTAACTCCGCCAACATATCAAGATAGTACTTACTATCTCGTATGATATTCCCACCGGGAGTCATAATCGTTTTGTTTTCAGGGTGCTCTGCAAAGTCATGAGTTTGGGACGTTGAATGGCCCAACCCACTCTCAGGCTCAAACATTTCAGCTTTAACTTCATCTATTACCTCACTTACCGCCTCTTCATCAAAGCTTTTAAGCTCCTCTAAAAAGCCAAACAGCATGATACGATCCATCAGCGTGTTTATTTTGCGGGGCACACCGCGGGTAAACTGATAAATACGCTCATAGGCCCCTTCTGAAAATAAATCTTCGCCGTTCCAGCCAGCATGATGTAAGCGATATTCAATATACTCTTTGCACTCATCTAACGTGAGCGGCGCTAAATGGCATGAAGCCACTATACGCTGCCTGAACTGCTCCATATTGGGTGCTCGTAAAATAGGTTGCAGCTCTTCTTGCCCTAATAAAAAACTTTGTATCAATGGCTTACCATTAAGCTGAAAGTTAGACAGCATACGAAGCTCTTCAATAGACTCTAAGGGTAAGTTCTGCGCTTCATCAACAAGCAGTAATGCGCGGCGCCCTTGGGTGCTTAGGTCGTATAAGAACACCTCAAGCATCTTTAAAATTTCAGCTTTGCTTCTTCCGTCAGTGTTGATATCAAACTTTGACGCCACCATTTTTACCAACTCATCAGGCGACAGTTTCGGGGTGACTATTTGAGCCGCAAAAATATCGTCTTGAATTTCAGCCAGCAAACTATTTGCGACGGTGGTTTTCCCTGTACCAATATCACCTGTGATAACAATAAACCCTTCCGCCTGCGATAACCCATACTGAAGGTATGACATGGCGCGTTTGTGCCACTTACTGGCAAAAAAGAAGCCTGGGTCTGGTGTTAACTGAAAAGGTTTAGCGTTAAGTCCGTAGTAACTTTCGTACATGCTGGTATCCGTTTGAAAAAACTGCTCGCTTTGCTAGCCTACCGATTAACTCATAGGGCTAGCAAACGACTACATTTTACATTTACTGAAATAAAAATTGAGGTAACCACAAAAATGCTAGGTTAACTTGTTTCGTGTTATACGCTCAATGATTCCGGTGGTAGAAACGCCATCCTCAAACGTTAACACTTGCACCTCGCCGCCGTTGGCAATCACTTCTTTTCCACCAGCAATTTCTTCAATTTGATAATCACCACCTTTCACCAATATATCTGGTAATAACGAGGCAATTAATCGCTGTGGTGTATCTTCAGTGAAGGGCACAACCCAATCAACCGCACTTAAGCCAGCTAGTACTGCCATACGGCGATTAGTGTTGTTCACAGGCCTTCCAGGGCCTTTAAGCTTCGTCACCGATGCATCGGTGTTTACTGCTACAATAAGCCGGTCACCTAACTGCGCGGCTTCTTCTAAATAAGCCACATGCCCAGAATGTAGAATATCGAAACAGCCGTTCGTCATTACAATACGTTCGCCTCGCGCTTTCGCAGCAGCCATTGCCATTTCTAGTTGCTCTTCGGTCATCACGCCGCCGTCGAGATGCACAGATTGTTCACCTAAAGCTAGCGCTAATTCGGTATTGGTAACGGTAGACGTACCTAATTTCCCAACCACCACACTGGCCGCTAAGTTGGCCAATACACAAGCAGCTTGCAGAGGTAGTTTGCTTGCTAGCGCCACGGCTAGCGTTGATACCACAGTATCGCCGGCACCAGTAACGTCATAAACTTCTTTGGCTTTTGCAGGTAAATGAAACTCTGCATTGTTTCCTTCGAACAAGGTCATCCCCTGTTCAGAACGCGTTAGCAGTAACGCATCCAAATTAAGGTCAGTTTTAACCTGCTGCGCATTTGCTACTAATGATTTCTCAGAAGTAGACTCACCTACCACATGGTTTAGCTCTTCCATGTTAGGTGTAATAAGCATAGCGTTAGCGTACTTTTTAAAGTCACTGCCTTTAGGGTCGACAATAACGCGCTTACCTTTTGCTTTAGCTGCTTGAATTAGTGCTTGGGGGTGGCTTAAGCATCCTTTGGCGTAGTCAGATAATATAACAATATCAACATCATCAAGGGCGCTATCGAACGCGCTTTCTAGTTCAAATTTATCTGAATCAGCAAAGCTCTTTTCAAAATCTAACCGAAGCAATTGCTGATTACGGCTCATCACCCGAAGCTTGGTTATTGTGTCTTGACCTTCGACGGCGAAAAACTGGCAATCAATATCAAACGACTCTAAGCGCTCACGCAGTAGTCTGGCATTTTCATCGTTACCGCACATGCCTAGTAAGCTGACTTTAGCCCCAAGAGTAGCCACGTTCACGGCCACATTTGCAGCGCCGCCTGGGCGATCTTCAGATGACTGAACATTCACTACAGGTACAGGGGCTTCAGGGGAAATACGACCTGTTCCACCGCTCCAATAGCGGTCTAGCATTAGGTCACCTACAATAAGCACTTTTGCTTTACTAAAATCTGGTAAAATCATTGATGAGACAACTTTATCGATGTATTTCAAATTGCCAATGAGTATAACAGCCAACAACGTGAATACCCACCAGCAGCCTTCAACTTGGTACCTTTATCTTATCGAAAATAAACTGGGTCAATTGTACACGGGTATCACTACCTCCCCTGAACGCAGAATTTCCCAGCACAGAGGAGATATTGCAGGTGGAGCGCGGGCATTAAAGGGAAAAGGCCCACTTCAATTTAGGGCCATTTTCTTAATTGGAGATAGGTCGACAGCCTCGCAAATTGAATACAAGGTAAAGCAACTTTCAAAAGAGAAAAAACGGGCTATCGTTAAACAGAAGGTTTTGCCTGAAAACCTATGCAAAAACAGCCAGTATATTTCTCCTTCCGATTATCAGTAATATTAATTGTGATCGCAGCTTTCTACGTTACGCCATGCGTACTTGCGGCTACAGAGCAAACGCCTCAAGGTTTTAAACAATATACTTGTCTGCTTACAAGCTACTTTAACCACCGAGTACGCCATTAATCACCATGGCAGTACCTATGCTTAACGTAAAGCCTAGTGAAGCTACACCAACGTTGTGTTGTTGATCGACTTCTTGCCTAAAGTTCATACCAAACAGAATCACTTTTTTATTGATAAGCACTAATATATGCAGTGCGATAGCTAACGCTACACTTACCACCAACCAGCCGGTTACGTTACTTACATAACCTGACGGGTTATAGATAAGTAGGTTTTTCGCCGCCGAAACAATCATAGCGGTGCCCAGTAAATTACCCGAATGTTCTATGGCTAACGCTAACTGACCTTTTCGAAGCGCCCCCTGAAATGAGTCGTTTTGGTTATCTTTTGCATAGCGCACTTCTAAAATACGGGTCATCACCAATAACATGGTGAGCACGACAGAGAATCCTGTCACGATAGCAATAATGGCATTCATATCACTGCCATTCACCCACACCATAATATTTCTCAACACGATGGCACTTGCCACTAAGCTTGCAGCATCTACCAGTGCAATACTTACACTGCGCTCTGAAATCATGGCGTGAGTATCTACGCGATTGAGTACCAGCTTGTCATGGGCGAATCGACCAAACTTCACCAACAGAATACCGACAATACCGAACGTCACCATGCCAGTAGCCGCTTCACTGTAGCCCTGCCCGATATGACGACCTACCACCGAACTCAGCACGATACAAAGCGACAACATGCCACCGGCTATACTAATACCAAAAGCAAAATTGTCTTTAATACCAAGCTCTTCGGTCACTGAGTTCTTTCTCATCAGCCCAGTCAACCACTTCATAACCACCAACAGTGCTAGGGCGATACTTACATCGATAGCAAGGTAAATCCATAAGTCAGAACCTAGCGGCACGAGTTTTATTAAAGCATCCACGTATTGTTACTCCTTTTACCTAAACACAACCTTAGGGTGGTTACGCCCCAAAAACTGTGACAGACTCTTTTTATCTCAACGTTTTGAAATATTTATTATTGTCGAAGCCAGTATTATGCCAACAGACAACACAATTACCATGAGCAATGCACCACAAGCCAACGAAACCTGGGAAAAACTTTCAGATAGTGATCGCGTTAATAGTGATTTAGCGCATCATCGAAATGATCTCACTACCCTATTCGGCCAATCGCTATTTTTTGCAGAGACTTGCCTTCAGCACCCTGAGTGGGTTGGCGCTATGCTGGTTGAATCGATTCCTGACGAGCCCCAAAGCTTTTACAATCATGCTGTTACGCAAAAGCTGGAAAATGTTAAATCCGAAGACGAGCTGCTTAGCGCACTTCGCCAATCCCGCCATTTTCATATGGCTGCTATCACCGCGCGTGACGGACTTAACAAACAGACTATTACACAATCGTTAACGCAGGTTTCGGCGTTAGCCGATGTGTTAATTACATCCGCTTACCAATGGCTTTACACTATGCTGAGTGACAAACATGGTGTGCCTTGTGGTGAAAATGGCTCTATTCACATGTACATTTTGGGCATGGGGAAATTAGGCGGCCGCGAACTTAACTTTTCATCAGATATCGATTTGATTTTTGCCTACCCCGAAAAAGGCATGACAAATGGTGAAAAGAAACCTATTGAAAATCAGCAATTTTTTACCCGCTTAGCGCAAAAATTGATACAAGCGCTCAACAAGGTTACTCCGGATGGTCAAGTCTATCGTGTAGACATGAGACTGCGGCCATTCGGTGAGTCGGGGCCTTTGGTGATGCACTTCGACGCCATGGAAGATTATTATCAAGAGCAAGGTCGTCACTGGGAACGTTTTGCAATGGTGAAAGCGCGGGTGATTAATAATGATGATTCTACTGATGTAGCTTCGCTAAACGGTATACTTAAGCCCTTTACCTTCAGGCGCTACCTAGACTTCACCACTATTGATGCCCTTAGAGGCATGAAGCACCTTATTGCTACGGAAATTAGACGTAGGCGTTTGAGCAATAATATTAAGCTTGGTGCTGGTGGCATTCGTGAGGTTGAATTTTTCGCACAAAGCTTTCAGCTTATTCATGGTGGTAGAGAGCCTGAGTTACAAAGTAAGTCACTACTTACTACCCTGGATAATCTTGCTGAATTTGAAATGGTTGAAACCGATGTGACTGAACAATTACGGACAGACTATTTATTCCTTCGTAAAATTGAGCATACGCTTCAGCAATGCCAAGACCGACAAACCCAAACACTGCCAGATAGTGAGTGGGAGAAAAATGCACTTATTTCGGTTTTAGGGTTCTCGTCATACCACGCATTTACGCTAGCACTGCATGAAACCATGTCTAGAATACATGGGCATTTCAATGAATTAGTTGAAGAAGCACAAGATACTCACAACAGCGAAGATACCTTATTTGAAGCATGCCGTGATGCCTGGCAACTTTCCCTTGATAAAGAAGAGTTTAGCACCACACTAACCCCTTTTATTAGTTTAGAGGAAGCGCAAGGGATTTGTACCCAGCTACAAGAATTTAAAACGAATCAGCGCGGGTATCGAATGGGTCAAAAAGGCGAGGATACGCTTAATAAACTGATCCCGGAAATACTGTATGTACTGATTAAATTCGACCCCAGTAAAGCAAACAATGTACTAAAACGAATCTTCGGCGTGATAGATGCGATTACCGGCAGAACAACCTATTTAGATTTATTGCTGGAAAACCCCAATGTTCTGCAACAGTTGGTAAAGCTGTGTGACAGGAGTGAGTGGATAGCGAATGAAATTAAGCGCTTCCCGCTGCTGTTAGATGAACTGCTTACCCCGCTCTATTTGCAGCAGCAAAATTCAGATATCACCACTAGTAAATATGAATACGCGCAAGAGTTGCGACAAACCATGCTGCGCGTTGAACACGACGATGTTGAGCTTGCTATGGACACATGGCGACAGTTTAAGCTTTGTCAGCAGCTGCGCATTGCAGCCAGCGATATTAGTGGCTCGCTACCCATAGCGAATGTAAGCGATAAACTTACCGTATTAGCGGAAGTCTTGCTCGAGCACGTTATTGAAGCAGCGTGGCACCAAGTTTCAGCTCGCTTTGGCGTGCCGAGTCATTTGAACGATGGCGAGCTCGGGTTTGCAGTTATTGGCTATGGCAAGCTTGGTGGCTACGAGCTCGGTTATGGCTCTGATCTTGACCTTGTGTTTTTGCACAACGCGCCTCGCCAGTCAGCTACCAATGGGGCTAAGTCTATTGAAGCCCAGCAGTTTTACATCAAACTTGCTCAGCGTATTATGCACTTACTGAATACCAAAACCTTGTTTGGTCAGTTGTATGAAACCGACTTACGCTTGCGGCCATCTGGTAACGCGGGCTTGCTTTGTTGCCATATAGACGGATTTGAGCGCTATCAACAAGAAGAGGCGTGGACATGGGAACATCAAGCGCTAGTGAGAGCCCGCGGTATCTGTGGTGATATATCGCTGCTAAGTGCGTTTAATACTGTGCGTCACAACATTCTATCTATTCAGAGAGACCAGGCTACACTATCTACTGAAGTGAGCGAAATGCGCGTAAAAATGCGCAAACATTTGCTCTCTACGAGTAATCAAAAAGTCGATTTGAAACAATGTGTGGGAGGCATAGCAGATATTGAATTTATGACTCAATATTGGGTATTAGCACATGCGAATAAGATTGAGAGCTTGACTGAATTTTCAGATAATTTGCGTTTACTAGATGCAACCCGTAACGCAGGCATTATTGATGAAAAACAATCTCACGCGCTACAACAAGCTTATCTTGCGCTAAGAGAACAATATCATCACCTGACCCTTGCAGACACGAAATATGCAGAACAAACCGAGCATTTGAGCCAAATGAGAGAAACGGTAAGTGAATATTGGCAGGCGTTATTTGATAGTACTGCTGGTCATGCTGCCGATAGTAGTACCGACATTGATGGCAGTAGTATTAATGATAACGAAGGTGAGCAGTAGCTCACCTTTGCTTTAACTGATGATCAACGAACGAGGGTACATCGGGTAGATAAAAACTCGGTCTCTTCAGCAGTCACTACCAGAGAGCGTTGCTCGGGGCATAGATAGGCGTTTACCCGCCCTTCAAAGCTACTGTCGATAGCGCTGGCAATTTTAGCCAATGAACCGGCTACCGTATTATCTAACTGAAACTGATGTTTGATAATGAAGTCTTGCTCTAAATTCCATATCAGCTGCATGCCTTCCGCTTGCGCAAAAGTAGAGATAGCCTCTCGGAGTGTACTGCCCTCTTTGAAAGTGCGGAATTTTTGCTCTCCGGTCCAACTGGTATCTACCGTTGTATTTATACTCGACATGCTTTCTAGTCTGCTATCGAGCTGTGGATCAACGCCGCCAGTTTCTATCACAAAAGTACCCTGCTCTTCCTTAACTGGATCGGTAGAGGACATTCTAAATTCGCGGTAAAACTCGCTCAATCCCTTTGCCACCGATTTTTCTTCAGCTGGTTTACCGGAAGGTTCTTCATCACTGCTATTTTGTTGCAAATAAATCATCACACCCGCAATCACTATCAATACGAATGCCAGCGCTATGTGACGCGCCCAAAAAAATGTATTTGAATAACCTTTTTTAGCCATGACTTTTTCAATGCTTCCAATAACTTAAACTCAAGGTACAGCTTAACTCGCTTTTACCTTACGCACAAAAAGCGCGCTACAGTAATAATTGTACACCTAACGGCACAATAGGTAACTGCTTCGTTAGTACAATGACGGGGTGTCTTTACTGGGTCTGGTTTTGAACCGTTTATGCATCCACAAGTAACTTTCAGGCTGTTCTTTAATTGCCTTATCAATATGCGTGTTCAATTCTGTTAATGCCGCAACATCGTCCATATCCCCTAAATGCGTCAATGGGGGGTATATCTTTATTTTATAACCCTTCGCAGTGTACTGAGACGTAATCATCATAGGCACACTGGTAGAACGACGAATAAACATCAACGTAGCTGTGGTGGTCGCGGTTTCAGCAACCCCACCAAAAGGTACGAATACGCTTTGCTTTGGCCCGTAATCTTGATCGGGAAGGTATAAGCACAGCTCGTTTTCTTCCAATGCCATTAACAACGCTTTGGCATTTCGCTTGTCAATCATATACTTATTGGAGCGATTACGACCATGGTACTGTAAATAATCGACCAGCGGATTATTATGTTTTCTATAGAAGGCGATGCTAGGGTGGAAGTAACCAATACCCCTGCATGCAAATTCAAGGTTCATGTTGTGCAGTGCCATGCCAAACACACCTTTGCCGCTGGCTATGGCTGCCTCAACATGCTCCGCACCTTCAATTTCTATGGCCTTTTTCACTCGCCAATCAGGCCACCACCACCCCATCGCCGTTTCAAATAAGGCCATTCCGGTTCTGCGCACATTCTCATTTAATAGCGTTTGCACTTCTGACTCCGACAACGACGGGTTCCAAAGTTCAAGGTTTCGCTTTGCTACGCGCACGCGTTTAGGAACAATTTTCGCAATCAGTTTACCTGCGCCACCGCCAATAAATCGTATAACAGGCAGAGGGAGCCAAGTGATGATGTAAAGAAGGAATACTCCTAGCCATACAGGCCAAAATTTTGGAGTAAGAAAAGACAGTTTGAATTTAGGAGCCTTAATTGCCGCAGCCAACGCACTCTATTCCTAACAAATTAAGAGGAGCGCTATTGTAGCAGACCAAATTAAAGTCGAAAGTGCGTTGGTGGAATAATTCGACACTACTGTCGTGGTATTTTGAACTCAATACGCCAAGCATTGTTTTACCTAGCTCGGTTAGCAAAAATGTTCACAGGACGTTAGCCCTCTCACTCTATAAATTTAGTGAGCGCCATACTCTTTATCAATCTGCTTCAGCTTTTTCTCAAAAGTTTGAAAGTGATCGTTTGTTTCATAATCGAAGTGATACTGGTTATGGAAACCAAACTGCAATTTACAGTTCATGTCTTCGATAAATAACGTGTAGCCATCTAGGTCGGTGTACGCAACAATACCATTTAGGTGGTATTGATCTTCTTTCTTATCACCATTAGTTCGGATTTTTTCAAACACCTGCAATAGAAATTTACTGTCTAATTCATTTTTCATAAATGGCTCCTTAGTTTTTGACTAGCCACTCTTTTTACGCTGAATGATAGCGTTTGGATTACACCGCTCATACTGATATGAATTTAGTCACTTGCCACTATTAGCCATTAAAAATTGTAGCGAAAGCCCAAAGATACTAAATGCGTTGAGAGGTCATCTTCCCCTCCTAGGTATGTATATTCAAGTCGCACCATAGATTTTAGACCAACATAATAATCAAATCCAAGACCAGCAATACCTGCAACCACACCTTCATCAAACGAGCATGCATCACCCGATAACTCTGAGTTGCCACAGTCGCGCGTACTTGCAATATCAGCGTTAGCAATACCTAATTTGTAATACAGTTCACCGTACTCGCTTTTCGCCTTTCCAAGTACAGCAAGGTAAAGCGCATCCCCCGAAAGATCGGTATCATCCTCGCTATCGTTAGTGAGATTAAGGTAACCCACTTCTGCATACCACTGCCTATGGATTTGGCGCCCAAAAGCAACACTGTAAGCTAGCCCGCTATTCTCGACATTTGTGAACTCAAAATCACTAAACCCCACTGAAGCAATACCGTAGTTGGTAGAAGCACTGTGTGCGTTAAATATAAAAAAAAGCGCTATAAAACCAACAACAAACTGCTTCATTAAAACCTCAAGTTAGAACCACAAAAGAATAACCCTATTATTAAATAGCCAGGGTTACGAGTGTAAATGTTAAATTTAAATCAGAAATAACGCCTTGTACTAAAAAAAGTACTCAAGGGTAAATTGAAGATGATCATCTCTTCTTAGGAAATAAAAAGTATCGTCAGTATCATCACTTGAAAAGAAATAGCCATCCAGTTTCCATCGCCAATGGGGTGAAATACGACTGGACGCTTCAATAAATGCACTAGAGGTACTCGATTCATCTAAATCTTGAACGTACCCCATTAACACTTCTGTTCCGTCAATGTCGTTGAATATAAACCGCAAGCCCACCATAAGGTCGTTTTGACCTAAAGCAAAAAAGTTATCTTTGCGCTCATCAAACTGATATTCACTTAATACGCCAAGGCCATATTGCGTGTCGAAAATACCTTGTGTGGTGTACTCGAAACCTGTGACTACCGCAGCAAAATCTTCCGACTGCCCTTCTCGATATATCGACTCAAATTTAAGTAACCATGCCCCGTATACATTCAGTAAATCTACGCCTACCTGATTGATTTGCGCGTAATAGGGAAGAATTTCTGGCTGACCTTCATCATTCACGGTGGTAACAAGTTCAGGCTCTCTGCTTGTACCTGAAAAGTAAGACAGCCCCACTTCCCAGTCACTGATACTGGCTTGCCACCTCAGCGCATAATCAACATGACTTTGCTCACCATCCGACTCATACAAGGCATCTCCCACAGCAATGGGCGGTCGCAGACGTCCATCAACACTTTCGAAGGTACGCTCTCTAAAATAGGGCAACACAAATGCTGAAAACGTACCAAAATCACTAAAGTAAGAAACATTGACCATGGGCTGACCAAGCTTATCTTCGCCGTCTACCGCTTCAATTGCATCGGTTTGATTCACAATATCGACGAGGTGAATGGACTCTGTTTGCCCCCAGAATACTTTTCCAATCCCTATTTTGGTTTCCCATGTGTCTGCCACGTGCATCCACTGCAGTTCCCGAACATCGAAATGCGTTCTATCCTCGTCGTGTTGATCAGCCCTGAAAAAGGGCTTAAACAGCAAGCTGTCTTCCCCATCATTCCACTCGGTATAGGTTTCAGGGCTAAAAAAAACAGAGCCGTAAGCTCTTTCTTGTGCTTCGTAAAGGGCGTCTTGCAAGAAATAACGCAACTCTCCGCCTGCGGAGCCTGTCACTTCCGTATTGGCCAACAAAGAAAATGAAGCCGTAATACTTGTTACCAATAAAGCGATGGATTTAGTCACGAATTACCGCGCTCTTTTTAAGCTATTCTTATCAAAATCCGATTCTGACAAATCGGTATCAAATATTAAGCTTTCTGTAATTAGCGACGTAGACTTACGGGTTTGTACGTTCGTCATCTCGCTGCGAATAGGTCGCCAGTATTTCTCTTTGTAAAGCTCATAATCTTTTAGTTCAAGCACCTTAAGTAGCGCCCCTTTCTTATCGTAAAATTCAACTTTGTGTACGCGGTAGTGAGACTTATCAATCCATACTTTTTGCAACGTATAACCCGAATAGTCGTATTGAGGAATTTGCTCCAATACAAAGCACGCTTCGCCATTAATCGTCTCATCCCCCACATAGGAGTAGGAAAATTTCTCTACTTCGAACGATGTCATGTCTTCAAAAGCAAATTCACTGCCGACAAAAGGCCCACTTTTATTTTTTGACGCTATACGCTTTACCCGTTTTAAAGCAGGAAGAAATATCCACTGTTCATCGGCATCGAAAACATGTGAGAAGCTCAGGAATGCTGTTCCTTTTACATCCCGAGGGGATTGGAAAACCGTTAGTGCTTTATCACCATCATCGGTCAACTCCATCGATTTCACGTTGAGTTTGCGTGTTGCTTCTTGGCCTTGTGCATTACGCAGGACCATTAAGATTTTCGCCTCTGAGTTATTCCACCCGCGATCTCTCGCTTTTCGCTCCTGCGCTATTTCTAGTCCTTTTGCACTAGGCTCAGCGGCAACGCCATTGAATGCGCTGATAGATATGAACGACGCCAGTAAAACAAGGCTAATGTATCTCACTATTCTTCTCCGGTAACGGGGTTTCATCTTTATCCAACCACATTAATAACGCGGGTAGGAAAATAAGGTCAACAGCCAAAGCCGCGACGATAATAATAATGGTCAAAATGCCCATGTGCGCGTTCAGCATAAAGCTTGAAGACGCTAACACACCAAAGCCGACTGTCAGCACTATTGTGGTAGTGGTCAGTGCCATTCCAACCGTATTAAATGCATAAAGCACACTCTCTTTAACCGATTTACGCGTCAGCCTCGCCGACTGATACTTCGACAAGAAGTGCACAGTATCGTCAACAATAATACCCATGGTCATACTGATCACCACTGACAGTGCCATGTTAATTTGGCCAGAGATTAACCCCCAAACGCCAAACCCGATAGCGGCGGGTAGCAAATTAGTAAACAAGCTAACTAACCCGAGTCGCCACGAACGTAACGCGAAAAAAATCAAAACAGAAATAAGGACTAAGGCATAAATAGACCCCTTTACCATACTTTCCATATTTCGATCGCCAATATGCGCGAACATTAAAGGCGGACTGGCGGCTTCCAGACGGTTGTCGCTGCCAAGGCTTTTAAAATATGCTTTAGCATCAAACTCTAATGCGGTTAAATCTTTACTGCCTAAATTATCAATAACGGCGATAATTCTCATTGCTGATTTATCAATATCTAACTGATTACTTAAGTCTAGACCAAATGGCAGCGACATTTCGTACAACAATACATACTGCGAGGCCAGCTCTCCATCTTCTGGTAACCGGTAATAGGCATCGTCATCACCATGCATATTTTTATTTAAGCGTTTTAATGTATCGGCAAAGGACAGCACATGATGAACTTCTTCTTTATCGCGAAGCCATTTAGTGAGTAACTCTACTCGTGCCAAAAAGTCAGGCTCTGTGGCACCATAAGGGGTATCTGAATAAATAACGAAGTCGATGTTAGACATACCACCAAGCTTCTCTTCATTGATTTCCACCGCTTGGCCAAACGTACTTCTATCGTCGAAGTACTTCACCGCAACATCATTTAATTCGTTATTGGTAGCAAAAACACTGATCCCCACAATCACTAATGCACAGATAGGTAACAAAGCGCGGTAATTCGACGTGACTTTATTCCCCAATCGCTCGAAGACTTTGTTACTTTTCGTCGCTTTCGCTTTCAATGGCTTTAATAGTAATAAAGCTGGCAGGAACCAAAGTGATAATACACAGGCGAGCATTACCCCGAATGCGGTCATGTTACCTAAATCAGCCAAGACGGGGACGGCAGAAAAGTTCAGCATTAAGAAGCCGATAGCTGTAGTAACACTGGTGATAATAATAGGCTTGGTATTAATTCTTAAACTTTCACTTATCGCATTAGCGTTGTTGAGGCCGCGACCAAGAAAGTACTGTACACCCACGATGATGTGGATACAGTCAGCCACTGCCAGTGTCGTTATCATAGTGGGTGCATTTACCGTAGCGGTACTTAGAAACATGCCCAGCCAGCCAGATACCCCAATGGAAGTGGCAATAGAGACAATAACCACTAATAATGTAGCGAGAGCTGCAAACACCGAACGGACAATCACGCCGATCATCACAATGATAAGGAAAAACATAAGTGGAATGAGCGTGCTGGCATCTTGCTGCGCAGCCACCGCGAAAGCATCGTTCATTACAACCATTCCGGTGAGATAGATAGCGTGACAGGGGTATTTTTCCTCTAACTGCTGTTTTAGCGCAGTGGCAGCAGTTGCAATTTCAATCACCTCTTTCGTTTGGTCACCGTCGGGCAATTGAATGGTAGTGTTCACTACCAACACATCTCCAGGGTATGATACTAACCTTCCGGTTAGTTCAGGGGTACTATCTAGTACATCCTTAATATTTGTTATTTCAGAATTCGAGAGCGAACCCGTGGTAATTAAGTCCTCTACAATAAGATCGTCATCTTCGGCGTAGGTGTATTGGAAATTAGATATGGATTCTACGCGGGTAGAAAGAGGGAGTTGCCATGCAGCTTCTGTAAGCTCAACAACTAAAGATAAGGTAGACGGTTTAAATACATTATCGTCATCTGGCACCACCATAAAAGCGACATTTTCGCTCTTATTAAATATGTTCTGCATTTCTTCAAAGGCAAGACGCTGCGGATTATCAGGCTCAAAGAATACTTTGTAGTCGCCTCGAAAGTATAAATTTTTTGCGCCGACTACTGCCACTAACATCGCAACAATAACCACACAGATAGTTAGCTTTGGTGAAGCAAACCACCTTGATGTGTTCGATGATGTATCTTGCATTACTACTTCCTGTAACTCGCTCTGTTATCGAAAGTTTACCTGTAAATGGTTAATAAACATAACTCAGTTACCAGAATATTTTCGGTTGCCGCCTCACATTTTTTACATAAGCTCGCCTCTATCATTTTCAGCGCTATCGTAATCACTTCATTTTATTAAATTTTACATTTTTGAAACTATTTATGAGCGATTTTTTTGATCTTTTCTGAAACTGATGTAGTATTAACACTATACAACTGGTCAGATGAGCGGATGAGTCAAATATGAGTATTAGAACTAGCTTAAAAAAAGTGTTACCACCAATTTCTGTAACAGAGCAGGAAGCGTTAGACGCAGGTGACGTTTGGATTGAATCTTCTATTTATCAGGGTAAACCTGATATGCAGGCACTTCGTGATATTCCTCAAGCAAAATTGAGCGCGGAAGAGCAGGCATTTATGGACGGCCCAGTGTCAGAATTACTGGGTATGATTGATGATTTCGAGTTAAACAACGGCGATCACATTCCTCAAGACGTTTTAGACTTCTTGGGCAAAAACCGTTTCTTCTCAATGATCATCCCTAAGAAATTTGGTGGTCTTGAGTTTAGCCCTTACGCTAACTCAACTATCGTTGCCACTATTGCTGCTAAATCTGGTGCAATCGCTGTAACCGTTATGGTACCTAACTCGTTAGGCCCAGGTGAGTTACTGATGCATTATGGTACTACAGCGCAACAAGATTACTGGTTACCACGCCTTTCAGATGGTCGTGATATTCCTTGTTTTGCCCTAACCAGCCCAGAAGCCGGTTCAGATGCCGGTGCTATTCCTGATGCTGCTATCGTCACTAAAGGCGAGTACAACGGCGAAGAAGTACTTGGTCTTCGTATCAGCTGGGACAAGCGTTACATCACGCTGGCTCCAATTGCTACCGTACTTGGCTTGGCATTTAAAGTATTCGATCCAGAGCAATTACTTGGTGACAAACTAGAGCTAGGCATTACCTGTGCCTTATTACCTAAGTCTCACCCTGGTGTAGAACTTGGTAACCGTCACGACCCTATGGGTGTACGCTTCTATAACGGTACAACTCGCGGTCAAGATGTATTTATTCCTATGGAATTTATCATTGGTGGTCAGAAAAATATCGGCCGCGGTTGGCAGATGCTAGTAGCGTGTCTAGGTGCGGGTCGTGGTATTTCACTTCCGGCGATGGGCGTTGCGACAGCACAATCTGCATTTAAAGGTACGGTTGAATATTCATTCGTTCGTGAACAGTTCGGTGTTCCGATTGGTCGCTTCGAAGGTATTCAAGAGAAGATGGCAGACATTGCTGGTAAGACTTTCTTACTTGAAGCTATGCGTGTTTTAACAACAGAAGGCTTAGGCTTAGGCGTTAAACCATCGGTTGTTACCGCTATTGCTAAATACCACATGACAGAACTTGGCCGTGATGTAATGAACTCGGCTATGGATATTCAAGCAGGTAAAGCAATTCAACGTGGCCCGCAAAATACCCTTGCAGGTGGATATGCAGCACTTCCTATTGCCATTACGGTTGAAGGTGCAAACATCCTTACTCGTAACCTCATGATTTTCGGTCAAGGTGCAATGCGTTGTCACCCTTACTTGAAAGATATGGTTGACCTTATTCACAGCAACGAAAGTTCTGCGGATAAAGAATTCAACAAGGTATTACGTAAAACTGTTGGCTTCAGTGTTAAGAATGCATTCCGTAGTTTTGGTAAAGGTTACTTACCTTTCCTACGCGGTTCAGAGTCTGCATTGCCTGAAGTACGTAAGTACGAAAAGCGTGTAAATAGCATTTCAGCTAAATTAGCACCACTTGCTGACTTATCACTAGCTGTACTTGGCGGCGACCTCAAAAAGGCAGAGTTACTTTCAGCCCGTCTGGGTGACGTGATGAGCTACCTTTACGGTGCAATGGCCGCTATTCGTTTTTACGAGCAGCGCATTGAAGATCGTCAACTTGCACTACCGTATTTCGAATACGCTATGCAGTGGTCATTACAGCAAGCTGATCAGGCAATTGTTAACTTCATCAACAATTTCCCGAACACGCCTACTCGCGGTCTAATGCGTTTACTTACCAACACCTATTCTAACAGTGTTGCGGGTATCAGCGATGATCTAGTTCGTGAATTGTCTATGGCGTCTATGCAAGACAATAGCGTGAAAGCACAGCTTACTCACTTAGTTCGCGTTAGCCCAGGTGATGGCAACGACATTAACGAACAAGCGTTTAAAGCGAAACATGCAGTTGCAAACCTATTAGGTAAAGTGCAAAAAGCTCTTCGCAAAGAGCCAGTAGTGCCGTTTATTTCGTTTGAGCATGCGCTGAACAAGCTTCAAGAGAAAGGGGTTATTAATGCCGAAGAAGCTGCACAGTTGCATGATTACAATGAGAAACGCCAATTGGCTGTTCGTGTTGATGAGTACACATTCGACATGGAATTATTGCCTGCAACTGAAACGCTACGCGCAATTGATGGCGGAAAAAACGCAGCTTAATATTTCTTATTTAGCACGTTATCTATAGAAAGCTCTGGCCTTTGGCCGGAGCTTTTTTGTATTTATTAAAGAACATTAGTCAGCGCTTTAAGACGCCCTATGCTCGCTTTACATATACATCCCTTCCACCTTGTATAAAGGATGAAAATTTATCCTTTAACATCTACGCTTTAAGTATCAATTTTCAATTATAGAAAATTATGCAAATAATAAAACTTCTTAGCACTGCTTTAACTTTTATCATTGCTTAGCTTATGGGTCTGATGATTCGCCCTTACTATCGGATACCCTTGCATCTTACGTCGCATAGCAATTTTTGTAATATGAGTGTAATTTAACCAAAACAGGTGTGTAAATTTAAAGCGATAAAAGCTGATTCGCTGTTATTACTAACAACACCAATAAAAAATTCACACCACATTAAGCGTAAAAGCTTATTGAGTTGGAACTTAGATTTATAGTGAAAAGCTCTGATGAACAAAGAGGGACAACCTCTCCTATTCCTATAACGCCGCAAATGCAGCGCGACATGGTAGATATGCTTAACAGTAATATGTTTACTGGATTAGCTATGACCTTCGTTGCCTTCCTAGGCTTAACGTTCGGTTTCGGGTTTGATACCGAAAAAGACCAAAGCTTAAAAGTATTGCTTTTTATCGCAATGAGCACTGTTATTCTTTTTCGTTTTACAGATGGCCTTTACTGGCTGACTAGATTAAAGGGCACCGAATATGATGTGCGACCTGTAAAGTTTAGGTTCGCGATTGGCGTGTGTCTAGCATCTGCGGTATGGGCACTCTATTCAATTCTACTCTATCCCACAATGAACTCGGTCGAGTTGGCGACAACCATGGTTGTCCTTGGAGCCATGGCCGGTGGCGCTGCTTCAGTATTAGCGCCAAGTAAAGTTTTCGTTTTTGTCTACACCACCTCACTACTTGTGCCCATATCAATTAGAGCCTTGTTTGATAATGATAGAAATTTTGTTGTTTTGGGTATATTAGGCATTATTTTTTGTATAGGTTGCCTTGTTAGTTCCTTACGTTACCATCGATTCTTTTTTGACACTGTATCCCTTAGGTATAAGAACAACCGCCTTGTAGAGCAGATGCAATCTGATAGGAAAGAGACCGCTAAAATTAACGCCATGCTGCGTAAATCTAATGAACAGTTAGATGATGCTAATGCTAATTTAGAAGATGAAGTTGAAAAACGTACCGCTGATATTTTTCGGTTATCTAATAGAGATCCGCTGACTAATTTACTGAACAGAAACGGATTGTTTAAACAGTTAAATACTCTCATTGAAAGTACCAAAGCGCTTGATAATAACCTTGCCGTTTTGTTTATTGATTTAGATGGTTTTAAGCAGGTAAACGATAGCTTGGGGCATAAGGTCGGCGATATTGTACTTGCAGAAATTGCTGACCGACTTGGCGAATATTGCGAAAAAGATCATCTCGCTAGATGGGGTGGCGATGAATTTGTTGCAGTAACGCCCTACGCCACCGTCCACACCGCAGTGGCCGTTGCTCATGCTATGCGCAGCGGGGTCACAGAGCCCATCATAGCTTTAGAAAACCAAATAACACTGGATGCCACCATTGGTATTGCGATGTTTCCGGAGCATGGCAACGACACCATGACACTTATTCAACAAGCTGACTTGACCATGTACGATCAAAAACGCAAACAACGAGGCACTATTGGTGTTTTTAGTGAAGACCTACATGAAAAGATAAAAAGCGAACAGCGCCTTTGTGAGCAATTACGGCATGCTATAGAAAAAAATGCGTTTTCTGTGCACTATCAGCCCATTATTTGCGCCGACACACAAAAGTTAACATCGGTTGAAGCGCTACTACGTTGGAATTGTGACGGTAAAGTAATCTCCCCAGCGCGCTTTATTCCCCTTGCTGAGCGCACGGGGTTAATGCCCGAAATAGGCTCTTGGGTGTTAAACCGCGCGTGTATAGATGCGACTGAGTGGCCATTCAAAGACAACATTGCGTTATCTGTGAATGTTTCTATTAGTCAGCTGCTCGATGAAACTTTCATTAATACGCTGGACAAGGTACTAGCGTCGACCAGCATTAGCCCTTCCCGCCTTTATTTAGAAATAACAGAAAGCGTGTTCGCTAATAATATTAATGCGGTTGCAAACCAGATAAATAATGTTAAGGCCCGAGGCGTTAAAATATCAATCGATGACTTTGGCACAGGGTACTCTTCGTTAAGTCGATTGCAGTCAATGCCTTGTGATTTTATAAAAATTGATCGCTCATTTGTACAGAATACCAATGAAGGTAGTGATACTATTATGCGCGCAACCATGCTCATCGCAAACGAGTTTGGTTGTAAGACCATTGCTGAGGGCATTGAAACCTTAGAACAAATGAATAACGTCAAAGCATTAGGCGTGGATTTCATTCAAGGCTTTCTTTACGCTAAACCAATGCCATTGAGCGACCTTAAAACCTGGTATAACGAAAACAAATAATATTCATGGCTCAACTTTATTTTTATTACTCTGCAATGAACGCAGGAAAATCGACCTCTCTGTTACAATCAGCTTATAACTATCGCGAGAGAGGCATGCACTCTCTGATTTATACCGCGGCCTTTGATGACCGTTATGGCGTAGGGAAAGTAACCTCAAGGATTGGACTACAAGCCGACGCAAAATTGTACGGAAATGATGACGATCTCTATGAAGCTATAAAACATGACAACGAAGAAAAGCGTTTAGATTGCATTTTCATTGATGAAGCGCAGTTTCTAACGCAAGTTCAAGTTCGTCAGTTAATAGAAGTGGTAGACGAATTAGATATCCCCGTTTTGGCTTACGGTTTACGTACAGACTTTTTAGGTGGCACTTTTGAAGGTAGCCACTACCTTCTCGCGTGGGCTGATAAGTTGTTCGAACTTAAAACGGTTTGTCATTGCGGGCGCAAAGCAAACTTTGTGGTAAGGCTGGATGAAGACGGCAATGCAGTTACCGATGGAGACCAAGTACAAATTGGTGGCAACGATCGCTATGAATCTATGTGTAGAAAGCATTTCAAAGAGTTGGTCTGGGATAAAGACAAAATTTAATGTTTCTTGAACTTCACTCTTTGATAGTAAGTATATAATTAAACTATTGTGTTTAAATTACCTCAAAGAGTGTCGCTATGGATATAGACCGCTATACAACACTCGTCATTTCATTGTCAAAGCGCGGATTGGATGAGCAAGATAAACTTACTGCGATAGTGTCATGCCTTCAATTAGGTATTCCGGCAGCGAATCGCATAAGCTTATGGCGATTTGAAGAAAACAAGACCCGAATTCGGTGTCTTACGTTAAATCAGGATGGCCAAAATTTGGCAACTCATGATTTATCGATATCTAAAGAAGATATTCCCGATTATTTTGACGACATACTAAAACAAAGCGTGTTAGTAGCCTCAGATGCCCGTAACCATCCTGCCACAAAAGGCTTTAACAAAAATTACTTCAAGCCCAATGATATCTACTCACTATTAGATTTTACCTTCCATAACCACTTCGACCCTATTGGTGTTATCTGCTGTGAGAAAACACATAGTCCAATCGAATGGTCACAGAATGATATAGATAGTTTAAAGCGTGTAGCGCAAATAACGTCTATGTTTTACGACAGTTAGACATTCAATTTAGTACTCACAGTTAAACGCTAACCGTTTCACCTATCTTTAAATCAAACGGTAGTACGGTGCTTTTCAGTGATTCGCTGAGTAAAGCTTGGGCGGCCATCTCGCCTTTAAGTGCGCTTGATTGGCAAACCGTTGTTAAATAAGGACGAGTTCTGTCTGCCTCTTCAATACCGTCAAAACCTGTAATTTTTAGCTCTTCAGGTACTTTAATTCCCATCGAAAGCGCTGATTGCAGCAGTTCCAGGGCAATAATATCACTCATACATAATACGGTATCAGGCCGAGGGTTACTGTTTAACACTTCTTTAGCCGCTTGCTTTGCGAAGCTTCGCTCACTTTCGGGAATATGCCAAACCCAATCATTTGATATTGTTGCCTGACGTTCATCGATTGCTTTCATATAACCGTCTAATCGACGATGAGAAATAGAAGTTTGAACTTCTATAAGCGGACTGTCATAAATGCGGCAGGTACTTGGAGACTCAATTAATCGCAGTCCTAAAATGGCGACATGATCACCAGGGGAGATTGCTTTTTTAGCGATTTGATACGCGGCGTTGTAATTATCGATGTTAACTGACGGAAGCCCTTCAATATCAAAATCTACCGTAATAGCAGGTTTACTTTGTCTTGCTAGCTCTTCTGCCAACTTATAATTGCGTGGCGCTCCGTAACAAATGAACCCATCAACAAAATCCACCACATCAAGGATACTTTCTGAGTCACCCGCATAAAGCAACAGGTGCTTTCCTTGCTGCTGTAATATACTTGAAACCCCTTTAATGAAGGTACTTGCTACGGGGTCACTGACGGTATAAGGAATACTGTCAGCCAATACTAAGGCGACAATATTAGAGCGCCCTTTCCTTAAGATTTGCGCGGCTTTATTAGGCCCGGTGTAACCAATGCGATCGCACTCGGCGAGGATATGTTCTCGACGCGCTTTAGACAATTGATCGGGCCTATTAAATGCATTTGAAATAGTGGCGGTCGACACACCTAACTGCAAAGCTACATCTTTAAGTGTCAATTTTGTTTTGGTCATTTTTATGTGTACTATTCCCTGCGTTTGTTTTTACGATTCCCTGCGTACGCAAAGACAACTAACTGTAAATATGCAAGCGTTACAAACGCTTCAAGCATGCCGGTTTGTTGGCTACCCGTTAATTACAGTAAAATGACCTTAACTATATCACCACTTAAACGATTAATTCACACCTCTTATCGAATACCTATGATTGAAAGGTTTTAAGCGAATTAGACACAGAGGCCAGTTGGGCTAAGTTACCTTAATCGTTTTTGTTTTTATCGTGTTCCAAATATTTTATCGCCTGCATCACCCAAACCAGGCAGTATGTAACCCTTCTCATCTAGGCGGTCATCAATAGCAGCAGTGAAAATTTCTACATCAGGGTGCGCATCAACCACGGCTTTAATACCTTCTGGCGCGGCCACTAAAAAAAGCCCCATGATTTTCTTACAGCCCTTTTGCTTCAGTAAATCGATAGTGGCAATTAACGTACCACCAGTCGCTAACATTGGGTCAACGATTAATGCAGTGCGCTCATCAATATTCTTTACTACTTTGTCAAAGTAAGCCACAGGCTGCAGTGTATCTTCGTCGCGATACAAACCAACCACACTGATTTTTGCATTAGGGATTAGTTCTAATACGCCCTCAAGCATGCCCAGCCCAGCACGAAGAATAGGTACTACCGTAATTTTCTTGCCTTTGATTTGCTTAACTTCAACATCATCACCTGACCAGCTTTTTATCACTGCACGCTCTGTTGGTAGCGTTCGTGTAGCTTCGTATGTCAGCAAGTTACCTACTTCTGATGCTAACTCTCGAAAGTCTTTACTGCTAATTTTGGAGTAACGCATCAACCCCAATTTGTGTGCAATCAATGGATGAGTTATTTCATGAACGGCCATTTTACTTCCTTAAGTATCTGTTTTACACAGTTTAACCGCTCAAACCATTTAGGCAAAATTAACCTAACGTATTTTCTCCTACATTCACGGTGCTACCATCAGGTAATGTCATTTCTATTTTAATACTTCCTCCTACTGCCGCGAGGTAAGCCGAGGCTCTATGAAGGGGAACATCCTGTATGCGTTTCGACTCAAGCTTACTTACCCCCGAAGCAGTCACGCAAAGCGCCATTGCCACAACTTCTTGTTTAACCCTGTGTTGCTTTCTAATTTCACCTAACGTTATTTCTCTCATTGTTTTGTCGCCGATATATTTTGGGCATAAAAAAACCCAGATGGTTTAACCTTTCTGGGCTTTTGCAAAACGTTCTTACTTTTATGCTATGCCCAGAAGCGAATACTTGCCCCTGAACACTCAGCGTCAGGCGCTATTATTGGGTATAATTGTAAAAGTAATTAAAAGTAACGTTTTGCATGATGAATTCTCTTTGGTGGTTGGAATGCGCACTTGCGCTGCTCACTTATCCTTAACCATACCATTATTATTGGCAATAACAACGACTTTCCAATTTGGAAATTTTTTGCCTACCTCTTCCACCTTTACTAGAAACTTACACTTTACTTCGCAACTTTCACCTTTAAAATCTCTCTTAAGGTTATCTTTAGCTACCTCAAAAATTATAATTATGAAATTACTTGTTCCCTTTTTAGTTGCTACTGCCGTGTTAGCAGGCTGCGCCGGAAAACCAGACCATCGAGATCAAGGTGAAGTGTTCTTCGAAACCAAAATTAATCCCGATGGCACCAAATTATTTGCTTTTAGCATTGGTATGCCAAGTCGTGGAGATCGGGATGAAGGCCGCGGCCAACGTCCTTCTCGAGGTGGTAATGGTGGCGGTCGAGGCGGCAGAGACGGTGGCGGAGACGTTGGCGGAGAAGCAAGGGGCGGTAACGATCGCGATGCCGAACGTATGGAAGCTTTTTACGATACATTAAGTGAAAAGTTATTTGAAACGCAATATTGCCGAAATGGCTATATTGAAATTGATACCCATGAAACTGAAGGCCGTTATCACCTACTCGGCGAATGCCAAGAATCGGCGTCAGAGGAAGATAAACTCAAGTTCGCAAATCCTTATTAATTGGTAAATTATCGCTCATATTGTTTTGTTTAGCAGTGTGGGCGATCACTTTTTATGCTTCATAGATAGGAAAAGTGCTAACGCATTTTGGATAGAGTTTTACTCTTTTATTATAAGTTGCAAGTGTTCGTGCCAAGCACAAAAAACATTAAAACTGCGTACCTAATTCAGCCTCTTTTAGTTTCTCTAAAAAAGGTGCAACCGCTACATCGCCTTCTTCAGGTGCCCAACTTGCAAAACCTTTATCATCCATGACTTCGTAGGGGCCTTGCTTTACTTCCATAAATACCACGGGTTCAAAGCAAACCGTGGCATGCCATACGTTAGGCGGGATCTCTACCCCTACACAATCACCACCAGCGCTTAAGGTTATACGTTTAGTTAGCACAGCATTGTCGTCAAAAAACAATAAATCGATACTCCCTTCCACAGCCATAAAAAATTCCCACTTATGCTGTTGGGTATGGCGATGCGGACGAACATAAGAATCTGGCTCCATTGCAATAAATAGGCGCTGGACTAAATCTTCGTAACTTTTGTGGACGTTGTGATTGGCTCTTCGTCTTGGACTTGCTTTGGCACTTTCTTTAAGTGCATTGCGCTGCGCGTGATTAAAAAGTTGAATATCGGTAAGCATGACACTCTCCTTGTTTTGCTCTATTAATGGGATTGCCGGTATTTGACTCCCCTAAAGTGCTGAACATTTAACTTAACGCGCAAGCCCGTGTTGCGAGGGGACTTGTATTTTGGCGCAACCTGTACGTTAGCATTTACGGTGCTGAAAAAGCAAAAAGACGAGCTTACTGCTCGCCTTTGACATTCAAGAACACGCTAAGCCCTCGGCTTAGCGTGTTGAGTTACCCTATTAGTTTAGCCGCTGAACTTGCCCAAACCTTCAACCAACAGTGCTTTAATCTCTTGCCCTTGTTCGGTATCGAGGTAGGCTTTTGCACTATTCACAATTTGCATGATCTGCGCTGGCTCTAAGCCTAGCGCTTCAAATTGCTTGTTTAATTCATTAACTGACTTAAAGCTATCGCTATAACTTGCGGCTTTATCAAGAATACTGCTTAAACCGCCTTCAGAAGTTACATTGCTGATATCGGGTACTGAACCTAGTAAAGACTCAAGCCCCGGCAATGCGTTGCTTAGTTCACTGAACTGGCTGGTTGAAATATTGTCTTTTGCGTAGTTGAAGATAGATGCTAAGCCACCTGTCGCTTGAGACTCGGTAATGCCTACCGCATCACTAACTGAGCGTGTCATATCAGAAATATTCGGCACTGCTTCAACTTCTTCGGTCATACCAAACAAGCCTTTCAGAGAATCCAACCATCCTTCAGCATGGCTTTGTGGGGCAACGGCAAGTCCTGATACTAAAACAAGAGCGTAGATTTTTTTCATCATTATTTTTATTGTGAGCAGGAAACAAAAGCTCTGCCAACAATCCATCCTTAGTGATTTCAAGAGCCATAATTTTATAGGTATTTGTAATTATCACAATTAGGCAAAAGGATAAAACTATGCCCTAGCACTTACTCGAACGGGGCTGAGTCGTTATTTTAGTGGGGTGTGTAGGACTTAAGACTTAGGCTTACTACGAAGCGAAAGAAGTTGCTCGGGCATCAGCACAAAAGCCCTAACGAGCCCCATTCCATAACCCGGACCTTCGTTGTCTAGTTCAGAAGCTGGTAAGTAAAAGTGCTGTGTCGCTTCTAAGCGGTATAAGGCTGAATCTACAATGTGCCATTGCCCGTCGTACCAAACTTCAGTCCATGCATGCCCAAACGCGTTTACACTATCGTTTTGCTCCACTATCACCGTACCAATTATAACCTTGGCTGACATGCCTAACGCGCGGGCTAACGCTGCCGTAAGCACCGCATATTCGGTACAATCACCACTGCGCTGGCTAGCAACAACCGAGGCAATATTAAAACCGTGAATATAATTTGGATCAACAATATAGCCATCTACAAAGGCGGTAAGATGTTCTAGCTCAAAGGGGGCATCTGCGTAAGCTTGTTGATAGCTAGCAACAAATGCTTTTGTACTGGGCTCACTCAAATCTACAACAAAGCTATCTGCGCTGTGTTTATCTTGAACTGGTTTAATAAAACGAGGCATTGGAGATAAGGTAATCGATAAGCGATTATCGCTCACCTGTTCAGCAGTCACACCTTCCCAATTTGCTAAGTTGATAGCCAGCTTATTTGAGTTTGATGATACCAGCTCAAAATTAATCTGTTTTGAAAGTGGTAACATCTGACCTTCAGCAAGCTCGATATCTATTTCAGCCATAGACGGCACAGACTGCGCGCTTACTGTATGAGTAAACGCAAAACCAACAAAACCAAATAGTAGGCTAAACCCAATAGATAACCGAGTTGAGGACCGCATTACAGTGTGGGGGTTCCGTGGGAATGCATCAATACCATGTCCATCTTAAGACCGCCTTGTTGCATAACACCCTTGCTAATGACGCCCTTTTTGTCAGACTGCATGGTCATTATCAATGGCCCCATATCTATTTTAAGGTTGCCACTAGGATTGTCTGCCTCTTCGCTTATCACAACCTCAATGGCTGCGGTTGGGTCGGCATCTGCTGTCCACATATAAAAACTGCCTGAGTTATTGTCTGAGTTAAGCAGATTGACCGATTCTAAATAGCTGCCGTAGCTCGATAGTAACCAGTCTTTATGAGCCAGTTCTATTTCTAAAGCTTTACCTTGCAACTCCCCTTTAACCTGCCAAGCGTCTTCAACGTAACTAATATTAAAGCTTGATGTCATCGTGCTGTTTTCAATGGTGTATTCACTTGCGTTAATCAAAGAACCGTCTGGGTTACTCCACGAAAAAGCGACTGAATCTGAACGAGCAATTGATGTTTCATCTACGGGGATCATAAACGCTGTCCCTACCACAATTTCAATATCACCATCGCTATCTTCTATATATTTTTCACGGGTGAAACCCATAGGGATATCATTAATGACTATCTGATAGGTAGAACGGTAAAATTCAGGGGAAGGTTGAGACGCAGTAAACGCGCGTACGAACGACTTAAATACAGCAACAAAAGCGCTTTGATAACCCATTTCGTTATGGATGCAAACTTGCAAACTATTATCAGTTTCAGCAGAGAGGCCTTTTAAAAGGCCGGAGACCTTTTCATCGCCCTCACCTACCGTATACAACGTATCGAGTGAGAGGTAAGGCGTTGCGTCGACCACACCCGAATCCATGGCATAGTTAAATTGTCCAGAAAGCGTTTTTTCATTTAACGTTTCCACACCCGACAAGCTATATTCAACAATTGAATATAGCGAGTTGGCTGGGCCATCAAATTCATTAAATGCGTAACATTCGACTGGTGAATCAGTGCCTATATCGATGGTGTAGTACCAAGTACCGTCAGAAGCGTCTTGTGCAGTCGCTTGCCCCAACACCGAACTATTTACCTGAAAATCAGCTATTTCAATAGGTGAAGTGTTAGTCACCTTGGTATCTCTAGCCATTGCCTCTTTGAACCAGTCTGGAAAATCGCTAAGGTTGACTAATTCAACAGCGCTTACGTTAAACGCCAACAAACTTGAGAAAGATAAAGAGGTAACAATACTGCCTAACTTCATAAATAGTCGTTCCTTGATATTTGTCACTGATTAAGAAAGCACATTGGCTGCTCATACCATTGACCATACGTTTTTTATGCGAATATTTCTATATTCTTTTGTGCGTTCTACTTCGCGTTTTTCTTCATTCTTTTACTTTGCGCTTCACGTTTTTCATTTCGTTTTTCTTTTCTAGCTTGTTTATCTGGCGTGAGCGAGCCATCTTTAAACCGTTGCTTTCGCTTGGCGTTATCAGCGGCTTTCTTTGCTGCCACTTCAGCTATTTCACGTTTTTCGACTTCAATCATCTCTGGGGTTTCTAGGGTTATTCTGCCTAATTTACCCGATTGTAGTTCGTTCAATAACACTTCACATATTTTATGAAGATTAACACGGCCGCCGGTCATTATAGCGCCCCGCTTTTTCGCCGCGGCTTCTAAAAACTCAATTTCAGTATCGGGAATTTCTTCAAGCTTATAATTCGCTTTTAACACATCTGGGTAAGTTTTAATCAGGTAATCGGCAGCATAAAAACCCACATCATCATATTCCATTGCCGTGTTCTTCACTGCACCTGAAGAGGCTAAACGATATATGGAATTAGGATTTTCCAGTTTTGGCCATAACACCCCAGGGGTGTCGAAAAGCACAATACCATCACCTAAATTAATACGTTGCTGACTTTTTGTTACCGCTGGCTCGTTACCCGTTTTAGCAATAATACGGTCGGCCAAAATATTGATGAGGGTAGACTTACCTACGTTTGGAATGCCCGTGATCATGGCTTTAATCACTTTATGCTGCACGTCTTTGTGTGCACATATAGTTTTAATCAGCCCCATGACTTGTTTACTGCTAGCGGGGTTGTCGCTAGAGGTAGTCAGGGTTTTAACCCCGCGCTCAGACTCTAAATGCGCTTGCCACTGCGCTGTTATTTTAGGGTCAGCCAAGTCGTACTTGTTCAAAATTTTTATGCACGGCTTATCGCCTCGCAATTTTGCAATCTCTGGATTTTCGCTTGAAAACGGTATGCGTGCATCAAGCACCTCAATCAGTACATCTACCTGACTAAGCGATTCCTTAATCTCTTTAAGGGCTTTGTGCATGTGCCCAGGAAACCATTGTAAGGCCACTGTTATTATCCTTTTAGGGGGTGGTGATACCAAGCTATTAGCACTTCGCTAATGCCCGGGCTGTTATCAAGCTAATGAGAAGCAAGCGCATAACGCTAATCCGCATTAAATGTTCAATAATATATAAACTGCAAATAGCAGCGCTAATATGTGCGTCTGAATAGCATTAGCAAAAGGCTAACGGGACAACTCATAAACAGACATATTCACGGCACTGGCCAAGTTGAGCGAATCTATTTTTCCGCTACCCGCAATGGTGTATGCCTTGGCATTAAATGCAGAAAGCGCTGCTTTAGGAACACCCCTCGCTTCATTACCAAACAAGTAGCAGTCGAAATCTGAAAACGACGGTGCGGTAACGGCTTCACCTGACATATCTAAATAGGCGAACCGGCTGAAGCGAGTTTGCAATGCATCTAGGCTCACATCTAATTCAATAGGCACGTGAAATATTGCCCCCATACTCGAACGCACCACTTTAGAATTAAAGGGGTCCACGCTATTGGGGCTTAGTAACAAGGAGAAATTATCAAACCAGGCTAATGTTCTTAATATGGTGCCCAAATTTCCTGGATCTTGAACTTCGTGCAAGTATACGTAGCGCTGCTTATCTTTATGTCCAAGCGCTTGATTCAAATTTTTATCCGACACTTGCTCTAGAGTATTGGTCGCGCCAGCGGTAGAACTAGGTAATGGCACACAGGCAATAATACCTTGCGGTGTTTTAGTATCACTTAGCTGTGTCATTTGCTTTTGGGTGACGTTTACTAGGGTAAACCCCGAATCAAGCGCCCTCGCCTTTTGCTCAAAGTCATCGGTAATATAAAGGGTGATAAATTCAGCTGATGGAGCACTACTCTTATTACTGTAAGCATTGGTCCTAACGGCTTTTACTAATTCTAAAACTAGATGTTCGCCTTCCACCAAATAAAAGCCAAATTGCCCACGGTATTTTTTCTGATGCAGCTTTTTAACATCATCAAGTTTCATCATATTATTTTTTCCGTTTTAGGAGGCGAAGCGCAAAGGTGCATTATTGTTTATTTATCGTGGACGCTATTCGTGCTCAAGCAAGGCGAGTTTATCTGGCACACCATTCCATACATCTGCGTCTTCAGGCGGCGCTTTTAGCTCAATAATATTAGGCCACTTCGCGGCAAGCTCTTCGTTAATGGCCAAATACGGCTTTTGCGCATCAGTGAGATGCGTATCTTGAACAATGGCGTCGGCAGGACATTCAGGCACACAAAGCGCACAATCGATACATATAGCAGGATCTATGGCTAAAAAATTAGGTCCTTCAAAGAATGCATCTACTGGGCATACTGCAACACAGTCTGTGTACTTACAGTTTATGCAATTGTCTGTCACTACAAAGGTCATTTGCACCTACATGCTTGGGTTATTATTTCAGGGTGCCAAGTTTAAATTAGCCTGTGTAAAACTCAAATTTCTTTTTACTCTATTATTCTAGGGTAAATAAGCTAATTAACACACTGCTTACCCGTGATTGCAGCTAGTATTAGTCTTGTTGCTGATTTACCATACGCGCGCCCTGACGGAGAGGCCGTCCGGCAAAGCCAAGAGTACCTATTATTATGTTGCGTTTAACCGATATTAAATTACCGCTAGATCACGATGAAGTTGCAATAGAAAACGCAATTTTACATAAGCTTCAAATCACAAAATCGATGCTTCTTGAAACCACGGTATTTAAACGCGGTTACGATGCGCGCAATAATAGAGACATCCAGCTTATTTACACCCTTGATGTAACGGTAGAAAACGAAGCTGCGCTGCTTGAAAAGTTCGCCAAAGATACCAGTGTGCGGGTAACCCCTGATATGCGCTATAAGTTTGTGGCTACCGCTCCTGAAGAAGTAACCGACCGCCCAGTGGTAGTTGGCCTTGGCCCTTGTGGATTATTCGCTGCGCTTATTTTAGCCCAAATGGGCTTCAAACCTATTGTGCTTGAGCGAGGCAAAGCCGTTCGTGAACGTACCAAAGACACCTTTGGTTTTTGGCGTAAACAACCGCTAAACCCAGAGTCTAATGTACAATTTGGTGAAGGTGGCGCAGGCACCTTTTCTGACGGAAAGCTATATAGTCAGGTGAAAGATCGCAAGCACTATGGCCGCAAGGTATTGAACGAATTTGTTGCTGCTGGCGCACCTGAAGAAATCATGTATGTGAGTAAGCCACATATCGGTACATTCAAACTGGTGAGCATGGTAGAGAAAATGCGTGAGCAAATCATTTCTCTAGGTGGTGAAATTCGTTTCAGCACCCGTGTTGAAAGCTTAGATTTAGACAGCGCGAATTCAAAACCAGCTGATGAAGCAAGCACAGACTCAAAAAGCCATAAAATTAAAGGGCTATTCTTATCTGATGGCAGCTACCTACCCTGCACCAAAGTCATTATGGCTATTGGTCATAGTGCCCGCGATACTTTTCAATCGCTTTATGACCAAGGTGTATACATAGAGGCCAAACCTTTTTCCATTGGTTTTAGAATTGAACACGAGCAAAGCATGATCGACAGCTGTCGATTTGGTGAGAACGCTGGTAACCCTATTTTGGGCGCAGCCGATTACAAGCTCGTTCACCACTGTAGAAATGGTCGTACCGTATACAGCTTTTGTATGTGCCCGGGCGGCACCGTGGTGGCAGCGGCGTCTGAACCTGGCCGCGTAGTTACTAATGGTATGAGCCAGTACTCTCGTCATGAACGAAATGCCAACAGTGCTATTGTGGTAGGTATTACGCCCGAAAAAGACTACCCCGAACACCCCTTGGCAGGCATAGATCTTCAGCGCAAATTGGAAGAACTGGCATTTAAAGTGGGCGGTGAGAATTATCATGCACCCGCGCAGCTTATTGGCGACTTCCTAGATGGCAAGCCAAGTAACGAATTAGGCGAAGTAAAACCTTCCTATACCCCAGGTATTACCCTGACTGATTTAAGCAAGGTTGTCCCCGATTTTGTTATCGAATCTATCCGCGAAGCCATTCCCGCATTCAATCGTCAAATTAAAGGCTTTGCTAAAGCTGACGGCATGCTTACAGGGGTTGAAACCCGCACATCGTCGCCTGTGTGTATTAAACGTGATAAGCAATACGAAAGCGTGAATATTGAAGGCTTGTACCCTGCCGGTGAAGGTGCGGGTTATGCCGGTGGTATTTGGTCTGCAGGTATTGATGGAATTCGCGTTGCAGAAGCGGTAGCACTGGCTTTGGTGCCCTCCGATTCTAATACCTAACTCCCAGTAGCATTTCCTCCATTGCTTATATGGGGGAATACGGTCAGTTTTTATTACTGACCGTTAGGGAGTCATTTAAGCAAACCAAATAAACGCCATTTCTTGCGATGCTGTGCCAGCGGAATTCTTACTACCCGCTCTTCAGTATCGCAAGGCTCGATTTTGGCATCCACCTGAACATTGTTAAGTTCAAGTACTAACTGCTGGGCATATACTTCATCTACACCACTTACCAAGGTAAAACGCTCTAATGAACTAATGGCTTTAGCCATTTGAATCACTTTCGATAGCGGTAAATCAACCAGTGTACGCAGCACTTTTAGTGCAGATACCGTATCAATATTATTTCCACTTATAATGACTTTATACATAGTTGACTCTATTCGTCTTCGGTTTCAGATTCTGGTTTTTTTGTACTGTTTGAGCTGTTTGAGCCGCCACCGATGCCTCCACCCGCGGCGAAGCCCCCCATACCGGCTAGGCCTATACCCGCTGCACCTATCCCGATTTCGCCCATTGTTGCTGCACCTGCCAAGGCAACAGGAATGGTTGCCAATCCAGCGGTAGATACTAATGCAATTCCAAGCCCTACCATGGCAATGCCAACGCCGATTTGTTCCCACTCATAATTTCCACCGGCTACTTGATTTAACTCTAATTCAGTAAGTTGTTTCATATCCTTGCTTTCCTTTTTAGGTATTCAATTAATTCGCTAGTGTTGCCTAGCAAGGAAAGCTTACTAACAGGAGAGATAGTAAAATACTGATCTTCGGCTTAGTTATTGAGCAGATTTAACCACTATGAATAAAAAAGGGCCATTAGGCCCTTTTATTTATCGGCTTTGATTAAGCAATCAATCATCGCCCAACTGTTCTGCGGTCGCTCTCAAATTATTAGCATTTTCAACGAACTGAGCCGCTACTGTCGTATCATCAAAGAGGTAGTTGAAGTCGATATAATCGCCCTCACCTTCATCAGAGACGAAAACCGAGAACCCAGTAGTACTCAAAGCAAGATACACTCTACCATCAATATCTATGCTCCCATCATCGTTTAATACATAGCCGAAGCTGTCGTTTACTTCTGAGTAAGTGCTATCGGTGTAAATAACCACATTGCTGCCGTCAAACTGTAGATAAGTGGTGTTCCATTCACCGCTTTGCGAACTATCTACCAATACTAAGCTCTTATCTTTCAACGAATCAAACGACGCAACAGATGTGCCTTCTCTTAACACCGTTTCATAATCATCAGCCGCTTGCTGAGTTCCGAAAAACGGTACTGGCGCACCTAAATGCGCGCCTATCGTGACGCCATCAGAAGACAACAGAAATGCTTGAAGCCCGTTCGGCGCTGCAACATCACTTGCTTGTAATAGAATACTGTTGTCTGCGGCAACTAGGAAGCTCCCACTTTCACTGCCTTGCGGCAATCCTTCGAAGGTACGAACATAAGTATCATCTGCTTCTAGGCTCAACGCTATTGATGCATCGTCTACTGTGTACAACCCGTTTTGCTCGACACCATATAACGTTGTACCTAAGTAGTCTGAGGGCGCCACTAAATTGACAAACGCTTGAGGCGGCAGCGCGGGTAAATGTGGGTGCTCAGGCAGCGTTGCGGTTACAGGACGATTCGCCTGTTTCGACACGCGGCGATTATCCTGAACAAAGTAGTCGACTATGCCATCGAAGCCGCCTCTACCATCTTGCTGACTGAAGTCGAACTCGTGCAGATTAGTAATATGGTAAGCATCGCCAACTTGAGCAAATATCGACCATGTACGACTGTTGTACAAATAGCAATCGGCTGATTCATTAAAACAACCGGGCCAACTATAATCGGTTGAACGGTAGCGATTTATTTGTAATTCTCCATTCGCTTCCACGGACCAATTCCCATACATTACCAAAATTTCTTCCGTGGTAATGTTACCGTCGCCGTTATTATCAGCAACTTCAATGGTGTACGCCTTTCCGTTTGGCCAAAGCTCCCACCAAAATTCATTGAGACTATCGCCATCAAAGGCGTAGGTGTATATACCTGGCACTGACGCTACGTCGAACTTATCTTCTGCGGTTACCGCACCGCCTGCGTCGACCTTAAATGACTCATTCTGCCCATCTGAGGAGATCCCGCTAACTGCATAAAGGTTATTGTCGCTTGAGTCGGTTAGTTGTACATAAGACAGTGTTGTTCCATCATCAAATGTAATGACGAGTTCGTTAATGTCAGGGTTCAACGCGTAAGGTTGCTTCATCCATGTAAAATCATTATCTACAACACGTGTACTACCCGTTCCGTCTTGGTTGAATTCGAACGTGTCTGAGGCCCAATTGTAGGTAAATAAATTACTGTCATCAGTATCAAATAGCGAAGAGGTGATAGGCAGTGATAGCGCTTTGTTATCGGCACTATCAATGGTAATTTCAATAGCATTATTTAACGCAATCGCAGTAACTTGCGTAGGGTCGCCAAGAATATTGTGAATATCTTCCAATTCACCATTGAGGTAATACTTTGAGTAAAGCAGCTTCATTTCAAATGTCACTACCCCATCTTGCTCATTTAGCGGCAAAAATGTCATTTCATGGTAAGCATATTCAACTTCAACTTGCTGAATAATCCCATCAAAGTTTAGATATTCATTTTGAGTAAAATGATACTCTCCATGTTCAAACTCTAATGTTATTTCATTGTCATCACTAAATTTCTCAGCTTCAAACGTGCCTAAATAAGTACTGTAAGTTGCTGTGGTGTCACTGGTTAAGGTGAGCTTTTTACCTGGATCTGAAATGAGTGGATTATAGTAATCAAGCAGGAAATAGGTAGTAGCCGATGCGTCTAAATCACTCTCTACTAACTCTGGGTCTGCTATAATTTCTTCGTAGGCTGACTCATACGCTTCGGTATTTTCAACAGTCTCGATATAGGCAGCGGAAGCTTCTGGGTTTTGGACCAGTGCTAACGTGTCAGCTATACCGTCAGGCAACGCTAAACTAGCATCGTCGTCCGCTTTGTCTATCGCCACTTTTATCGCGGTTGCCAACGCGAACTTCTCTTGCTGTGAAACCCGAAGATTCAATGCCGCTAACGTTGCGTCATCAACGATGGGATCGCCCAGGTTTTCTCGCTGCATTAAGCCGGCGTTTGCAGTGGTAACGTTGGTCACATTCACGCCGAAAAAATCATCTTTGATCACCTCACCGTCACCGTTAGAGGCTTCATTGAGCGCTTCAAACGAACCTAGCACTGACATAAGTTTCGCTTGCGTTTGCGCCCCTACGCCACTGGCTACAATAGACACCATTTTATCCGTTGCATCATCATCCACATTCAATGTAACGGAATAACTTCCATCGCTACCAGCCGTCACTTCTTGTTGCTCATCGCCTACATTAATCACAAGGTTTGCATCAATAATAGGCGAATCAGTCACTAGCCCTACTAGGGTTAACGATTCACTTTTCTGAAGTACATTAACGCTAACCGTTTCGGTAGTCGTCTCACCTTCATCATCTTCTACGGTAAGGGCAAACGATAACGTTTCATCGCTGTCTACAGAAGGCGCGGTAAAAGAGAGCGTTGAGGTCGTTGTGCCACTTAGCTCAACATCTGTCCCCCCCGTTTGCTCCCACAAATAGTTGGTAATTTCACCGTCGTCTTCAGCTACAGCGGCGATAGAGTGCGCCTCTTTTTCTTCCACTTCCTGGGCTGAGATTGTGATTATCGGTGATGCGTTGATGTGAGTAACGGTAACAGACACACTATCTGTGGCAGTTGCACCAGCATCATCAGTAACGTTAAGTTCGAACGTGAGTATTTCGGAAGGTTTCACATCTGGAGCCGTAAATTCAGCAGAAGCTTGGTCTGCATTTGTTAACGTGACCTCTACGCCTTCGGTTTGTACCCAGCGGTAAGATACAATAGTACCATCATCATCTACACCACTACCGGCAAGTGTTACCTGCGTATTTTCGTCAACGGTGGCATCCTCGCCGGCTTGGGCGACGGGAAGACTATTAACCACCTCTTCATTAACTGCTTCTTCTTCGTTAACAATAACATCTTCTTTGTCATCGTCGTTACAACCCGACAAGGCTAATACCAGTGATGCAGCAATAATGCTTTTCTTATAATTTGCTCTGATAAACATGAAACACTTCCTTATACTTTTTATCGGTTAAACATTAAACTAAAAAAGCATAAACCTGATCGCCCCCACCTTTCCTTCCTTAAATCGCGCAACTTGAACGCTCGCAACTAAAGACTGATAAAACGAAGCCACGCAAAACCAAAAACATGACGTGAATAGTAAACACAAAAAAATTCTAATTTTTTTGGAAAATACCTGCGCATTTTCTTTCTACCCCGACAAGTGGAACAAAAACACAATAGCCCCACAGCGAATATCGACAAGGTGAAGGGCAATGAAGTCGTGTGAGGTTAATGGGGCAGAACGAAAAATACGGTTCATGGTGAAATTTGAACAGCAGCTTAACTGTGAAATAGATAGAAGAGCGGTAAGCCACGACATATGTGATATACGGGTAAGTGATATGGCCAACGCCCTGAATATGGACGTGTCGACCCTTAGGCGTTTATGCCAGAAACACTACGGTAAATCGCCTAAGGCTTGCATAGATACGTTGCGTATTGCAGAAGCTAGGAAGTTGCTCTTAGTGGGTGAAAGGCCTTCCACCATAGCCGATAAGCTCGGTTTCTATGAACACAAAACCTTCTCTACCTTGTTCAAAAAATATGAAGGTGTGAGCCCCGTAATTTTTACCCAAAACGATAATGCAAAGGCCTTTGCGGCATACCGTTAACCAATTGTCGCTGCGCCTTCGCAAATCTTAAAAGCAAGGTTACTCTTAGGTGTTTATCGATGATCTTAATGAGGATTAACCACCGTAAACCGTTCATCAGACACAGCCCAATAACCTGAATCACTTATAATAAGTATTTTGTAGGCATTCCCTTGACCATTAAATTGCGCGGGATCGAGCCCGTAGTTACCTATGTTCGGTGCCCTACTCGCCACTAAATACCAACGTCGTTTCAACACAGTAGTGATCTGCGCATTGCGTCCGTTGCCAATATTAATAGGGTTGTCGTGAAGTACATATATCCCTACGGCATCGCCTTTTAACGCGGCATTGTCCCATTCAATAGTATTACGCTCGCCCACATTATAAACCTCAGAAGCTTCAGGTTTACTCACAGCATCAACTAATAAACGGGGATTGATAGTATGAGTAATGCCGTTGTCTATCGCCGTGCCATTTTGTACACCAAATGAGCCGTCACTGAGTGACCAATAGCCTTGATCGGATACCATCATTACCTTAAAGCCCTGCCCGCCATTTGCCATAAGAAAGAAAGGATCTATCTCTACTTCGCCCGTATTAGGCACCTGCTTAGCAAACATCTGCCAGCGCAAGCCTTGTATGTTTTCAAATGAATCAAACGCTTTGGCTTCAAAATTTAGTTTATGATTGATATACAAAGAAATGCTCTCGCCTTTAAGGGCCTCTTTATTCCACTTAAAGGTAAAAGGCGTACCCATCTTAAGGTTATCACCGTGAGTTGGTGCGGTAACCCCAGCAACTCTTCGATTACTCACCACGCGATTTTGCCCCTCTAACACCATCATATCGAGAGTCTTGAAATCAGGTGTTATTAACACCTCTGGGGACAATATACTGGCAAGCGTTTCAGCATACTCTTTGCGTATGGGAAGCGAAGTCGACGTTGCTAACATTTCTTCCGCTTTTAGGGCTTCTCCTTTAACTGCATACGCCGAGGCCAGTGCTAAATGTCTTTCAATATCATCGTTCTGAGTATGAGTGAGCCCATATTCAATCGCTAAATCAGTAAAGCCAGCGCGTAGAGCAGTATGAATAATATAAGCGGTATACTCGCCCAAGGTGTCTTTTTCCGCCAATGCATAAATATCGGCTTGCTTCACTGATAGTCCCAAACCTATCTCACTATTCACTGCCACTAACGACGAGAAAAATGAAAGGGAGGCTGTTGAGTTCTCGTCGGATACGCCGTCATTATTTCTCAATGTTTTTATTTCTGCTGACTTGATAACCGATAGCGCGCTTGTGAAATCATTGACAAGATACAAGGCTATCGCTTGTTTCACCTTTAACCGAGAACACCGGGGGCGTTGCGCGCACAACGCAACCGCAGATTCAATAAAAGACACACTTTGAGCATACATTTTACCGTAGGCATAATAGTTGTGTTGCTGCTCATAAACTTTTATTAATCGCTCCTCAAATAAGGGAGCAAGTGCAAGGTAAATACTTTGCTGCTTACTTAATAAAAACTCTACCAAAAGAGGGTCATCTATTAGCGACGCGGTTTCTAATAGATATCCATATAATTGCGCGAGCTCTGGATTAGTTGCATTATAGGCTTGCTCACCCAACGCCAACGATGATTTCATTCGTGATGCGGCACCATTCCTCTCGCCGGCTTTGGCTAGCACTAATGATTTCATACCTTCAAACCATGCTTTTTGGTGAGCCGGCATATCTGCTGGTAAGGGCTGCTCAACCCTATCAAGTAACTTGGCTGGTGCATGTTTAAGCAAAACTTCCCACTGAAATTTTTGCAATCTAAACTTGTCTTCCGGCAACATTTGTTTGTCGAAATTATTCAGAAGACGCGCCAGAGTATCTAGCACTTGCGGCCTTTGTGTGCCAGCGTAGTCGACCTTAGCGTTAAGGAATTCGCTTTCAAACGTACTTGGTAAATCGTTATTATATTTCGTAAGCCAGTGGGTGGCGCTGCTCAAATCACCACGGTAATAGGCTATTTTTGCCTGCATCAATGCACCGCTGGCACCATCTGTATCCAATCGCTCAATAACGTACTTTGCTTTCTCTATATATCCTAAGTTCAATAGCGTTTGAGATAAGGTGGCAACAATTGATGCACGGGTTTCACTATCACTCAATGAGGTCGAAAATGCGATATCAACACCATGATTAATAAAGTCAGCGGCACTCAATGCGCCGCCGCCTTCTGATTGTGGTGAGTGCGCTAAAAATAACTCGTCGTAAAAGGAAAGCGTCTGCTGTGTTTTCCTCGATTCTTGAATTAGCGACTTATTTTGCATGAATAGCGCAGCAGCCCCTATCGCTAGCACACAAGGGATAATGACGGCAGATATTGCAGTAGTGGGCGAACGTTGAAACCATTTTTTGTAATAATAAGACTTGCTACTTTTGAACCACTTAAGTGGCCTATTAGCGAATAAACATTCAAGTGCATCGTTAAATTGCTCAGCACTTTGAAAGCGATCCCTTGGGTCGGCAGATGTGGCTTTTTCAATTACTGCCTCAAATTCAGTATTGAGCATATGGTGCTGAAACATAAACGCCATTACTTTACCCAGCGCATATATGTCATCGGTAACTTTTGCCTGGTTGCCACTTTGTTGTTGTGGACTAGCATAATCGTTGCTGACGGCGGTTAGTTGTTGGTTATCTGGATGGCTTAACGAGTGTGAAATACCAAAATCGAGTAACTTTGGTTGGTTGTGTTCATCTACAATAATATTCGACGGTTTAATGTCAGCGTGAATAATACCGCACTGATGTGCTTCAAACAGCGCACTACAAAGTTTCATTAATACTGAAAGGTAGGCGTGAGTAGTGTGCGATAAATTCTGTCTATTTGATAACGTTGCTTCAGACAATGGAGCACCATCAATGTATTCCATCACCAAATAAGGTACGTCTTCTTCAGTGACATCGACGGTATAAATTTTAGCGATGTTAGGGTGGTTTAAATTGGCTAAATGCTGCGCTTCTTTTTGTATAAAGTTATCACCCGCTAAATCTGCAATTGATGCGAAAACAAACTTAACGGCGACTTTTTGTTCTATCAACCCATCATTTCGCTGACCTAAATACACCGCGCCCATTCCGCCTTCGCCAAGCTTTTGCTTCAGCAGATAAGGGCCGACTTGTTTACCTTCTAAGGATTTCGCGTGATTATCATCACACAGTAAATCGGCTTGAGCCCCCACTAACTGTGTGAAGCCACTTCGTTGTTGATTCGCATAATGTGCATCGATCAATGCCAAGGTTTCAGCAAATATTGGGGCTTCTTTGGGACATAACTGCGACAAATTTTCGCGCATTTTAGCTTCATCCAACCCAATAAGGTGCTGAAAAAAGAGTAAGGCATTTTCAAACTTCATGAATAGCTCTTATGGTTTAACTGAACAACATTAAGGCGGGGTGAACTATGCGGCTTCGCACTGAACCCTAAGGTAAGCTTTTGCCGCCGACAATTCGTTGTAAACCGTTGACTCGCTTAAATTGAGTTGAGAGGTTATTTCCCCTACATTTTGCCCTAGATAATAGTGAAGAAGCGCTATTTGGTAACAACGCTTAGATACATTTTCGAGTGAAGATAACGCATTGTCGAAACTAAGATATAAACCTGAGTCGATAGAAGCGTCGGTTATCTGTACCACGTCTTCTAAATCGTTAGTGCGTTTTTTCGCAGAGCGCTTTTTAATTTCATCTTGCAACATCCAGCGCACAAACACCGCGAGAGAAGCATAAAACTGCTGCCTGTTTTCAAAGATTTCATCAGGAGCAGTCAGTTTGATAATGACATCGTGAAGGAGGGAGGTGGTATTAGGAAGCTTGTCGAGCAGGCTAAGCCCATTGTCAGACTCCGCTTTTTTGCTAATTTGCTTTTTCACCATGCCTTTTAAATGATAGTAGACAATACTACGAAGCTGATTGGCACTTTTTAAATCGTTATTGATTACCCAAGCGTTTAACACTTCGGTAAATTCGCCGCTTGTATCCCTCAAATGAACATCTTCCATACTGCTGCCTAGCGCATTGGCTAATCACTTTAATTACCAACATAGAAATAATATGGCGATTAGTCAACGCTTAAATGCACTTTATCTTAAGTAATAATTCAAAAACCCTAAACTCAACCACAGTATAATCATTTGTTATTACTAACAATTACTTACACTCATTAATCAGGACATTTAACATAGAGCTCACCATCGTAAAGCCCTTGTATGGTGAGTTTCTGATTAGACAAAGACCGCAAATAGTTAATGTGATCATCCTCTATTAATTGCCCAGGAATAAGCAGTGGAATGCCCGGGGGGTAAGGTGTCACCAACCCAGCGGCAATGCGCCCCGCACTTTCCTGCCAAGGTATAGACTCCCGCTTCCCGAAAAACGCTTTTGAGGGTAAAGCCACTAAATTAATAGGTGGTATGGTGGCAGGCATAGCACTTCGGCTTTTACTTTTATTCAGGGAAACCTTGCCTTCATCTAGCTTCTTAAGGGCGTTATATAGTCTGACAATTTTAGAACGCATGCCGCCTAATGTTAGCAATACTAGAATAGTGCTATGAGTAAACTTCTCTATTTCTAACCCCACTTCGTCCATCAAAAATCGATGAATTTCTTGATTCGAATATTCAAGAGCCGAAATATCGATAAGAATTTTAAGCGGGTCGTGGCCCATATTGTCTTGTTCAAAATGGGGGAATACACGTGCAAAGTCGGCTTTCTCTAAAATACGAATTCGACTAAAGCGCGCTACCTGCTGTTTCAACTCTTCCACGTTAGCCAGTAATTCGTTAAGAATTTTGTAGCCTTCCATTTCTAACTGCTGTCGACACACATCAAGGGATGCCATTAGCTGATATTTTGGTGATGTACTGGTGTGAATGCTGTAAATCTCTTTAAAGAAATCACGGTCGAAGTCAGGGTCGTTAACGTGAATAAACGAGGCTTGAGAGAACGCCGAGACTACTTTATGTGCTGAATGGGTAACGTAATCAGCACCGGCTTCAATAGCGGAATACTCTCTAAACTGAGGATGAAATAAAGAATAGGCAAACCACGCTTCATCAATAAACACCTTAATACCGTATTTGTGCCCTAGTGCCACCACTTGTTTCAAATCAGTAAGCAGGCCATCGTAGGTACATCCCGTCAGCACAATCAGCTTGGCGTCAGTATTCGCTTCAATAACTTCTTTTAACTGCGACAAACGAGGCGGTGAAAATATACCGTAGTCTGGGTTGAACACGCTGTCTAAATACACGGGCATAGCGCGGGCTTGCACAATGCCGTAGTGCACCGACTTATGGCAATTTCTGTCAGCGATGACTTTATCGCCTTCTCGCAGTAAGGTTTGCAGAATAATTTTGTTTGAGGTTGATGAACCATTAGTCACGAAATAAGACTGCCTAACTTCAAAGGTATTGGCGACATTCGCCTGAGCCCTGCCAATAGCGTGAGTACCATCTGAAAGTGAACCGAGGGAGTCAACACTTACTGATAAATCACTCACAAATACATTTCGCCCAAAGAAGCGGTAGAAATCACTGATGTAGGGAGAGTTTCTAAAGCTTGCCCCACCGCTGTGACCTGGCGTATGCCAAGAATCATTCGCTTCTACCACATAGTCTTTATAAGCGGTCCAAAACGGCGTTTCGTTTCTGTCATCAAAATCGTTGATGATGTAACCCAAAATAGATTCCGGATCGGAAATAATATCATTGCGATAGAAAAACGACTCCATGCCACTGGCCTGATTCACAATATCTAAACCCTTTATAGCGTCGCCCAATACATAAACAGGCAACTCTCTGCGGATCGCTTTAATAGCACTAATCACTACTGCATTGTTTTCTAGCTTTGGTTTTTCTTTCTTCTTAGCCTGATTAAAACTTGTGCTCATACTCACTTCATCAAGTAAAACCGTGGTATCCCAGCTAAATACCACAGCCTGTATTTCGCCGTCGTTTCTTACCACATCAAGGGCGCGTGATACTGAAATTGCCTCGACAACGCTCATTTCGATATCCGGTCTGTCGAACAGTTCGATGGTGGAGCGAATACTGTCAGACAATTGCTCTAACAATTCTTGTGAATCTTCAATGATAAGAATTTTTAATTTTGGAAGCATAGTATGGTTAACGTAAGTAATTAGAAATAAGCTAAAAAAGGAGTGTACGCCTGAATTGATAAATTGTCAGCGTACCTGTTTCCATGCACGGAGAAATGCATTCTTTTGATAGGGTGAATATAGATCACGGGCTCTATCCCACAATCTGCCAAAAACTCAATTATAAGCGAACGCCAATACCCTTCATTATTTAAAAAAACTTGCTTCTTAGCGTCACTAAAAACACACTCCCCCAATAGTATTAACAATAAAGAGGCAGTGATGGCTTTCGAATTAAAAATTGAAAACAAGGTAGCACTTATTACCTTTGATGACGGGAAAGTAAACGCAGTGGGCTTTACCCTTATTGATGCGTTAAATAACGCATTAGATGAAGCTGAGCAAAAAGCTGATGCAGTAGTAATGTACGGCGGTGCCGATAAGTTTTGCGGCGGCTTCGACCTTTCCGTTATGAAAGCTGAAGATAAAACCGAACAAGTAAAATTAGTCCAAGCAGGTGCCGACTTAATTATACGGCTGTACAGCTATCCTAAACCCCTTATTGTTGCCGCTGAAGGCCATAGTATCGCACTAGGGGCAATATTTTTGATGGCCGCTGACTTACGTATAGGTAAAGATGGTGAAACTAAATATGGCTTAACAGAAACCGCTATCGGCATGGTTTTACCTGCGTTTGGTATGGAACTGGCGAAATCACGTTTAGCCCCTACATCTTTAACCGAAGCGTTGCTCTTTTCGCGTGTATATCAAGGGAAGGAAGCAGTAAAAGTGGGCTATTTGGATGCAGCAGTGCCTCAAGATCAAGTACTTGCTACCGCAATGGGCTATGCTGAAAAACTTAAAATGTTGCCTGCGAAAGCGTTTGCAGAATCGAAGCTACAACTTCGCAAAGAAACGCTATCAAAAATGCGTGGCTAAACAAAAAACTAAAATGGCACCGAAAAGGTGCCATTTTCTGCTCGCGCTGTTTCAATATTTTCGTTAACTAACGAAGCGTGCTTCATTGTGTACCAGTTGGGCGTTTTAACTAATGCACTGCACCTGAAGTTTCTTCAATTTTCGCTTGAAGTTCTCCTCGCAAACCCAATTCGAAGCCAAGTTCTGCAACCACAAACAACGGCCCAATAGCCAAGCCCATAATATCGTCTACGAAGGCTGGTTTTTTGCCTTCAAAATGATGCCCAACAAATTGTAAAATCCAGCCGCCAACAAAAATACCGATTGAAGCAGATAGCCATAACCATGTTGCGCTCTGCGCTAAAGGCTGTGCGATGTAAAGCAAAGCCCCTGTTAACACCACCATAGTTAAGCCAAGTTTCACATCTAACTTTAAGTAAAATACATTACCTATTACCCACACGAGCAACGCAGGGCTTAGCAATAATGCACCTACAATTGGCGCTGTAACTTCAAAAGCCGGGCGGCTTAACAAGCTTAAAAACGCAAAAACAATAAGGGGAATACCAATGTAATGGGTAAAGATATTACGCTGATCTCTATGGTATTTAGCGTACTCACTTAAATGCTGCTCAAGCGTTTTCATTTAGCTACCTGTAAACTTTTTCTTATATTGGGGAGAGATTATCGAGAAAAAGCACTTCACACTGTCGTAAAGCCGACAATTAGTTCAAATTGATAAGTAGTGCATACCATAGTCGGCACCATTAGGGCGAAGCTCCTAAAAAAGGTTTAATCGCCAAAGCCACTAAAAATTGCCTTATCGCGCAATATAACTTACCTTTTTGAAGATAAAGATAAAACCAAAAATCATTGAGTTATAAATTTTACAAGGATGTTTCATGCGCAAGGCCATTCGCTTTAGGCTACTTTACTTATTATTCGCCGTTGCTACTTACGTTTTAGGCTTCACCTTATTACCAGAAACCATTAGCTCTTCATTCGACCAGATACTTTCTGCTGGCTTCCTGATTGCCTACTTTGTAATACTCCCCGCTGTTTTTTGGTTTTGTGTAATTAAAATCGGTGAGCAGAAAAAATGGAAGATTATTATTCCGTTCAGTATTGCCAGCGTGGTGGCCCGTTATTCCATGCCCGACACTCTTGCTAGTTACTTTGAATTTTTAAGCTGGGTGCGCTACCCCGTTATTGTCATACTGCTTATTATTGAGTTTGTGGTTATTTATCACGTGGTTTCCATGTTGTGGAAATCGAGAAAGCTGAAAGGTGACCCACGAATTAATGCGTTAATTGACAACATTGACGCAGACGATAAGAAAAGAGAAGTCACGTTAATTATGGCTAGTGAACCGGCAAGCTGGTATTACGCTATTCCTAAGTTTACAAGAAACCATACTGCCACTTTGACCAATTTATCCTTACTCAGCGCCAAACGATGGCACTTCGCTTTAGTACTGTTAGGCTTAATTGCTGTGACGTGGGTGTCTTATTCTTTATTAATTTTATGGAGTGAAATTGCCGCCATTATTGTCGCGTCGGTCATTTTCTATTGCATTATTAGTGTCACGGCGAGTCATCGAATTAGCAGGCGCTTTTCTGTTTATTGTCACAATAATCACCTCATTGTGAATGCCACCTTTTTCAATCTGCTTTTTATTCCCTTATCGCACCTTAAAGCTTGTGAAGCAGGCGAGTGGAAATGCGACAAAGAACAATTAAAAATAGGTCGCGGTACGGCGAATATCAAGCTTACCTTTTCAACTCCCGTTTATTGGTTCACGCTGATGGGTACTTTTTGTGAACGCCCTAGCGAAGTCTATTTGTGTGTAGATGCACCACATGATCTCGTGAATTCTCTAAATTCTGGTCACTTAATAGGTGGAAACTCGAGCGCTGAGCCGACTGATGACAATATTGATAAACAAGCGTGTGCTTAACGAACTTAATATAATGTAGTCAGTAAGTCATGATGCGAAGGTGTTTAGTGTGGTTAGTTGCTCAAATAGTGCGATAGATAGTAGGTAAATAAAACACCGCCTTAGCTTGAATAAGCTAAGGCGGTGTTAATTATTACGGTGTTCTTTGTTTCGGTGCTTTCAGCAGTGCTTTTTTTACCACTTAAAACGCTATTACAGAGACGTTTTGAATTCTATGCGAGCAGTCGCACCGTCACCAATAGTCACGTTGTTAATACCGCCACCAACAAGGTAATTGGTATCAAATATGTTTTCTACATTTAACCTTACATCAACTTGTTTACCCATAATATCAGTACGGTATGTCGCACCGATATCAACACGGCTGTAAGCATCTTTTAGTACGGTATTGGCGTTGTCAGCATAGCGCTCGCCCTGATAAAAGATACCCGCATTTAATGCTAATTTCTCAGTAACTTCGTAGCGGCTCCATAATGAGGCAGACCACTTAGGCGCATCAACTGGCGTGTTACCTTCAAAGTTTTCATCTTTTTCATACTCAGCATCTAAATACATCATAGATGTCATCACAAACCATTTATCGCTTACCGCACCTTGTGCAGCAAGTTCTAGGCCTCTGTGAGTTTGCTTACCTGATTGGGTGGTAACCGTGGTGTAAAGTGGGTCGTTCAATAACTGCTCTGAAATAAGGGTTCCCGTTTTTTCTATATTAAATAGTGCACCATTCAACAATAGACGTTCTGATACTTCCCATTTCGCGCCCAACTCAATTTGCTTCGACGTTGTTGCATCTAATTCCATACCAAAGTTTTGATCAAGTTCGTCTTCAATGGTTTCACTTGATTGAGGCTCAAACCCTTCTGAATAGTTCACATAAATCGTGCTGTTCTCTGCTGGGTGATACAACACCCCAACTTTTGGCAGTAAAGATTCGTTGTCAGCGCCTTCACGACTCTGCTTATCGAAGCGACCACCAATGGCAACTTGCCATTGATCGTTAAACGTCATCAAATCTTGGAAATACACACCGTAATAATCGTATTCAGTGGTACTTAAGGTTTCATCATTATTGAAGTTTAAATCTGGTTTAGCAGGCTCTGGTTGCCCTACGGTGTAGGAGATTGAATCCCCTCTTTCGATAAGCTGGCCATAATAATAATCCAGTGAGTTTCCGCCAATAAGGATATTGTGCTCGATACCACCAAACGAAACTTCACCATTAAAATCGATAAACGCGGTTTTAAATTGCCAATCATCTGAACGATCGTATGGGTTAGAGGTATAGCTGTTACCAATTTCGTAATCTGAAGGAAGTCGAGGCGATGATTCAAAACGCTGTCTTTCAAACGATTGCTCGTTGTAACCCACCTTCACTTGCCACTCTGGATTCATGAAATAGGTTAATTTAACCCCTTTGTTTTCAACATGGATATCAGTGAACGCCCACGAGAAGTCGTTAATGGTATTTCTATTACTTATTACGTTAGCATCTTCATCTAACCATGCGCCGGTATCTAAACCTGCTTTATCGTTAGTGCGATCGTAATAAGCATTCACTATTAAGCTGTCGTTAATTTTATGTTCAAGCACCAATGAACCTAGGAAACGATCACGCTCTCTTGTTTCGCCATTTTGATATTCGCGATCGAAATTAACATCCTGCTTTACCAATACCGCGCGATAGCCTGTGTCTTCGGTAATCTCGCCACCAGCATCTAGCATAAATCGTGTAGAACCATATTGGTCGGTGTCTGCGCTAACTTCCAATAAACGAGATGCCGTAGGTTGCTTGGTTACCATATTAATAAGCCCACCTGGTGCAGACTGACCATATAGAATACTTGAAGGCCCTTTAATAACCTCTACTCTTGAAAGCGTTTCGATTGGCTGTTGATAGTGAGACCAATGTTGATGTCCGTCACGTAAATAGCCGGTAGAAGAGCTTAATTCAAAGCCACGAGAGCTGAATACTTCACGGTTTCGTTGTTTAGAACCCGGTGACAAACTTGCATCGTTATTGAGTACTTCCCCTAGCGTGGTGGCAAGCTGCTCATCAATAATAGTTTCTGGGATTACTGTTACTGCTTGAGAGGTTTCAAGCAATGAGACATTAGCACGCATAGCACCGGAAGCATCACCTACTTTATAGTCGTTAAAATAGGTACCTTTTACCTTGATTACTTCTACTTCGCTTTCGCTTGTCATTGTTTCTTCTGCGTAAGCCGCATTCGATAATGCAATGCCCCCAACGCTCAGACCCAAGCCTAGACCCAAACTTTTGCCTAACTTGAGGCCTAAACGAACTTTTACTGATGTGCGACTAAGTTGCATCTTTATTTTCCCTTTACACAAAACTGACAGTAGCTTTCAAAAAACGCGATGCTACCACAAACACAAATGATAAACATTCACATTCAGATAATTATTTTTAAGATAAGCTAATATCTGTATTGATAAAAATAGAGAAGAAAGTCTTTACTAACCGCCAAAAGGTAGATAGATATAGGCTCCATAGCCCAAGCAAGTAATAACAGCAGAAGTAAAGAACCACGCTACCCACCCCACCTTTTGTAAAGCGGCTTGCCAGGTCCGAAACGGAGTATTGGGTAGTGATTTGACTGTTAGCCGGGCATTTTTCATCGGTGAGCTTTTAGAAGAAATACTTTTGCCTTTTCGCCCTACTCGCAATCCGTACAGGTAAGTGCCAGTTATACAAAGGCCAGTAAGAAAAACACCAAATACAAAATACAGAAGCTTACTCAATAACTTAGCCGTATTTCCTTGCACTTCCCCCCACACGCCAAAATGCAACGGGTCGGCTGCTTCTGAAACACGGGTATGTAACGAGAAATCACTACCATCTTGCTTAAAAACGGCTTCAGCAGAAACGGGGTCAAATTGAATAGTGTTCGCTCGGTTTCGTACCAGTATTGCACTAGCTTGCCCTTGAAACGCCACTACCCCACCCGCTTTGTTAGGAAAGCGCACTTCTTTGATACTAAGGGCTGGGAATTGCACGCGAGCAATATGCAGCATAGTGTTAAGCGAGGTTTGCGTTGGCATTACAGGTTCATTTATCGCGTCATCGGTTACAGCGTAACCTTTGTCTGTACTAGGAGCGGCTGCGCCCCAACGCTCAGCTAAATACCAGCTGCCGGTAAGCCCTATCACAAGCAAAAACCACAAGCTCCAAACACCCACGATTCGATGTAAGTCGCCCCAACGGGTTTGTCTGTGCCGCCAACGAGGCTTGCGAAAGAAGCCCTTCCACCAGTGCCTATAAATATATAAGCTAGATATCAGTAGGGCTAATATAGCAATAGAAAAGGCACTTACAATGGTAATACCAAGGGTTAGCGGTAACATTAGATGCCGGTGGGTTACACGAAAAAAACGCTGCCAATTTAACCAGCGTCCGTCACCTAAATATTCACCGGTTGTGGGATGAAAAAACAAGCGATGCCGCAAGCTATCCTTATCTCGATAGATAACTTCTGCACTGAACCAAGGGTGAAGAGGCGCGTGGATAGATTCTATTTTTCGTACAGGGGTGGCTAATTTCGCAGTTTCATTAAGAGCTTGTACATAAACCGCCTGCAAATTCATATCACTTACGGTTGATGGGGCAACCCGTTTTGCAGGGTTAGCTAACCAATCAATTTCGTGTGACACCACAGAAAGCGTACCGGTAGCTACAATAAAGCACAGCAGGATGGAAAGCTTAACGCCCACCCAACTGTGAATTGCAATCCATGTAGACTTGCTTAGCACTTATTAAAAGTTATATTGAAGCTGAGCGATAATTTCGCGGGGTTGCCCTGGAAAGTGGCCATTTCTTTCGCTAAATCCGCTTACTGCATATTCTTTATCAAACAGGTTGTTCACGTTTACGCTAAGTAAAACCGCGTCCCATCGCGTTGTCCAGCTTGCATCAAATACAGTGAAAGGCTTCACCTTTTGTGCATCTGCACTTATTTGCTCGCTCACATAATTCACTCCAAAAGCAATCGATGAGTCGATACTGTCGATGGCATATCTTGTCCACAAACCGGCTTGATGACGAGGTGCATTTACAAATCTATCGCCCGCACCAAAAGTGTTACTTGAGCTACCGTCAACCACAATAGTATCATTGTACGCGTAATTTGCAGTTACGCTGATGGTATTGCTTATATCGCCTACCAAGGTAAATTCAGCACCGTCACTTTCTACTACACCAAAATTGATAAGTGCTGACTCGGTATCGTCATTCACGCCTTCAATATAGTCTGGGTTGCTATACACTAAGTTTTCTTTACTTATGTGGTACACGGCGAATGTGGTCATAATGCTGCCGTTCAACCATTCGTTTTTCACACCGAACTCAATGGCATCACCGCTAACCGGCTCTAGTGCGGTAACATTGGCATCAGCTTGGTCAGTAGCATCAACAGGATTGAAGCTTTCGGAATAGTTGGCGTACATCGACATCGCTTTAAAAGGTTTGTAAGTAATACCGGCACGATACGTTACATCTGAATCGTCGTATTCGGTGCCAGTTTCTTTGTCTCGCTCGTCAAACCTATCGAAGCGTGCGCCAGCCATTACAATAATATTATCTGTCAGGTGCATCATATCCTGAATGTACAACCCCTGACGATTACGACGTATGCCGTCTCTATCTAAGTCGGTCAGGTTATAGGTACTAGGGTCGGTTTCGCCATAATTTAAGGTGAAGATATTTAAGTTGGCCACGCCGTCAGCTTCATACCGAGCACGTAAGTAATCGTACTCTGTGTCCATATAGTGCCAATCGCCACCAAACAGGAACTGATGCTCCACACCAGCTGCGTTGAAATCGTAAACAAAGTCGGTGGTTAAGCTGACTTCATCGTTAGCGCGGTATTGGTCTCGATATTCACGTTGAATGGTCTCGTCATCAATATTGGCTTCGCCGTCACCGTTAACATCAACCCAACTGCGGGACTCGTGATAAGCCTGATCTCGCTCATTCGTTAAATAGCGAAGGGTAGAATTAACTTTTAATGCGTCGCTAAAGGTATGTGCTAACTGGGTTTGAAAAACAAATGCTTCCATATCTTGAAAGTCACTTTCTTCATTCGCGTTATAGGTTAAATCAACAAGGAAATTACCTTCATCATCTACCGGTACGCCGCGAAGTCGATGACCACCTAGGTTTTGTACTATGTAATCGAAGGTAGTGGTTAATCGAGTGTTGTCGCTAACATCGTAAAGTAAGCCGCCAGCAAGTTCGATATTTTCCATATCTGCGTTATTTCTAAAGCTATCTTGGACTTCATAAAAGCCACCAATTCGATAGGCTACATCTTCTGTTAGCCCACCTGTCGCTTCACCTGAAATACCGCGAAGGTCATAGTTACCACCTGTTAGGGTTATTTCTTTATTTTCGGTAAAGGTAGGTTTTTTGGTGACGTAATTAATCATGCCTCCAGGTTCACCACCGCCGTATAACGCTGCCGCAGGACCTTTCAGTACTTCTACTCTGGCGACATTGAATAAGTCAGGCACACTAAAGCCTGAGTAAGGGTCGCCCCTTACACCATCATAAAATACGTTGTCTTCGTCTCGAAAGCCGCGAAATGACACGCCGGAATAGCTGTACTCGCTGACGCCAGCGATAGAGCGATACAAGTCGGTAATATCACGAGCAGCCTGGTCAGCAATAAGCTGCGCACTAAGTACTTGTGCTGACATGGGAATATCGATGAGATCGGCATCAGTTTTAGTACCAATTTTGGTTTTAGTATCTAAATAAAACTGCTGCGCCCGCCCTTTTACTTCAACACGCTCTACCGTGTCAGGTTCACCCTCTTGAGCCTGTCCATTAGACTCTGCAAGAACTGCAGCTTGTGGGGGTATAGCAGATTGAGCGTAAACATTAGTAGAACTAAGTCCAAGAGAAACGAACCCAGATAAGCCAGAAAGAAAAATTCCAAGTGAGGTAGTGCTGCGCGACATTTTTTATATTCCACTAAAGTATAAACGGATAAAATTTGGCCGCACTTTAACTCAAATGATAATCATTTTCAATTGCGTTTTAGGAACTTTACTTTCATTAAAATATTTATCGCGATATGTTAAATAATTCCACCATTTGCCCGTAACACTTGCCCATTAACCCAATGCCCTTCGTCACTGGCTAAAAAGTTAACTACATTGGCAATATCTTCTGGCTGCCCTAGCCTTTCCATGGGGCTCATATTGGCAAGCTTATCGATGAGTTCTTGGGATTTTCCCTCGGTAAACAAATCAGTTTCAGTAGGCCCCGGCGCTACACAATTTACCGCGATATCCTTACCTCTAAGCTCTTTCGACAAAATAGCCGACATGGTTTCAACCGCAGATTTTGTAGCAGCATAAACGCCGTAACGCTCTAATTTCAGCCCCACTACACTGGTGGATAAATTAATAATACTGCCACCTTGATGAAGATGTTTCGAGGCTAAGCGAAGCATGTTGAATACCCCTTTCATATTAACGTCGAATTGTTCATTAAAATCGTCATCGCTCGTTTCGTTAAGTGTTGAAAGCGCCATCACGCCCGCATTGTTCACCAGTACGTCTACCTTACCAAATGCCTGTAACGCTGCTTCAAACAAGCTTTCTGCCTGAGTGGGTTTCGACACATCAGCTTGCACCGCAATCGCTTGCCCACCTTTACTTTTGATTTTATCAGCAAGTTCGTTTGCCGCATCGCTACTACTGACATAATTAATCACCACGGCAAAATTATTTGCCGCTAACTTTTCAACAATACTTGCGCCAATGCCTTTCGCGCCACCTGTTACCAAAGCTACCTTTACATTTTCCATATGCCACCTGCTGTTTGAAATTTTTGAAAATCGAGTCAACTAACCTACAAAAAAGTTGGATATCTAGATACCAAAACAAGACCAGATATACTTATTTCGGGTTGCAAAGTAACTAGAAAACAAAGCGTCGCGATTATTGAGGTTATCTTGCCTTAGCACCACTTAATGCAAATTTTGTAAATAAAAATGATTTCCATTTGCACTAAATGATTTTAAACTTTATTCTAGCTCCACTTTAAAACATGCTGTTCAAAACAGCGTACGAAAAATATAAATGTATTTGCAAGGAGCAACAAAGGTGAATGCTGCAATTCTCATGGGGACGCTAGGCTGTTTGCTGGCTAATCTAGTGTTTTACGCAGGCTGTCCGAACCAACAATGGTTTAAGAAAAGGCCACTATCATTTAATACCACACTGTTAATTGCCTTGGCGCTATTGATCTTAAGCACGGCAATATTCAGCTTCACGTTTTCATTACCTGCCGCCATCTATACCGTTATTACGCTGTGTATGCTGCTGTTGGGAACCATTCCTTTCTTTACCCGTTACACCGCGCCTCTTAAATCTGGACGCTCTCGCGGTACAGGGCTCACTAGAGATGAAAGTTACACTACCTTTAAGGCGCACTGGTGGTTAAAAACTACTGGTGCAACATTAATTAGTTTTCCCTTTGCACTATTCACTAGCAGTTTAATTAGTTTTCTTTTTCTTTCTCACACACCTCTTGATGTGAAGAGCCAATTTTTAATGTGGCTGATAGTCCCTTTTTGGTTAACCCCGTTAAGCCTTATCTTTTTTGCTAAAAAACCTTGGCTTCCGTTGGCTCTGCTGACGCTTATTACACTGTTTGAATTTACCGTTTTACAGGTTCTGGGGTAACACTAATGAAATTACAGAATTATAAAAGTTATCAGCAAGTACACATTTGGACCGGCATTATTTCAGGCTTACTGTTATTCATTTGCTTTGTGGCCGGTGCGTTAACCATGTTCAAGGCGCCACTAAACGTATGGGCTATGCACGAAAAAAATGCGCTACCAGCTATTGAACTAAACCAATATGACAGCCTAATTAAAACCGTTTTACAGACTCACCCCGACGCTAGCAGAGAGATGACGGTTTATCTTCCTTCTGCCCAGCCAAACCATGCCCCAGTTACTTGGACTATTGAAGACGAAGCCACACATACACACACCTTTTGGCATGCTTCATTAGATAGCTCAGGGGAATTGGTAAGCAAACAAACTCATATTTCAGCTATTGGCGATTTTCTCGATCATATACACCGTACCGCGGGTATTCCTGGCGGCGATGATCATGATGCGTTAGGCATTTTCGTGATGGGATTTGTATCGATTTTGTACTTTGTGGCCATAGTGTCAGGTTTAATCATTTTCCTACCCACATGGTTTAAAGATTTATTTAGCTTACGGAAAAAGAAGAACGGAAAAAGATTTTGGGTCGATTTTCATAATATTCTGGGCATTACCGCTTTGCCTTTTCATATTATTATTGCCATCACTACCGTGGTCTTTGCTTACCACGACATTCTATATGGCAGCATGCAACAATGGGTTTATAAAGACAGCCCTATGTTTAACCGCCCCGCTCCTACCGAGATGGACCGAGGCGTTGATAATCTAATTTCAATTGCCCAGCTCACCAAAGAAATTACCGATATTGAACCCGAATTCGAGATTGCAGAGCTTCGCTTTGCAGGCCTAGGGACTCCCCGTGCAAGGGTGCTAGTAGGTGGAGAGTTAGTAGGAGAAATAATACGTGGGCCCGATTACGCTTTCTGGGTTACCGATCCCTACACTGCCTCTTCAGGTTATACCGCGATGCTACCGTCTATTTCTGGTGTGCCGGGCAAGGTCGTGAATAGTTTCTTTACCCTGCACTTTGGCGGATTTGGTGGCGCGTTTATTCACTGGGTTTACTTTGCTATGGGCTTAAGCGGCGCACTGTTATTTCTAACGGGCAATGTGGTTTGGGTTGAATCCAGGCGCAAAAAACAAATTCAGAATAAAGCTCCGGCAGAGCAAAGACGCTCAGTTCGTATTATGGCACGGCTTACCATTGGCGTGTGTGCCGGTGCGGTTGTAGGTATTGTATTGTCATTGCTAGCAGCGAAAGTGTTCTCAATCGATAACCCCAATATTCGTACTTATCAGCTTATCGCTTATTACATCGGTTTTTTCACGCCTGTACTTTACAGCTTCGTTGTGACGCCAATAAAAGCCGCTATCGATTCACTCTACCTATCGAGCTTGCTGCTCCTTGCCACTATTGGCATTACCCTTTATTTCAGCAGCAGTAGTTTATCTGCAAGCATTGATATTGGGGTTTGCTTAGTGTCAGCAATCATATTGCTCACACTTCTATTTACCGCCCGTCATTTACAAAACCGCCGTTCGGCTATTCCTATCGACTCGGTGTGGGCTTAACCAGATAACAAGATACTTAGGAAAATTGCAAATGAGATGAGTATTTTCACCTTGTAGGTCTTTGCGCTAGCCGTTGGCGCAACTTACCCACTGTAAACCGCACTTTTGCACCAAGACCTTAAGAATAAGAGCACCTTTGAAGGTTGCCACATTACTCATTTACACTGACTTAAAGGAAAATTACTATGACTTTCTGCTCAACAGAAAACGTATCAAATAGAAAATCCACACGGCTATCAACAAGGCTGTTACCAAGTACATCTTTGCTAGCACTCGCCATTTCCTCTGCCATAAGCGGCGTGCATGCACAAGAGATACAAACCCCAGATAGAGATATTACTGATATTGAAAAGATTGTGGTTATTGGTGAAAAAGCGAATCGCTCATTAAAAGACTCAACTACATCGATTTCCGTTTTAAATGAAGAGGCTATTAATAACACCCAATATAAATCGGTGTCTGATGCCATATCTGATATTGCAAATGTCGTGGTTCAAACAGGCTCTTTACCTGATATTCGAGGTGTGTCAGGCAATGGTGCAGCGGGTGGATTTAATTCTATATCTGGCGGCGCAAATGGCCGGGTGATGACGTTAATTGATGGTGTATCACAACCTTTTGTGGCTGATTTAACCGGCGACTCTGGCATGTGGGATTTACAACAAATTGAAGTATACCGCGGCCCGCAATCTACCAGTAATGGGCGCAACAGCATTGGTGGCGCAGTCTATATTAAAACTAACGATCCTAGCCAAGAATGGGAAGGTGCAGCGCGTGTAGGTTATAGAAATAACGACCAATACATAGATACTGCAGGAGTAATTTCAGGGCCGCTTATTGAAGATGAACTCGCGTTTCGTTTGAGCGTTCAAAACTTGAATGCCGATACTATTACCGATGGTGAGGGTTATGAATCTAACCCACCAGACTATGATATTGATAAAATTGAAACCCAGCGCGTACGTGGTAAATTACTTTGGACACCATCTGATGATTTATCTTTCACGCTGTCTCATACCTACAATAATGAAGAAGGCGATACTGGCCGCGTTTATTATGCGCTAGAGAATTTGGAAGAATACAACCGTATTTATTATCGCGATATCAGCACAGAATCTTCGACAACTGCGTTGAATACCCAGTACGTGATTTCTGACAATGTATCTTTAGACCTGCTCATTTCATTCATGGATTACAAGTGGGGCTTTGATTCTTACGAAGCCTCTGACGATGCTGAGCAAACCCTAATTTTTGATGAAACCAATGTAACGGTAGATGCAAAAATTAACTTTGCCTTACCGAGTAACAACATTGATGGTTTTGTTGGTTTGTATTATTTCGAGCGTGAGCAAGATATTTTAAGCACAGGCGCTTACCCCTACTACGGTAGCGATGAAAGCGAATCTATCGCAGTGTATGGTGAAACCACGTTTGCGCTTTCTGACAAACTTAACATTATTGCCGGTGTACGGGTAGAACGTGAGAGTCAGTTCAGACATTTTGTTTATGAACCCATAGATTCTGAACTGGATGATGATACCAACATATTTTTGCCGAAATTCGTTATTCAATATGCATTTACACCACAAACCACGTTAGCGTTTAGTGCGCGTAAAGGATACAACGCAGGCGGCGGTGCGCTGAACTTTACCGCGCAAGAGTACTATTACTATGAAGAAGAGAAGGTAAATACGTTCGAGCTAAGCAGCCGCACACAGTTTGAAAATGGCGCGGGTTTTGTTAGTGCCAACATTTTCTACAACGACTACGATGGCTTTCAAGCACTAAGCTCTACACGCTTCATTACCAATATGCCAAGTGTGGCGACATACGGCGCTGAGTTAGAAGTACATGCCAACGTAACAGATAGCATAGAAGTGAACGCTGGAATGGGGTTTCTTCAATCAGAGATTAAGGATGCCGGTGCGGATTACACCGATGCGCAGGGCAATGAATTAAACTCAGCCCCAAGCTTTAACGCTAATGTAGGTGCCAAATATTGGGTGACAGATGCCATCAGCGTTGGCGGCTCTGTTCGTTACATTGGCGAATACTTTGGCGACTTCACCAATACCGCAGAACGGGTTGCCGGCGATTATACAATAGCCCGCTTCACCGCTAACTATACCTCTGACAACTGGCTGCTTACTGCGTATTTAGATAACGCGTTCGATGAAACCGCATTAGTTTCGCAAGAGCCTGTTAGCACACGTTATCCTAGCGGTTATGCCGCAGTTGTCGATCCTAGAACTGTTGGCGTATCGGCTACTTATCGCTTTTAGTCTTTAGCTTTAGCTTTAGCTTTAGCTTTAGCTTTAGCTTTAGCTTTAGCTTTAGCTTTAGC
>NZ_CAXBMP010000007.1:0-163240 GCF_963976965.1 uncultured Alteromonas sp.
TACCGGCCTGTCACGCCGGGGGTCGCGGGTTCGAGTCCCGTCCGCTCCGCCATTTTCGGGAAAGCATTTACTTTGGCAGGTTTTACTGCTCACTGATAAAACTTCTTTATCAACTTCATACTGTTGCAGGCATTCTGTTTGCGTTTCATCTATTATTCTTTCTACTTCTACTTCTACTTCTACTTTTCATTTACTTAGTTTTCCCTTGTTTTTCTTATAGTACTATAATCCATAGCTCTTTCATCTATAGTTATTGCACCTATGTTTTTCTCTCCTATAGTTTGTCGTTACCACATGAAAGCCTTTCCCCATATTAGGTATTACTATCCCTTAATGGCGCCTTACTGTTAGGCAACTGACTAATTCGTCAAAGCAGCAAACCACACGCTTTGTATAATATTGTGGCTGCGTGTCATCTGGACGTTAGATAATTTTATTCCCTTCACTTCATTGACTTAACTTAATCTTCTGCAATGCTTAAATTCATCTAAAGTATTATTCTAATAGTCAATTTTTCGACTACTTTCATGTGTATACGCACAACAAGACGCCTTAATTTTATGTGGTACAAATGAGCAATAATGAGCATAGACAATATCTACTCGCTGACAATCTCAGAGCAATCGCCGTTTCGTTTCTAACGGTTGTACTTGTTAGCGTTGTGCTCGGCCTACTGATGTTCTCAGTCATAAAAGAACACGAAGAGGCTCGTGCCGAAGATATCTTATCCAATGTGCGGATGGTATTTAAAGACGCTGAAGCGTCACTAGACTATTTAATCGCCAATTCTTATTATTCCTGTAGTGATGATAATCTAAACGAAATGCGACGCACGTTGTTTCGCTCTCGTTTCGTGAAAGAAATTGGTTTCTTTGGTGATGGGAAGTTATTGTGCAGCACCTATCTTGGGGTATTAAAGCAACCCATAGATGAAGCTGTTCCAGATTTTGTTACGGCATTGGGGGATGCATTTTGGATAAATACACCTTTAGAGTTGTTCGATAATCAATCTAAAGGCACCATTGCAAAGCGGGGGCGTTATAACGCCGTATTAGATTTAGATGGGGTTATCGGTCTGAATTTCGGTCGAGATTGGGCGCTTTTTTATAACGGTGAGCAACTTTACCATATGGCAGGCAGCCCCCGATTAACGCCTTCTATAACGGGGCGCGAGGGACGCAGTCTTAGTACCGACTATTTTTCCCTCAGAATAATTAAATGTGAAAAATATTACTCCGAAGTATGTCTAACCGTAGTACCTGATGAAGCCAGAATATTTAAAATTCACAAGGGCAAATTAGTGCTCTTTATCTGCATCATGTTAATGGCAGCTGCTTTATCCCATATGCTCACCTTCAATTACTTGCGACGCATACGTTCCTTAGAATCGCGGATAAACCGTGGGCTGAAATCAGGGAAGTTTTATTGTTTGTACCAACCGTTTGTAAACTTAGACACGGAAGAAGTCGTAGGCTGTGAGGTTTTGAGTCGGTTTGAAGATGAATATGGCCCTATCTATCCTGATGACTTTATTTCCCAAGTAAGAGATATTGGCAAAACATGGGAATTTACTACTGTGATGATAAAATCGGCAATGGATGAATTAAATCGATGCGCCAACATTCCTGAAGGTTTCAAGGTGTCGTTTAATTTATTCCCGTCAGATTTTATGCAAGATGAATTAATCGATTTGGATTGGGTGCTAGATTTAAATAACAAAAATTTTAAGCTTGTGCTGGAAATCATCGAAGATGAACAGCTTGCGACAAGCAGTGCAGCAAAACATATTAAAGCCCTTCGAAGTCGGGGGTTTTGGGTTGCCATCGATGACTTTGGCGTAGGTTACTCAAACCTTAGCCAACTGAAATCTCTAAGATGTGAGTTTTTAAAAATAGACCGTAGTTTCGTGATGGACATGGAAGATCACAGTATTCGTTCATCGTTGATACCCCATATCGTTAATATTGCTGACGAGCTGAAAGTGACCTTGATTGCTGAGGGAGTTGAGAACAATGAGCAGCGACGAGAACTTGTGAACATGAATGTGGAGTATGGGCAAGGTTGGTTATTTGGTAAACCGCAAACGGTTGGGAACTTAGCAAATACGATTGAGCTGTCTTTCAAAACCCATTAATCGGTTGGCGTGTCTGTCGTTCCGCGATACCATGCAGTTATTGTTAAAAGACGAAGAACGGCTGCATGCAGGACGTATTACATTGCCGCAAAATTTGTAAAATTTATCAAGAAGGCGACAACAGCACGCCTGTTTTAAATAACATTTCACTTTCTATCAATGCGGGAGAGCATGTTGCCATTTTAGGTAGCTCTGGCTCTGGAAAAAGTACCTTGCTGCATTTGCTTGGGGGCTTAGACACACCCACAAGTGGTGAGGTGTGGTTTAAAGGCGAGTCGCTTACTCATCTAAATGCTAAACAACTTGCCGCCTTGCGAAACAAAGAAATGGGTTTTATTTACCAATTCCATCATTTGCTAGGTGAATTTACTGCACTTGAAAATGTTGCTATGCCCCTTCGCATTGGCGGCGAAAGTGCGAGTAACGCTAATGCGAAAGCAAACGCCCTACTTAACGATGTAGGGCTTTCTCATCGTGCAGATCACTTGCCTAGCGCGCTCTCAGGCGGCGAACGCCAACGGGTCGCCATCGCCCGGGCATTGGTCACATCTCCTTCAGTTGTGCTTGCTGATGAACCAACCGGTAATTTAGATGCCACTACAGGGGAGCAGGTTTATCAGCTGTTAAAACGTTTAAGTGAGCAAAAACAAACTGCCTTTGTGATAGTAACGCACGATATTACCCTTGCTAACCGTATGGACAGAGTACTTCGCATTAAAGATGGTGAATTACTTAACGCAGTCACTAAGGAACAATCCTAGTGGCGCTGGCATGGCAACTTGCTAAACGATTTCGTCAAGCCAAGGTCCAAAATCGTTTCATCTCATTTATTTCTATGTCGTCTACCGTAGGTATAGGGCTTGGTTGTTTCGTGTTAATTACCTTGTTAAGTGTAATGAATGGTTTTGAGCGAGAGCTAACGCAGCGAATTTTAACCGTTATTCCTCACGGTGAGTTATATAGCACCGACAAGACCGGTATTGAGAACTTAGATGCGCAGCTTTACCGCCTGAACCAAGACCTCAGAATTGCCAAGGTTGAACCTTACACCCCTCTTACCGGCATGTTGCAATTCAAAGGTGAGTTAAAGGCGATTTCATTGACGGGCATTGCGGCAGACGCACAAAACACGTTTAGCCGGCAAGTAACGGACGAGCACTGGCAAAACTTCGCGCTAAACAGTGACAGTGTACTGATAGGTAAGGGAATTGCCAACAAGCTTAATATCGTGGTGGGCGATACCGTACAGGCACTTATTCCCGTCACTACGAAAGATTTACGCTTTAGTGCACCCACATCAATAACCTTAACCGTTGCTGGCTTTATGCATGTCGGAGGGGAGCTTGATAACCAATTGGGGCTGATGCACCTTGCAAAAGCTACCGCGGCCGCTGGCATAGAGGGCCAAGCATTGGGTATGCGCTTCACATTACACGATCCGTTTTCGGCCTATATCACCATGCGAGACATAGGTTATAGCTACCCTCAAGCGGTCTATATGTCTGACTGGACGCGAACCCAAGGTCATTTGTACAACGACATTCAGCTCGTTCGCACTGTTGTGTATATTGCATTGGTGCTGGTGATTGCCGTGGCCTGTTTTAATATTGTGTCTTCATTAGTAATGGCGGTACGAGAAAAACAACCTGCCATTGCGATCTTAAAAACCATGGGCGCAACCGATACACTAATCCGGCGCACGTTTATGTTTCAAGGTGTGCTAAACGGACTCATTGGCATAGTGGTAGGGGTAACTCTTGCAATTATTATTGCCCCTAATCTTTCTACTATTGTGAAGTTTTTAGAAGGTGTTTTTGGGGTGGAAGTGTTATCGGGCGATATTTATTTTATCGATTTCTTACCTTCTGCACTTATGTGGCAAGACGTGGTAGTCACCTGCGTGGTCGCCATTATTATGTCTGTATTAGCAACCTGGTACCCAGCCCATAAAGCGACAAAAGTGTCTCCTTCTCAATCCCTTCATTAACTGTATTACAGCATTAATATGCTTGGTCATTCACGTATAAATATGTATTGAGATTGTCAGTATAATGCAATTGTACAGTGTATTTGCGTTGGGTGATGGCAAGACCTATAAGCAATAAAAAAAGGGTTAGCGATGCTAACCCTTTTGTGTAGTTCGAAAGCGATGAAGGAATTAAGCGTTCTTGTCAAACTCGCTAAAATTCACATCTTCTTCTTTTTCACCAGCATGTTCATTGTAATAAATATCTTCATCAAGCCCACCTTCGCTTTTCGCAACAACACACGACACCATACAGTCACCTGTAATGTTAACTGCAGTACGGGTCATATCAAGTAAGCGGTCGACACCAATAATCAGGGCGATACCTTCAACTGGCAGGTTAACTTGCTGTAGTACCATGGCTAGCATGATTAAGCCCACACCTGGCACACCCGCCGTACCGATAGAAGCTAGGGTAGCGGTTAACACCACCATCATGTAGTCGCCCAAACTCAAATCAACACCATAAACTTGAGCGATAAATACGGTAGCCACACCCTGCATAATAGCGGTGCCATCCATATTGATGGTTGCACCTAAAGGAAGGGTAAAAGACGCGACTGAATTGTTAATACCCAATTTATTTCGCGCCGTTTCCATGGTGACTGGCAGCGTAGCGCTACTGCTTGAAGTACTAAATGCAAATAAAGCTGCATCGCGCATTTTCTTTAGTAGAACAACGGGGCTCAAGCCGCTTAAAAGTTTAAGCAATATTGAATAGGTCACTAAACCATGGATGATAAGCACGCCAAATACTAAGAAGAAGTATTTGGCCAAGCTAAAGATAGTGTCGCCACCAATGGTAGAGAACAGTTTAGCCATCAATACAAACACGCCGTAAGGCGCAAGATTCATGATGATGGTGACAAGGCGCATGATAACCGTGTTGATGTCTTCAAAAAACGCACTGACGCGTTTGCCTGCTTCGCCAGTCATCGCCATAGAAATACCGAATAACACTGCAAACACGATGATTTGAAGCATGTTGCCTTGCGCCATCGAGTTAATAGGGTTACTTGGAAACATATTAACGATAACGTCACCCAAACTTGGTGCAGTTTTCGCTTCAAATGACGTTTCAGTGGTTAGATTTAACCCTTCTCCTGGCGAAATAAGTAAAGCCATACTCATAGCCAGTGTGATTGCTATTGCAGTCGTGACAACATAAAGACCAACAGACTTAGCGCCTAACCGACCTAATTTACTCGGGTCGGACAGGGTACTGGTACCGCATATAAGCGAAACAAATACTAGTGGTACCACCAACATCTTTAAACTAGCGATAAAAATCTGCCCAAGGGTAGAAAATATACCATCTACAAAAATGCTATACGCAGAGAACTGGAAACCAAATACCGAAAACGTGAAATCTCCGCTATCATCGAACAATAGTTGAAGAAGCACACCTATCACGATACCGGCAATCATGCCGATAAAGATTCTGGTGGTTAAACTAAATTTATGTGCAGATTGAGACATTAAAATTCCCTGTACATTTTTATATTTTTATTTAGTGTGACAGATTCTATTGATTTTAAAACATAAAAAACGACCCAATTGTCATTTATAAAGGTTCAGGAACGAATTATGCGACAAATTACGCGCGTCTTGTCTAAGACACTCTGGCTATTTAGTACAATTTTCATACTAGCAGCATGTGGCGGAGGCGATTCAGTCTCTAGAGATGATAGCGATGGCTCCGATGATGGTGGTGATTCCTCCGCTACTGTTAATGTTGTATTAACCGTTCAAAACGCCAGCGGCGAAACCGACCGCAACCTAACCGCCGACAATTCTCTTACCGTTATTGCCACTGTTACCGATACCGACGGCGTTGCCCAAGCCGACCAACTTGTCACGTTTGCATTAAGTAATACCGACCTTGCGGTGTTCGGAAACGACACCGGTACAGCGCGAACTGACGTGAGCGGGGTAGCAAGAATTACCATTAATGCCAGCACTGCCTCAGGTGATGGTGAGATAACAGGTAGCTTGAGCAGCGGTGAAACTGGCTCTACTACTTTTTCGGCAGTAGGTAGCGCAACGGTTGACCCAGCAACCACGGTATCGTTGGCATTGCAAAATGCCGCAGGTGAATCAGACAGTGACTTGTCTTCAGAAAATAGCTTAACCGCAGTTGCTACGGTATTGAACAGTGAAGGTGAGCCACAAGAAGACTTAATTGTTACCTTCACACTAAGCAATGACGAATTAGCTGTTTTTGGAAATGATACAGGGACTGCCCGTACTAACGAGAGCGGTATTGCGAGTATCAGCTTAGCAGTTGGCACTGCATCGGGAGATGGGGAATTAACAGCGACACTTTCAACCCTTGAAAGTGACACGACTACCTTCAGTTCTACTGGAAGTGTTACCGTTAGCGAAGACCCTGCATCTTTACAATTATATGCAAGTGCGGTTCAGTTGGCCTCTAGTGGCTCTGACGATATCGAACTTATCGCATTAATTAAAAACGAACAAAGCGTGTTGATGGAAGGTGTTGAGGTTAACTTTTCTGCTAGCAATGAAGCCGGTGTCGAATTGCAATTAACCCAATCTACCACCACCGCCGATGGTACTGCCAGAGCGTTAGTGTCTACTCAGAATGATGCGTCGAATCGTACGGTAACGCTAACGGCTCAAACCGGCGCATTAGTTGAAACCGTTGATATTTTGATCACCGGCACCGAAGTTACTATTAATGGTGCAAATTCAGTTATATTGAATGACACCGCCGAATATACGTTGCGTGTTCAAGATTCTGATGGGGTAGCCATTGTTAATCAAACTATCCTATTAGAAGCAGCGAATGGTTCACTAAGTGAAACCTCGGTTAATACGGGGGCCGATGGTCAAGCGACTATCACTTACACAGCAACTACTTCGGGTGAAGATACGATCACTGCTTCGTCACTTAATGCCTCAGTAGAATTTGAATTAGAGGTTCAACAAGACGAATTTAGTTTTGTGGTACTGCCAGATGAAGAAATATCATTGAACGCCGCGGCCACAATCAGTGTTCAATGGCTACAAGATGGTACTCCAGCTGTGGGTAATAACGTGACATTTAGTGCTTCTCGCGGAGAGATTATTGGCGCAGCGCTTGTCACCACCGATGCTGAAGGTATTGCCTCTATCTCAATTGAGTCTGACAACGCCGGTTTTGCTTCAATTACTGCCACAGGTAGTGAGACTGGTAATGAGTCTACGGTGAATGCGGTTGCGCAAGTAGAATTTATCGCGGTTGAACCGTTCACCTTGATAGCTGATGCGACACCTGACCTGATTGGCCCTGATGGGCAAACCAGTACTATTACCGCAGTTGTCAGAGACCCTTCAGGTAACCTAGTTAAAAATACCGTGGTTAACTTCAACGTTGATGATGTATCTACTGGTTCTATTTCACCTTCTCAATCTACTACTGACAGTAGCGGTATAGCATCTACGGTATTTACCTCAGGTGCGCCTTCAAGTGAAGATGCCGTGATTATTCGCGCTTCTGTAGCAAGCGATGAAACGATTACTGACGAAGTGTATATGACCGTAGGGGATAGAGCATTTGATATCTCAATTGGTACTGGCAATGAAATTGAAGAGCCTGACTCCACCACTTACCTAAAACGCTTTGCTGTGTTTGTGTCTGATTCAGCCGGCCAGCCTGTTAGTGGCGTTGAGTTAACAGCTTCAGGTACGCCTGTTAAGTACAGCGAGAATGGCACATATTTTAAGGGCTTTTCGGAATGGGATGAGGACGAATCTATCCATGTTCTGTATGTCACTGCGACCTGCTTAAACGAAGACATCGACGGTGATGGGATTTTAGATACAGGTGAAGATAATAATAGTGACGGGTTCTTAACCCCCGGTATTGTAGGCACCTTAACGTTTGCTGATACAAGCGTAACTGATGAAAATGGTCAGGCCGAATTGGAGTATCGCTATCCGGCAAGTTACGGTGGTTGGTATAATATTGTGATTACTATTTTCGGTCAGTCTACAGGGAGTGAAGCAAGCCAAAATCACTATTACAGTTTAGGGATTTCTTCAGACGATTTGACCAATGAAGGGGCAGGTCTACCTGCGAACCCATTTGGATCTGAAGCAGACTGCAGTACTATTAATTAGTACTAATTCAACTATCACAAAAAAGCCGGCATAAGCCGGCTTTTTCATATGCAAAACAATAACTAATCTTGCTGGAATGGATACACAGAACCAAGCTTTAATAGCTGAGTAAGTTCATCCAGTGCAGTGCGTGATTCAATCAGTAACTGCGGGTCACGTAAATCGTCTTCAGTAAGTTCATCACGGTAGTGTTTATCTACCCATTTGTTAAGACGCGCAAACTGCATGTCGTTAATTAAGGTCGCTGGGTTTACCGCATCAAGTTCTTGGTCGTTCATGGCTACACGTAAACGCAAGCACGCAGGGCCGCCACCATTGCGCATACTTTGCTTTACATCAAAATAGTTCACCGATTTTATCGGCGTGCCCAAAGTAACTAGTTTGTCTAAATAACGCTTAACCGCATCGTTTTCTTCGCAGTCTGTGGGGGCAATAATCGTCATGTCACCGCTTGGCAGCGTGATGATTTGGGTATTGAAAAGATACGTTTTAATTGCATCTTGTACCGACACTTCATCAGTAGGCACTTCAATAAGATGAAGGGGGGAATCACCAAACTTAGTTTGTAGTTCTTTTAGCCCGGCGTCCTTTTTATAAAAGGCTTGGTCGTGGTAGAACAGTACGTTTTGGTTGCCCACTGCAATCACATCGTTATGGAAAACCCCTTGGTCGATAACATCAGGGTTTTGCTGCATGTATACCACGCCTTCTTCGCTTAACCCATGCAAGCGAGCAACAGCTTGGCATGCTTCTAGTGTTTGGCGGGCAGGGAATTTAGTGGGGGCGGGTTTACCAGGGTCGAAAGCGTGACGGCCATATACAAAAAGCTCTACTCCAGCGTGGCTGTAATCGGAACACAAGCGAGTATGGTTTGCTGCGCCTTCGTCACCAAAATGTTCATTATCTGGCAAATGTAAGTGGTGGGCAAAGTGCTTTTCGTTTGCGAAGGTCGCTTTTAAAATATTACCTGTCACTTGCGGCTCTAATGAACGATGAAACTTGTTTGTTAAGTTTGCAGGTGTAAAATGCACGCGACCATCCGCCGTATCAGCGCTTGGAGAGACTGTGGCAGCGTTTGCTGTCCACATGCTTGATGCAGAGCAACATGCTAAGAAAATCTCTCTAGATTGCTTTGCAGCGCTTTCTAGCACTCTGGCATCTGAACCAGAAAAGCCGAGTCGACGTAATGCTGCTATGTCTGGGCGTTCTTGAGGGGCAAGTACACCTTGCATCATGCCCATGTCAGACAAGGCTTTCATTTTTAGTAAACCTTGTTTAGCGGCTTGCTTGGGGCTGCTAACTGCATTGGCATTGTTCAGAGAAGCAACATTACCAAACGAGAGTCCGGCATAGTTGTGGGTTGGGCCAACAAGCCCATCAAAGTTAACTTCAAATTGCTTCATACTTTCCCTCTATTTGGTGTTTGAGCGTTTGACCGCTACCCTATAAATGCATAACCCATGATTTGGGGAGTATTTACAGTGAAGCTAACGTCTCTTTTTTTGTTAGCCGCGAATTAATAAGCATAATAAATGCCTGTTAATTACTAGGCGCAAAGGCATAATGGCTGGCATTATACGGTTTTTATGCGCCTTGCCAATCAAGGTGGTTGAAAAGTGAACAGGAATTGCACGCGATTGAAGCAATGGGAAGAATAACTATTAAGAAGATCTTGTTTTCCATTCACTTTGTCGATATATGTTAAAAAAGCACGGACACCCTAATGGCACAGTCTAGGGGTCCTTTATCTTTGAGAATGACTAAAATAGTCCTTTAGAATCAATAGGTTTAATTCAATTATATGGCAAAATCTCTAGTCATAGTCGAGTCGCCAGCCAAAGCGAAAACGATAAATAAATATCTTGGTAAAGATTTTATCGTAAAAAGTTCTGTCGGCCATGTTCGCGATCTGCCTACGAAGGCATTGGGCAAAGTTGAGCCCAAAAAGCCAGCGAAAGAACTAAAAACTTATAGCGAAGAAGACAAGCAAGAATACCTTCGCAGACACGAATATTTAAAACTTGTTGATCGAATGGGAGTGGATCCAGAACAGAACTGGAAAGCTCACTATCAGGTTTTGCAGGGTAAAGAAAAAGTGGTTAACGAGCTTAAACGCTTGGCCAAAGACGCTGACACTATCTATCTCGCAACGGATTTGGATAGAGAAGGGGAAGCTATTGCGTGGCACTTACAAGAGTTGCTGGGCAGTAAAGGCAAAACCTATCAGCGTGTGGTGTTTAACGAAATTACTAAAAATGCCATTCAAGAAGCCTTCTCAGATCCAGGTGAAGTAAACGTTGCTCGTGTGAATGCACAGCAAGCTAGACGTTTCCTCGACCGCGTTGTGGGCTTCATGGTGTCACCGCTACTTTGGAAAAAAATAGCACGTGGTTTATCAGCTGGCCGTGTTCAATCGGTAGCTGTTCGTCTAGTAGTTGACCGTGAACGTGAGATTAAAGCGTTTGTTCCAGAAGAGTTTTGGGATATTCATGCCGACTTAACCAGTGAGCAAAAAGCAGCGCTGCGTATGTTGGTAGCCAAGCATGAAGGTAAAGCGTTTAAACCGGTTAATAAAGCACAAGCAGACAAAGCATTAGAAGACTTAAATGGCGCTAAGTACTTAGTTGAAAGCCGTGAGTCTAAGCCTACGTCTAGCCGACCTTCAGCACCGTTTATTACGTCAACGTTGCAACAGGCCGCGAGTACCCGTTTAGGTTTTGGTGTTAAGAAAACCATGATGATGGCGCAGCGCTTGTATGAAGCGGGTTACATCACTTATATGCGTACCGACTCAACAAACTTGAGCCAAGAAGCACTCGATAATTGCCGCGCCTATATCGATGATAATTTTGGTAGCCAATACCTACCAGAATCGCCTAATCGTTATGGTAGCAAAGAGGGCGCACAAGAAGCGCATGAAGCGATTCGTCCTTCAAGTGTTAAGGTAAATGCTGCACATTTAGGCGATATGGAGCGTGACGCTCAGCGCCTTTACGAGCTTATTTGGCGCCAGTTTGTTGCGTGTCAAATGACGCCGGCTAAATACGATGCCACCACCATTAGAGTGGGTGCAGGTAATTACGAGTTAACGGCGAAAGGTCGTGTGTTGAAGTTTGACGGCTGGACACGTGTTCAACCACAGCTTCGCAAAAAAGGTGAAGAAGAGTTAATGCTGCCTGATGTTCAAAAAGGTGATGTATTAAACTTAAATGCGCTTGATCCCAAGCAGCACTTTACCAAACCAGTGGCGCGTTTTAACGAAGCGTCTTTGGTAAAAGAGTTAGAGAAACGCGGCATTGGCCGACCTTCCACATACGCAAGTATCATTTCTACCATTCAAGATCGCGGTTACGTTCGCCTTGAAAATAAGCGTTTTTATGCTGAAAAAATGGGTGAAATCGTTAACGACCGTTTGATGGAAAACTTTGATGACCTTATGAGTTTCGACTTCACCGCCAACATGGAGCAACAGCTTGATGATATAGCGGAAGGTAACAAAGATTGGAAAGACGTACTTAACCTTTTCTACAGCGATTTTTATGGCAAGTTGCTTAATGCCGAGAAAGCCCCTGAAGAAGGCGGAATGCGCCTTAATCAAGCTATTCCTGCTGGCATTACGTGTGACAAGTGCGGGCGTGAAATGAACGTGCGTACGGCATCTACCGGTGTATTCCTTGGATGCTCTGGTTATAACTTACCGCCAAAAGAACGCTGCACCAACACCATGAACCTGACACCAGGTGATGAAGTGGTGAAAGTAGATGACGAAGAAGAGTTAGAAACCGAAGCGTTACGTGCTAAGAAGCGCTGTCCAATATGCAGTACTGCTATGGACAGTTACTTAGTAGACGAAACCCGTAAGCTGCATGTGTGTGGTAATACACCAACCTGCGAAGGTACCTTAGTGGAAACCGGTACGTTCAAGATTAAAGGTTACGACGGCCCCATTATCGAATGTGATAAGTGTGGCAGTGACATGGAACTGAAAAACGGTCGCTTTGGTAAATACTTCGGTTGTACCAATGAAGAATGTAAGAATACGCGTAAGTTGTTACGTAACGGTGAGGCAGCTCCACCTAAAGAAGATCCGGTAGATTTACCAGAACTTCCTTGTGAAAAATCGGATGCGCACTTTGTATTACGTGATGGTGCTTCTGGTATTTTCATGGCGGCGCATAACTTCCCTAAATCTCGGGAAACGCGTGCACCAAAAGTGGAAGAACTGGCGCGCTTTAGAGATAGAATTTCTGAAAAATTCTATTATCTGGCCGATGCACCGCAAAAAGATCCGGAAGGTAACCTTGCTATCGTTCGCTACAGTCGTAAGACCAAGCAGCAATATGTGATGTCGGAAAATGAAGCGGGTAAAGCTACGGGTTGGTCTGCATGGTATAACGACGGTAAGTGGGAAACACAAGCCGCCAGTAAACCTGCTGCTAAAACCAAAGCGAAAGCCAAAAAGAAATAAAGAGATTTAGTATATGGCCTCGTTACAGGAACAGTTATTAAAAGCCGGCATAGCAGACAAAGGTTCTGCTAAGCAGGCGCGTGCTGAAAAGCGCAAAAAGAATAAGCAAAAGACAAAGAAAAATCAGGGTGTGGTGGACGAAGCAACTATTGCTGCTCAGAAAGCCGCTGAAGAAAAGAAAGCCCGTTCACGTGAGTTGAATCAGTTGCAACAGCAAGAGCGTGAGAAGCGCTCTGTCATTGCACAGGTGAAGCAACTCATTGATGTGAATAAACAGCCGCGAAAAGGCGATACCGTACTGAATTTCACGCATGACAATGTAGTGAAGCGTATGTACGTGAGCGCTGAAATGCACAAGCAAGTGACTAAAGGCCGCTTAACCGTGGTGATTTTAGGTGATGCTTATGAGCTAGTGCCTACGCCTGTAGCGGATAAAATTGCGCAGCGTGACGATAGCTTTATTATTTACCGTGCCGACTTAGACACCAGCGACAATGACGGTAAAGAAGAAGCACAAGATGATTGGTATGCCGACTACGACATTCCAGATGATCTGACCTGGTAACGAAATCCTTGCCTTGTATCCAAATAAAATGACGTGAAATTCTTTTTCACGTCATTTTTCTTTTTCCTTCTCACATTCCCCTTCAATTTTTATTTCACTGTTTTCGCCGTTAGTTTGTCATGGCGGTATTCTCGGGGCTGATTGTTACATCGGTGCTTGCGCTTTACCTGCACGGTTAACAATCTATTGAATTAAGCGCACTTAGCTAAATAATCATTAAGCCCAGCTAAATATTGATCTTTTTCGGTAGATGTTAGCCAGCTTGCTTTAAAGCTGTTTGCCACTAACGTACTTAGTTCCTCTTGACTAAATCCACCCTCTTGCTGCAGCGCAATAAGGTTTTCATTTAAATATGCACGAAAATAGGAAGGATCGTCTGAATTAATCGTTGGCATTAATCCACGTTCAAGCATGGTTTTTATTTCGGTTGAGGTTAGTGATTGCACCACGAATTGATTCGACACTGGGCAAATGGTTAAGCCAATATTTTTTTGTTTCACTAAGTCGCATAATGCGTCTGATGCTAAAATATTTACGCCGTGATCTATTCTGTCTACATCGATATCTTCTAATACTTGGCGAATGTGCTCTAGGGTATTGTGTTGGTTAACATCGCAATGCATAGTGAGTTTTAATCCCCACTCACGGGCTTTAGCAAACACCTCTGCAAATTTAGATGGTGGGTTATTGTGTTCATCTGAATCTAATCCCACACCAATAAGTTTACTCAAATGAGGTTCAGCCATGAGTAAGTGTTTCATAGCCGAGTCGGCCGACATATCACGAAGGAAACACAGTATAAGATTGCTTTGTACACCTAGCTTGGTATTAGCATCCTGTTGTGCGCGATAGATACCTTCAATTACAGTATCGAATGCTACGCCTCGGGACGTATGAGCTTGTGGGTCGAAAAAGAGTTCCACATACACAATGTGCTGCGCCGCCGCTTTTTCAAAATAAGCCATGGTAAGCGCGTAAAAGTCTTCTTCTTCAATTAATACACTCATCCCTGCGTAATAAATATCTAAAAAAGAGGGTAGATCATGAAAGTTATAAGCGGCTATCATTTGCTCTGGGGTTTCTGCACTCAGGCTTACGCCATTCTTCTGTGCTAATGCAAAGCTTAGCTCAGGCTCTAATGTGCCTTCAATATGAACATGGAGTTCGGCTTTTGGCATTTTTTGTATGAATTCTTGCATGTGGCCTCTGTGTTATTTTTAGAAAAACGCGCACAAAACGACGCATTAAGGCTGAAATACAGCTAGTTTAAGACGCTGTGTCATCTAGGTTTATGTGTAAATTCACATAAAAAGCAAAGCCAAACGATGCAAAAAACAAGCCTTAGTTAAAAAGTATTATAATCTATTGATTAGCTTAAGTTATTAATAGTAAAAGATAAATGACGATTTTAGTTTGAATTCATGACTAAGTGGTTAGTGGCCAATGATGAGTAAACATGTGCCTGAAGTGGTGCGAAGGGCACTAACGTTAATGGCGTCACGCGACAATAAGTGGCAGGTGCATCGAGTTAGTGCAAGGTTTTCATTTGCAATTATGCAAGAAGGCCTGCGACAAAGCAGACCTTCTCTTGTGAAATTCGCTATTGTATTTCTATATCAACATAGCCCGTTTTAAAATACTCTGGGCCGTGCAGTTCTACACAAGAAAGTTCATCGGCTGCTTTTTGCGCCATTAGATAAGCATCAGAGTGAGTGCTATTTTTTATAAGACCACTATGCGTGCGCGATGGCGGGCCAAATATGGGCCTACCAGAACATGTAATCGTATACTTCCAATCAGCTAATTGCGACGAAAAAGAAGTGCTTTTGGTTTCGGTTGAGTAAGTGTAACTGCTTGTTGTTTCTGTTGCTTCCCAGCTTTTTGATAAAGTCGAAGCGCTAAAATCAGCATAGTAAGGTAGGTCATGTAATAGCTTTTTGACCGATGTAAGTTCATTTCGACCAAGTTTACAATTGAAAACGTCATAGGTGTAAGCCACTTTATCGTCACCATTTAAGGTCACTAACGATTCCAAGAAACCTCTATTTCGTACGCCATTTTTGGTTTCTTTAAAATCGCAATTAGCATCTTCTTTTATCCTGATATTAATGTCAGGATAAGTTAAGTCCAAGTTCAGATACTTGTGATGGTAGTTAACGTTTAATTGAGGTGTGAAGTATTGCAAAATGTATTGATATTCTATTGATTCTAAATAGTTATCGGTTCTGAAGCTTGTGTTAATCCCCGATAATTTCAACAATTTTTTTGAGTAGTCGTTTATGCTTACATCGTTTATTTTATCAAGTAGGCCAGCAAACTCAGATATAGAATTTTTATGTTTGATTTGCGCTTCGAAATACGTATCTAGAAGTTGTCGATTTACATGCACACTTTCATTAGAATTCACAATTGCGTTTTTCGCTAACGCTAGAAAGCTGCGTTTTTTTGTTAGTGCAAATGCATTCATATATCCATCAAATGACGCTTGGCTGACAAAAATTGCTTTTTTGGCGAGTACTGCCTCGTTTCGGTACGCCCCCTTTTTATGTTGTGCGAGGTAGCGATCGAATCCTGCTACAGTATTTTTCTGTTTAGCCGCTTTGAAGTCAGCCTTATCAATGAGCGCATATCGTTTTGCCTTAAGCTTGTTTATTTTGTCTTGGGGAATACCAGCAAGATGTTCTTTGTTATTCAAAACTTTATTAATTGAGGTCACGGATGAACCTGACACTAGGCCAGCGTAGCGCTGATTTAGCCTTACGTTATTTTCTCGATGTGAAATAGCTTTTTGTGCATCAGCAAGCCGCGACAACAGTATCTTTTTGTAAATCCAACCTTCGCCGTTATAAACCCATCCGTCTTCTATTTTTTCGGAAATTATAAGCGTCCCCTTATTGTGCTTATTAATGATTTTTCCTCGAGTAGACGGTCTATTTCGTTGGTTGACGACAGGTGATTTCACTACAAACCCATAGTAATTATCTTCGCTTAACAATCGCTTTATGCTTTCAAGCTTTTCTATACTTTGAGCGTTGTTTATTGCTTTTATCAAAATGTCATGATCGATCAAGCTTATGTACGGCTTTACGTTTTTACTAAAGGTAGTGACGGCGTTGTTGGTTAATACGTCATGAATTTCATTCTTTGTGGTGAATATGTCACTTTTTATTGTTGCGCCAACGCGGTTTAACAAATCACTATCAATTTTGTTATTCACATAAAAGTCGCCGTCAGAAGCAGCCCCTACAACTATATAGGGAACAAGCACTGTCATCAGCACCATGCCGCCAGAGACTTCTGAATCGTGAAATACCGAGTTTTCAGGTATGTTCTTTTTGGCATCGGTAAAGCAAGGTTTTGAACGGTTAGTATGTGTTAGCACTACGCAATCAATAAACGTATCCCCATTCGTTATATTTTTTCCTTCATTTTGCTTTAGTAGCTTTATTAGTGCTTGCCGACTTATTTTCTTAGCTGATATATCGACAACGTCGATTTTATCCTTCGTAAGTTGAAAGATAACTTGCAGCTCTTTATGAGGAAGTTCTTCGTTAGCATATTGAGATTGAGTTTTTGCGCTAAGTGATGAAAGATTTTTCATTTGTGATGCATTGTTCGACGAACAAGACGCTATCAAAATGGTTGTGATAGTTACTATTGCTTTGCGAAAAATACTGCTGTTTTTCATAAAGTGGTTCTTGATGATGTTTTAGTTATCCACTTATTTAAACAAAATAGAAAAACACTGTCCTTCCTCAAATCGCGCATAATTGGGTTGTTTCAGCGTCCAAAATTAATCTAGCTGACTAGGTGTCGTGTAGGTGTGGTGACACTGGAAGTATCACCACACGCCGGTATGCTCAGTGTGAATTGACCTTTCAATGATAGGGTGCTTGAAGGGGTAAATACTAAAAACCCGGGTAACGTCTTGAATGGATACTTGTACAAACCGCTCCGCGCCAGCAAACCCTTCCAGTTTTGGGTGAGACCACAAGATGGATGCTTTGCCATTAACGAACAAGATATCCCCATTGCTATCATCAACAAAGCATAAACCAACACGTCCATCTGATTCGATGTTACCAAGGGTATTAAAAAACTTATTCCCACTAAAGTCAGGAAACAACAAGCTACTTTCATCTACGTCAATGAAGCCAGGCTTGCCGCCTCGATGCGATACATCGAGTCCGTGGCGAGGGTCGTCGGTAAAGTCATGGTGCCTTGAGGCAATGTAAAATGTATCCGCCCGAGCGATTAGCAAAGCATCTTTACTGGTTAGCGCACTGGAACGTGCATATTGAGTATTTGAATTTGTGCTTAAGCTGGCTTCCAGTGTAGGTGCCACATCACGGTGCAAGGTACCTCGAGGGTGAATATACTGAGGGCAGTTTCCATAACTTTGCTCTACTTGCACGCGTATAACACCACCCCGATTGTGCATTATTAGTCCGTTGAGCCTATTACGGCGGCGAGTGCTGAGTTGCAACCCAAGTAGCGCAATTTTACTGCCAGTATTACCATCTAACAATGCGACATCATTAATTAACCAAGTTACATTATCGTCTAAGGCAAGTGAAAGCTGAGTGGGTGATGGCGACTGAATATAGTGGTGGTCGTCAACAGTGGTATGGTCACCCCAAAGTGGTATAGCCCAGGGATGCCCCTGACTATCCACAAGGCCAGCCATCATGAATGGGCTATTGCAAAAAAAAGCGCGGTGCTGCGCTGGCATAAAAGGGCGTATGAAGCCTTTCATCTGCTCATCCATACGCTCAGCAACGCCTAAACGTTGCTGAATGCGATATTCCTCAGTATGAAAGACACTCGCATTACTTGAATTAACGCTGCTCATAACAGATCCTACAGCCTACATTCCACTATGGGAGAACTGGCCATAGGAATGAAATTAGCGAGCGATTCAATGCGGTTAACCCAAGCGCGAATAGCGGGGTAGGGTTGCAACGAAACACCCCCTTCAGGTGCATGGGCTATGTAACTGTACATGGCAATATCCCCAAGCGTCAGCGAGTCGGTAGCCAAGTATGATTTGGTGTCGGTTAAAGTATCTTCCATCACTTTTAGCAAGTTTTCAGTTATTGCTAATGCGCTGGCTACATCAATATTGGCACCAAATACATACTCAAGACGAAGTGCTGCTGGGCCTTTGGCAAGTTCACCTGAAGCCACTGAAAGCCAGCGTTGTACACGGGCCTTTTCAATAGGTGTCGCCCCCATCCAAGGATAAATACTGCCGTAAGTATCTGCTAAATAGACAATAATGGCGTTGGAGTCTGACACTGTGTGTTCACCATCAACAATCACTGGTACCTGCCCGAAAGGGTTCTTGGTAATAAAGTCTGTCGATTTGTGTGCGCCGTTAACCATATCAAGTTCGTGATTAATGTAGCTAATACCGAGCAGCGACATAAACAATTCCACTTTATGACAATGCCCAGATTTTGGGTTTCGATAATGAATAATAGGTGCGTCTTTCATTGTGCTATTTGGGGCATTTTTCGGTAATGAAGTCATCAACATTCTCCTTATAAATCAAGTTCTGTAAGGCTTGGAAAGTCATCGGGACGGCTATCGCCTTCCCAAGTCAGTTTTCGTTCATTGTCACTAATAGGGTGGTCATTAATACTGGCAATGCGGCGCTGCATTAAGCCTTCTGGGTTGAACTCCCAGTTTTCGTTGCCATAAGCCCTAAACCATTGTGCTGAGGCATCTTGATATTCATAAGCAAAGCGAACAGCAATACGATTATCAGTATGCGCCCACAGCGCTTTTACCAATTTATAGTTAAGTTCTCTGGCCCATTTTCGTGTTAAAAAAGCCTCGATTTGAGCCGTTCCGGTAATAAACTCAGCACGATTTCGCCACTGACAATCAGCCGTGTACGCTGCAGCTACTCGCACAGGAGAACGACTATTCCAAGCATCTTCAGCCAGGCGAATTTTTTCAATAGCAGTTTCTTTGGTAAAAGGGGGAAGTGGAGGTCTCATAAGCTCATCCTGTTTATTTATATTGCAGTGAGTATGATTGCTTGCTAAAAATAAATAATTACTCAATTTTGAAATTTATAATTTCATTATTTGAAATAATAAAAGTGTAGAATAGTTGGTAAACCCCATTAGGAATGAGTAAAGCGACTCGGTATGGATAGAATACAAGCAATGTCAGTGTTTGCGGAAGCAGCTAAGCTTGGCAGTTTTGTGAGCGCTGCCGAGCAATTGTCGATGTCGGCTCCGGCGGTAACGCGGGCTATCGCTACTTTAGAAGCACAGTTGAACACGCGATTGTTCCATCGTACAACTCGTCGTATTCGATTAACCGAAGCGGGCATACAATACCTTAATGACGTACAGAGAATATTGGCAGACATAGCACAAAGTGAAGCTGCAATTGCGGGTGTTCAGTTATTGCCAAAGGGTACGCTGAGTGTAACGGCGCCCGTGTTATTTGGTGAGCTTTACATTACACCTATCATTGCTCAGTTTTTACGAGACTTTCCTGAAGTAAATGTGCATGGCTATATGTACGACAACATTGTTGATCTACTCGACACAAAAATTGATGTGGCAATAAGAATTAGTCAGCCGAAAGACTCTGGTTTATATGCCACTACTGTGGGGTACGTAAGAAAGGTAACGGTAGCATCGCCAGACTATTTAGCTAATGCACCAAACCTAAAAACACCGGAAGATTTAAAACATCATACTTTGCTGTACCCGAGTGACTTCAAGGAGCCGCCGGTGTGGAATTTCAAACGTAATGGTAAAACGGTAGCCATCCGTTTACAGCCTAGATTTGAATGCAATCAAAATCGTTCGACAATTAGCGCCGCAAAATCTGGGCTAGGCATCACGCGCTTGATGTCTTATCAAGTAGCGGATGCAATAGAGAAGGGGGAACTAGTGAGTGTGTTAGATGAATTTAACGATGAAAAGTTACCTATACAAGTAGTCAGTCTTGAAGGGCGTCATAACCTAGAAAAAGTGAAGAAATTCGTAGAATATGTCAAAAGTGCCTTAGCAAAAGATGTGTACTTGAATTCTTAATCTCACGCTAATATTCAACAAGCTGATAAACAATCCGTTTAACAAGTTGTTCATTCGAGCTGTTCATAAGAGCTCGGCACAACCCTTTTTAAAAGCGCTGTACTTAAACGTTGAATTGCGATTGATACGTTACTTCTACTTACCCTGGTTAATACCCTCATTAATGACTTCGTTTCTTTCTCGTTCGTAGGTGTCATAGCTTTTTTGATACTGAGCTTCGCACTCTTCTCGTTGTGCGCCATAAAGTTTACGGCACTCTTGAAGACGGTTCTCTTGCGTAGCTTCGTACAAATCTTGCGACGTGCAAGCGAATAAAAACGGCGATACCGTTGCCACTACCGCGAGGGATGCGAGTTTGCGATTAAACATAAATTACCTTTGAGAAGAGAACTGCCACACTCGTGGCTAACAGGTATTTGTTATGACGGTTCAAATTCCATTTGGTTCATTGATTCACCCGTGCATTTTTTAGTGCTATCTTCATGCAGGTTTGATAAAAATAGCCCCATAAATAAAGAGTAAATAACCAGTCTTATGATTTCTTGGAAAGTATTAACATTTACTCAGCTCAATACCCATCAGTTGTTCGAGCTTATGAAGCTGCGAGTTGATGTATTTGTGGTAGAACAAACATGCCCATACCCTGAGCTTGATGAAAAAGACAGACATAGCGATACGCGGCATTTATTGGGCTTTACTAACAACAAATTAGTCGCTTATGCCCGTTTGATCCCTGCGGGGGTGAGTTATCCTGGGGTAAGTATTGGCAGAGTGGCTACCCATGCTGACTTCAGAGGCAATGGTGCGGGTATAAGCTTGTTAACTGAGGCGATAAAACAGTGTGAAAACCTGTGGCCGAATAAAGATATTGAAATTGGTGCACAAGAATATTTGTTAGCGTTTTATCGTAAGTTTGGTTTTGTGCAAACATCACAAATGTATCTGGAAGATGATATACCTCATGTGGACATGAAGCGTAAAGCCGTAGTTTGATTCAAGTATCGCCTGGGTATTTAGGGGGGGAGATAATTAGGGCTGGTAGTTAATTAGGGCGGGTAAACGCCCGCCCTAAAAAAAACGGTAATTATTGTTGCTTAGGTAGCATGTCTACCAATTCGTTAAGGTCATTTACTTTGTAATCGGGTGCAATAGCCAGTGGATACAATACCTTGCCTGGGCGGGCAATAAAGGCGGCTTGCCAACCGGCTTGTTTAGCGCCAGCAATATCCCAACCATGTGCAGCAACTAGCATCGCATCTTCGGGTTTAACCCCCATTTTTTCAGCGGCCCATGCATAAGTGCGAAGATCAGGTTTGTATAGGTTGATATCTTCAACACTTAAGCGGTGTTCAAAAAAATCCAGTAAGTCAGCGTTTTTAAACTGGGTATACACGCCTTTGTTTGAAGAGTTGGTCAAGCTTACCAGTGTATAGCCTTTGTCTTTTAACGCTTGTAAACCACTACGCACATCTGGGTGTGGTGGCAAACTACGAAGTGGGGTAACAATGGCCGTTTTCGCTTGTTCTTGAGTAAGCGAGATGCCTTCTATCTCAGCCACCATTAGCAATGACGCCACACCAATTTCACCGAAAGTGTGAAAACGTTGGGTGGTAGAGTCTACCAATGAGTGATGCAACATGGTTGAAAACCACAAAGGGAGTAGTTCATTACGCCCGCCTAATGCTTCTCCCACTGAGCTTCGCATTGCAGTCAGATCTAGCAGGGTTTCGTTCACATCGAAGAATATAACTTTTGGGGCTGATGGCTTACCCGTTTCCATGTTGCTGTCTGCAGGTTGTTGAGCATAGCTTGAAAATAACGGTAGTGTGAGTAGTACCGCAGTAATAAATCGTTTCATAAGGTGTCCTCTTCTAATGAGCAAGGTAAGTGAGCGAATAATAAGAGTGGGTTTTACCAATGATATAAAAATAGACGTTCATATTTTGAATGATTGCTCAAAACGATAAAGGAGATTGCAGTAGGGTTCAATAACTTTTTGAGTGTTTGTTCAAAATTGCTATGATGTAAATAGAAAAAATAGGAAATAAGCGAACGAAAGGTACCTGTGATGGCTAAAGCACAATTTGATAAAAACAGTATATTGGATAAAACGATTATGCTGTTTTGGCAGCAAGGCTACCATGGAACATCGATGCAAGACGTTACCGCTACCACAGGGTTAAAGCCGGGCAGCTTGTACAACAGTTTTGGCAATAAAGAGCAGCTGTTTATTGCCAGTTTGGAACGTTACGCACAGCGTAGCGCTGACAAAATGAAGCTTGCGATGTCATATGGCACAGGTGAGGGCATTGTTATGCTGCTGACCGACATGGTGGCAGCAAGAGGGAAGAAAGACTACGCAAGCTGCTTTATCATTAAAACCCAACTAGAACTTACCAGTACGGAGCCTAAGCTCGCTAAGCTTGCTGGAGACTATTTAAGCCGTACTAAAGCGCAGTACAAACTGGCGATTGCCAGCGAATACGGTGAAGCGCTGAGTGAGGTGTATGCCACGTCGGTCATGATGGCTATTTTCGGTATTCGGGTTTACGGATATCAGCAACCAAACGAGGCCGATGTGCTTGAAAGCCTCAGGCTGTCTTTACACTGGTTGCCTTGGACAAAGCACTAAATTAACGTCGCTAAGGCGATATCGGTTTGCCTAGTCAGTTCACCGTTAATCTTCCAGTGGTCAGGGCTCCAACCGGCTAAAAATCGATTAAAATCAGCGCAGGCAATAGGATATAGCGCTCGCCACTCCCGTTCTATTTCTTTATGTTGTGATTGGTATTTTGTGCCTATTAGTTGGCTGCTTAGGCACTCGAAATAGTAATCCAAACAATGAGTAGTGTGGGTTCGTTGATTGCTTTCACTTAATGCGCTGCCAATAAAATAAGCAACGTCTTTTATTCCTACACCTAATCCAGTGTATTGAAAATCCACACCACCGCATCGGGTAAAGTCGGGGGTAAAGCAAAAGTTGGCAACCTTGGCATCACCGTGTAATAAGGTTTGAAAGCGTGCTGATGAAAGTTGGGTCGACAATCTGCTAGCTTCCCGTTTTAAAGGCCCATCTACCATCGCTTGCCATTCATCTTGTCGTGTACTCAAATGCCAGTAAGTGCCTTCGGGCCAGACATTCGTGTCAACAATACCCATGAAGCGAGCATGAAATGCTGCCAGCCAACGCAATACCGATTGCGCTTGTTTTACACTTAGCGAAGTGGCACGTGTTGTCAATCCCCCGTTATCTAGATCATCCATTACTAAGATATGTGCATTGCTATCGTTTTCACCGCTAGCGGCTGCTAAGCACATAGGGGTTAAGCAGTCTGCGTTAGTGCTAGGTTGCAAACGGGTGTAAAAGTAGTGCTCTACCTGAAATGATCGGCATTTTCTAAGGTGACTGGTATTGGTTTGCCATCCTTTTGGGTGGCTAATTTGTGAAGAGGGTTGAACGCACTTGGCCACTACAGGTATTGAAGTGTTCTTAGCGTTATCAAACAGGGTTGCACGAAAGCATGCGCCATAACCACTCCATAGTGACTGAATCAGCACTGGGGAACGCACTTCTTTTTGAGTGGTTCTTTCTAACCAATCAATCAAGCTGGGTTTAACTTTATCCAACGTTTTATTCCCACTGTTCAGCAATATGAATGACCATTAAAAAAGCCGCAATTAAGCGGCTTCTTATCGTGTGTAAACAACCTTAGTTCCTAGTAATAACGCTAGTCAAGGATGACTAGCGCTATCACTAACTAGGGTTGCTAGTCACGCTCAGGCGTTTTCATCAACACTGGTTGGCAGTGTTGTTGGTGCTGATGCGGCGGCACTTGCCTTCGCAATAGCTGCGCTTCTACCCGATACTATAATAGCTGGGCGGCTATCGTCAGACTTAGCGGTAAGCGCCACGTCATTGAACGTGTCATCAACCGATGCTGGTGCTGCCATTGGCGCAGATGCATTAATACGACCACGGCTGCTAGCTGCTACACCTGTAGTAATAGGCTTAGATACCGCTGCTTTGGCTTTCTTAAGGTTCGCTTTTGGCGCAGGTTTAGGCTTAGGTTCACTTGCTGCTTTAGCAGAATCTTCACCTAGGTTAATTTCAACCTGTTTAGGTGCATCTTCAGCGGCAGGAGCAGGAGTAACATCAGCTTTAGCTGGCTTAGGTGCGTCCGCTTCACTTTTAGGCGAAGCTAGCTCGAACTGCATTTCGTCTTGAACTACTTCAGCTACTGGCGCTTCTGGCTTGGCCGATGCGGTTTCTGTTGTTGCAGGTTCTGCTTTTTCTTCCGACGGCGCTAGTACACCAGGCTTAGTGGCTTGAGTGTCTTCCGCTTTAGCCGCAGAAGGCGCTTCAGCATTATCGGTACTTGCATCAACAGCAGCAGGCTGGGCATTCTCATTTTGAGTGTGCGCAGTGTCTGCCCCAAGTTTACCAGGCATAGCCGCTTGCGTATCTTCCGCAGGGGGTGCTGATTCACTAGTATCGGCGGCAGGAGCCGTTGAAGCTGGTATTTCTTGTGACGATGTAGTTTCAACGTTTGCTGTTGACTGTTCACCTACTGGGGCGATGTTGTCATCATTAGACTGCTGCGCTTCCTTCTTGCGGCGCTGACCAGCTGCACGAACATGACGAGGAGAGCGACGCGAACGGCCACGGCTTTCATGTTTTTGCCCATTTTCATCAGTGTCGTTGTTCGATTGCTCTGAAGAAGATTGAGCATCTTGTTCAGTGGTCGACTCAACGTCAGCTGGCTGAGAGGCTTGTGTTACAGGCGCTGCTGATTCAGAAGCTGCTGGTGCATCAGTTGACTGAACTGGTGAAGTATTAACCTCTTCAGTTTCAGCAGGGGCTGCTTTAGCAGGTTTAGGCTTATCAACTGCAAGAGATTTAACTGGTTTGCTAGCCGGTGCTTCGTTTGACTGTGTATTGTCATCTTTTTTCACACGTACGCTGCGACGAGTATCTCTGCGTTTGCGGCGCTCAGCCACTTCTTGTTTCTTCTGCGCTTCTTGAGGCTTAGCATCTTGAGACTTCCTGTCTTGGGTCTTAGGTGCTTCGTCTTGCGCGTTATCTCTGCTTTGGTCTTGCTTAGGCTTCTGAGTCTCGTCACGAGGTTTACGAGGCTTACGAGGCTTATTGTTACTTGCGCGTGGCTTGTCGTCCTGCTCAGAACGTGGCGTACGCTGTTCTTGTTCGCCATCTTTGTTTTGAGGCTGGTTACGACGTGTGTTCTTTCTTGGCTTACGGCGACGATCATCACCATTGCGATTGCGAGACTGATTGCCACCACGATTATTGCGGCTTTCAGATTGCTTCTGCTTTTCTTTTTCTTTCGCTTCAGCTTCTGCTTTCGCTTTCTCGTCTTCACCACCAAGCACATCACCTAACCATTTACCTATGCGGGCAAATAGTGATGGTGAGCTTTCAGCTTTAGCTTCAGGTGTTTCTGCTTTAGGCGCAACAACAGGTGCCGCGGTAGGCGCAACTAGCCCTTTCAATGCTGGCTCTTCACGCTTAACCGGCACTGACGTTGTGGTTTCAGTTTCCGTTTCAACCGTTGGCATTAACTCTACTTCGTAGCTTGCGTCATCTAGAATATCATCTGGACGGCGGCGAGTGACTTGGTAGTGAGGTGTTTCAAGGTTGGCGTTAGGGATAAGTAATAAGTTAACCCCATGACGCTTTTCTAAGCTTTGAATTGCTTTACGCTTTTCATTAAGCAAGTAGGTTGCTACTGATACAGGAAGCTGTGCTTCAATTTGGCCTGTGTTTTCTTTAATGCTTTCTTCTTCAAGAATACGCAAAATAGACAGCGCTAATGACTCGGTACCACGAATGGTGCCGTGTCCTGAACAGCGAGGGCACACATGGTGCGCTGAATCACCCAATGATGGACGTAAACGCTGACGTGACATTTCAAGCAAGCCAAAGCGAGAAATACGGCCTAGTTGAACGCGAGCACGATCGCTGCGAACCGCGTCTTTCATGCGGTTTTCAACTTCACGTTGGTGACGTACTGGGGTCATATCGATAAAATCGATAACAACCAAGCCACCTAAGTCGCGTAAACGAAGTTGACGGGCAATTTCGTCAGCGGCTTCAAGGTTTGTATTTAATGCCGTTTCTTCAATATCTCCACCTTTTGTTGCGCGGGCAGAGTTAATATCAATAGAAGTAAGCGCTTCAGTAGGGTCGATAACAATTGAACCACCAGATGGTAAGCGAACTTCACGTTGGAAGGCAGACTCAATTTGGCTTTCAATTTGATAATGACTGAACAAAGGTACTTCGCCACGATAAAGCTTAACGCGGCTAGCGAAGTCAGGGCGCACTAGTTGGATGTGCTGCAGCGCTTGTTCGTAGATGCTGGTTTTATCAATTAAAATTTCACCAATATCGCGACGTAGATAGTCACGAATTGCACGTACAATTACGTTACTTTCTTGGTGAATTAAGAAGGGCGCTTCACGCTCTTCAGCCACTTTAGAAATTGCTTCCCAATGGGTAAGTAGTACTTTTAAATCCCACTCTAATTCTTCGTAAGATTTGCCTACGCCAGCGGTACGAACGATTAAGCCCATGCCATCAGGCAGGTCTAGTTTGTTCAAAGATTCTTTAAGTTCTGTACGCTCATCACCTTCGATACGACGAGAAATACCGCCAGCACGAGGGTTGTTTGGCATTAATACTAAGTAGCTACCAGCCAGCGATAAGAAAGTAGTAAGCGCTGCGCCTTTTTGGCCACGTTCTTCTTTATCAATTTGAATGATAACTTCTTGGCCTTCCTTAATAACATCTTTGATGTTTGGACGGCCTTCGAAACGGTAGCCTTTAGGGAAGTAAGTGCGAGCGATTTCTTTAAGAGGTAGGAAACCGTGGCGATCTGCGCCGTAGTCTACGAATGCCGCTTCGAGGCTTGGCTCAACGCGGGTTATTTTACCTTTGTAAATGTTTGCTTTTTTCTGTTCGTGCCCAGGACTTTCGATGTCCAAATCGTATAACCGCTGCCCATCAACAAGGGCAACACGCAACTCTTCTAATTGAGTTGCATTAATTAACATTCTTTTCATTGTATCTAACTCTGTTTTTAATACAGCCGTCCAGATACAAAATTAAAGTGACATGTACAAACCCTCACCGCGCAACCTCACGATTGTACGGGGACCTTGTTGTAACGCCGCATTATCCTTGAACTTACGCGGCATGTAACGTTTTTCGTTACTCGTTCCGCGTTTTATATTGTTCTTAAGGATGTCGGGAGCGACATACCCTTATCTCTATCTATCTTTTTAACAAACACCGCTCTTAGGCTGGCGCTTGTTTGTCAATTCAATTCTGTTAGCTAAACGGCGAACTTATTTTATGTTCGCAAACAGCATCTGAATTATCTAACGGCAGTGTAGTCGTTGCCTCTATAATTCTCGTTCCAGATATAAAATTGCGTGTTCATTGAATAATGCAATTGGAACGTGACGCTGTTCTTATGGATAACAAAAGTGGCGAAATAAACGGGTAACGAATTAACCTGCTCTAAATGCTCACTATGTTAAATGTTGTGTTTCACCGGCATGATTTGGCCGCGTAAAATACAGTTTTTATTATGGCATCAAAGGTTCAATTTAAGCAAGGTGTGAGGGGTAAATAAGCCCAGATAATGCGGTTTTTCTGTGCTAAATGCTCGTTTAGTATCAAAAGTAGTCAAAGGGTTTTATTTTTAAGGCACATCAAAGTTTCTGTATCGGTCTGCTTTTGCAATGCGTTATAATGGAGTTTATGAAAGAACAAACCCAACAATCAGTCCGTTTCGTTACCGTTGAACCCGATTTAGCAGGGCAACGTGTAGACAATTTTTTGCGCACCCAATTAAAGGGTGTGCCCAAAAGCATGATCTATCGCATTTTGCGTAAAGGTGAAGTGCGCGTAAATAAGGGCAGGGTAAAACCCGAATATAAACTCGTTGCCGATGATGTGGTGCGTATCCCACCAGTGCGAGTTTCTGAAGGTACACCTGGACCGTCGCCAAAACTCGATAAAATTGCAGCGCTTGAATCTCAAATATTATTTGAAGACGAGCGCATTATAGTGATTAACAAGCCTTCAGGTATTGCCGTCCATGGTGGTAGTGGTTTGAGTTTTGGTCTTATTGAAGGTTTACGGGCACTGCGTCCCGATGCCAACTTTATGGAATTGGTACACCGTTTAGACAGAGACACCTCTGGCTGTATTCTTATTGCTAAGAAACGCTCGGCGCTTCGTCATATGCATGAGCAGTTGCGTACCGGTAAAATGGATAAACGCTACCAAGCCCTAGTGGCGGGGCAGTGGCCTGACAATCGCTTTAAAGTAAAAGCGCCCCTTCGTAAGAATGTGTTGCAATCGGGTGAACGCATGGTGAGCGTAAGTGAAGATGGTAAGCCATCTGAAACCCGCTATCGCATATTGCAAAAGTTCGACACCGCTACTTTGGTAGAGGCTTCACCTATTACAGGTAGAACCCATCAAATCCGAGTGCACTGTTTACACGCTGAGCATCCTATTGCATGCGACCCTAAATACGGTGATACCGAGTTTGATGAGTCTATGCGTCAAAAAGGCTTAAATCGCCTATTTTTGCACGCACATAGCATTTCGCTAATTCACCCTGGCACAGAAGAGCGGGTTAAATTTACCGCACCGTTAGATGCCACGTTAACCAATACCCTTAAAGCCTTGTCATAAAGCTTTTAGGGTATTCGGTAAGTTTACTTATTAATTAAGTACTATTTATTTATATAGATTCTTTATATAGAAGGAACGCTGTAACTATGCGCTATAAGTTGGTTATTTTTGATTGGGACGGCACCTTAATGGACTCTGCCGATAAAATTATCAACTGTATGCAGATAGCAGCAAAACACTGTGACATGCCGGTTCCAAGTGCTGATGCGGTAAGTCACATTATAGGTATTAGCTTAAAACCTGCTATTAAGCAGTTATTTGGTATTAACGATGATGCCCTTGCTGAGCGCTTAGTACTGGCTTATAAAGAAGCCTTTGTAAGCCATGATGCTACGCCGTGCCCGTTGTTTAATGGTGTAGAAGATTTGTTATCAGCACTAAAGGCAAAGGGAGCTACCCTTGCTGTAGCAACAGGGAAAGCGCGAAGAGGTCTTGATAGGGCCTGGTCGCAAACCGAGACTGGCCACTTTTTTAGTGCGTCACGATGCGCTGATGATGCGCAGTCTAAACCGTCACCTGACATGCTACTGCAAATTTTAGACGAGCTAAATATTAGTGCGAATGATGCCGTCATGATTGGCGACACCACTTACGATATGCAAATGGCAAAATCTATTGGTATGCGCAGAATAGGGGTTTCTTACGGGGTGCATGCACAAGTTCACCTTGAAGCGTTGGCGCCTGAAACCATTGTGCATTCCATTGGCGAACTTCAGCAGTTTTTGCTCCGCTAGTTTGGCGTTCAATAGCAAAGCAAATCTTCATCCGCTAGGCCTTGGCAGTAGCTAGGTCTAGCAAATCGATATTAAAATGTTTGTCTAGCATATTATGTAGCAGCATAACGGGAAGCCCTATTAACGTATTCGGGTCGCGGCTGGTAATACGTTCAAACAATAAGGCCCCCATGCCTTCACATTTGAAACTCCCCGCACAATCAAGTGGCATTTCGGCTTCAACGTAAGCACGTAGTTGTGCTTCTTTATGGCTACGAAAATACACACAGGTTTCTTCAGCCCGAGTAATAGTGTCTAAATTGCTAGTAAGGATGTCGGGTAGGTCTTCGTCGTTTTCAGCTTTACATAAACTTATCGCGGTATAAAAATACACCGATTTTCCTTGGCACATTTTCAGTTGCGCTACGGCGTTTTCAACTGTTCCCGGCTTGCCTAGTATAATTTTGCCATCAGGACCTTCGACAGAAGCAACTTGATCGCTTCCAATTACAATTCTCCCTGGCTGCTGTTGGGCAATCTTTTTAGCTTTTTCGAACGCTAAACGTTTGCACAACGCAAGGGGTGTTTCGTCGGGTAGGGGAGTCTCATCTATATCTGGTTTGCTTATTTCAGCTTGAATGCCAATATTCGACAATAATTGCTGGCGGTACTTAGATGATGAAGCTAGAACGAGTGTGGTCATACTACAAAACCTCAATCTTACATTAAGTGTTAATTAACCGGTCTACGCGTTGTGTGTCCTCTTACGCAAGCCTGTGCTTATCCTTAAACACTGAACTCCTTTTTATCTGGCTTATTTTTCGAGTAACCCCAAAAAAAACCACCAAAAACCTTTAAATTACTCATAAAGAGTAATTACAACTTACCTTAAATATAGCGTGTTTTTATAAATGAGCGTAATGCCGTTTGCCAACTTGGTTTGTTTTGACAATACGCCATTTTACCAACCTTCCGCTATTTTAAACACATCATGTTCTTTTTACTTGTTATTTGGGGCTATTCCCTTAAAATTCGGTTTATGAAAAGAAGTACAAAATCGCTAAATTATTATACAAAAACGCCCATTAAATCTTTGACAGTGGGACGTGGAATCTATAGAATGCGCGCCCTATGCAGAAAGTGAAACTCCCTCATACGGTCGAACCGACCAGCAGCGCTATGAAACGTTCCGATTATCGGGGTGTTCTTGTGTCTGAAGATATGGAACGATTGAGTGGGGCAGTTGTCCGATGTAGTGAATATGTGAACGTCGATGTGCAGTTCAAAAAAGACGAGCAGGGTCTTACTGTATTTCACGGTCATTTAGACACTCAGGTAACACTTCTCTGCCAGCGGTGTAATGGTGAATTTGATACCACACTTGATGTGGATTTTTGTTTTACTCCAGTGCAGGGAGAAGAACGAAATGAAGAAGATCCAATACCCGAGGCTTACGAACCGGTAGAGGTCAACGACCACGGAGAAGTTAATCTGCTTCAGATATTTGAAGACGAGTTACTTTTATCTTTGCCCATCGTACCCCTTCATGCAGAGGAGGAGTGCTCAGTGTCTAAAGATGATATGTCATTTGGAAAGATTGAACCGGAACAAGAGCGAGAAAACCCTTTCGCGGTTTTGAAAGAACTTAAGCGAGACCAGGAGTAAGTTATGGCTGTACAAAAAAATCGTAAAACGCGCTCTAAGCGTGGCATGCGTCGTTCACACGATGCATTGACAGCGTCGACTTTGTCTGTCGACCCTACGTCGGGTGAAACACACCGTCGTCACCACGTGACAGCTGACGGTTATTACAAAGGCAATAAAGTAGTCGGCGCGTAATTCGGCGTCTACATTTTGTCTAAGCTAACCATCGCGTTAGATATCATGGGGGGCGATCATGGTCCCCCTGTTATCCTTTCTGCGGCTGTAAAGGCCATTGAACTTCATTCTGACGTTCATTTTTTGCTATGCGGCGACCAAGCCGTTATATCCCCAGCAATCCAAAATCTCACCGCTTCCCAACGAAGTCGGGTAACCGTATCTCATTGCGACCAAGTGGTTGAAATGGGTGAGGCGCCTACCTCTGCGTTACGCAATAAAAAACGCTCTTCAATGCGCCGTGTGATTGAATATGTTCAAAGCAACGAAGCCGATGCATGTGTAAGTGCAGGCAATACTGGCGCGCTCTTAACCTTATCGTTCTACTTATTAAAAACCTTGTCGGGTATTGATAGGCCAGCACTTATCAGCATGATGCCCACCGCGAGTCACCATAATGTATTCTTGCTCGATTTAGGCGCGAATGTGAATTGCACGCCTGAAATTTTATTTCAGTACGGTGTGATGGGTTCGGTGTTAGCGCAAGAAGCCGCGGGTATTCCTTCGCCGCGAGTTGCCTTATTAAACGTGGGTGAAGAAGATATAAAAGGAAATGCGTACGTAAAGTTAGCCGACCAACTATTTAAAGATGCACCAGGCATTAACTACATTGGCTATGTAGAAGGTGATGACATCTTTACCGATAAAGCCGATGTGGTGGTAACTGACGGTTTTACCGGCAATGTTGCGCTTAAATCCAGTGAAGGCCTAGCCAAGTTAGTCATTAATGAAGTGAAGCGCCAGTCACAAAAGAACTTTTATACGCGGCTAATGGCCAAAATTGCTTTTCCATTGCTCAAATCTATCTATAACAGCGTGAACCCCGACCAGTATAATGGTGCGAGTCTGATAGGATTGCGCGGCATTGTTATCAAGAGTCATGGAAATGCATCTAAAGACGCCTTTTATTACGCCATTGTGCAAGCAATGAAAGAAGCAAAGATGCGAGTTCCAGACAAGATAAAAACGAAGATAGAAACGGTTTTATTGGAGCAGCTTTGAGCAAATATTCTCGATTTATCGGTACTGGAAGTTATTACCCTAGTGATATACGAACCAATGCCGATTTGGAAGTTATGGTTGATACCAGTGATGAATGGATCACTGATAGAACCGGTATTAAAGAACGCCGAATTATAGGTGCTGAAGAAACCGCTGCGACCATGGGGGCAGAGGCAAGTAAGAAAGCCATAGAGATGGCAGGCATCGACCCTCAATCAATTGACATGATAGTGTGTGCTACTACGAGCGGACGCTATGCACTTCCTAGCACGGCCTGTGAAATCCAGCGCATTTTAGGTATTAACGGTATTCCTGCTTTTGATGTGGCTGCTGCGTGTGCGGGTTATTGCTACGCATTAAGTGTGGCCGACCAATACATCAAATCTGGCATGGCTAAGCGTATCTTAGTTATTGGTACAGATTGTCTTAGCCGTTTGATAGCACCTGAAGATCGCACTATGGTCATTCTTTTTGGTGACGCCGCGGGTGCCACTATTATAGAAGCCAGTGATGAGCCGGGTATCTTATCTACTCATATAAATGCCGATGGTTCTTACGGCGATTTACTTTACGTTGGAAACCCTACGCGTGGTGATGAAGCATCAGTACACGAAAATTGGGGCGTTATGCGCGGAAACGAAGTTTTCAAAGTTGCCGTGAACAAATTGTCTGAAGTGGTTGAGCAAACCCTTGCGGCCAACAATATGCAAAAATCTGATCTGGATTGGCTAGTGCCTCACCAAGCGAATTTCAGAATTATTAAAGCGACAGCCAAAAAATTAGATATGTCGTTAGACCAAGTGGTAGTGACGTTAGAAAAATACGGTAATACATCCGCAGCCACAGTACCCACAGCACTAGATACCGCTATTCGCGATGGTCGCATTAAGCGTGGGCAACATTTATTATTAGAAGCATTCGGCGGCGGTTTTGCTTGGGCATCTGCGCTGGTACGATACTAGTTTCTTCTATCAGTCTTATTGAATTCGTTGTATTCAAAAATTCGTTGTATACAAAAAATAATAAGGAACAACAATGACAAAAACAGCCTGCGTCTTTCCTGGGCAGGGCTCACAATCGGTGGGCATGCTTAAAGAGTTGGCCGACAGCCATCCTTCGGTTTTAGATACCTTCAAAGAAGCTTCAGACGTATTAGGTTACGATCTTTGGGATCTGGTACAAAACGATACCGATGGAAAATTGAACGAAACTCATATTACTCAGCCAGCTTTGCTTGCTGCTAGTGTTGCGACTTGGCGCGTATTAGAAGCACAAGGCATTGAAGTGAGCTATTTAGCGGGACACAGTTTGGGTGAGTATTCAGCCCTAGTATGTGGCGGTGCTATGTCTTTTGCTGATGCGATAAAGCTGGTTGAAGCTCGTGGTCAATATATGCAAGAGGCGGTGCCAGCGGGTGCCGGTGCTATGTATGCCATTATTGGCTTAGACGACAATACCATTGCCAACGTGTGCCACCAAACGGCGATTGCGACAGGCGATGTAGTGTCTCCGGTTAATTTTAACTCGCCAGGCCAAGTGGTTATTGCTGGCGAAAAAGTGGCCGCTGAGCAAGCTGCTGCGGCGTGTAAAGAAGCGGGTGCCAAGCGAGCTCTTCCATTATCGGTAAGTGTGCCTTCGCACTGCGAACTCATGCGCCCCGCTGCTGACAAGTTAGAAGATGCGCTGGCGTCAACAAGCGTTCATACCCCTGCAATCAATATCATTAATAATGTTGATGTGACCATTGAAACTGACGGTGCATCAATAAAAAGTGCGTTGGTACGCCAATTATATTGCCCTGTTCAGTGGACGCGTACCGTGGAGTATTTGGCTGCAGCAGGTGTTGAACGTATCATTGAAGTAGGCCCAGGTAAGGTACTTACAGGATTAAATAAACGCATTAATAAAAGTTTAGAATCCATTGCTGTAAACACCCCAGAAAGTGTGGAAGCATTAAAACAATAAGGAAACGCTATGAGTCAGTTAGAAGGCAAAGTAGCACTGGTAACAGGCGCTAGCCGAGGCATTGGTAAAGCCATTGCTAGTCAGCTTGCAGCGCAGGGTGCTACGGTTGTAGGCACCGCTACAAGCGAGAGTGGTGCAAGTGCAATTACTGAATATTTATCTGAATTTGGTGGCAAAGGTATTGCACTAAATGTTACCGATAAAGACAGTATAGATGCTATAATCAAGGAAATTAATGACACCTTCGGTGGCATTGATATTTTGGTTAATAATGCAGGTATTACTCGTGATAACTTGTTAATGCGTATGAAAGATGACGAATGGCAAGACATCATTAATACTAACCTTACAGCCATTTTTACGCTGTCAAAAGCAGTACTTCGCGGTATGATGAAGAAACGCTTTGGCCGTATTGTAAATATCGGTTCTGTGGTGGGTAGTTCGGGTAATGCTGGGCAAGCAAACTACGCAGCAGCGAAAGCAGGTGTTATTGGTTTTTCGAAATCTATGGCACGTGAAGTGGCTTCTCGTGGTATAACTATTAATGTTGTTGCGCCTGGTTTTATCGATACCGACATGACAAAATCATTGACGGACGATCAAAAAAGCGCAATTTTTAAAGATATTCCTGCTAACCGTTTAGGTGAACCTGATGAAATAGCAGCCACTGTTGCCTTTTTAGTGAGCAGCGGTGCAGCCTATATTACAGGCGAAACTATCCATGTAAACGGTGGTATGTATATGGGTTAAATTCACGAAAATTGTGAATTTAACTGTGTTTGGGGTGGATTTTCCCCGAACTTGGATGTAAAAATAGAACATTAAGAATTTGGGATGCCGCTGGTTTGACCAGAAAATTTGTTTAAACTGGTGCTTGCAAGCTTGTACCTTGCAAAATAAACTAGCGGCACTTTGACTATCTAGTGACGTTTAAGGGAAACCTAGAATTATGAGTAACATTGAAGAACGCGTTAAGAAAATTATCATTGAACAACTTGGCGTAAAAGAAGAAGAAGTAAAAGCTGAAGCTTCATTCGTTGATGATTTGGGCGCAGACTCACTTGACACTGTTGAGCTAGTAATGGCGTTAGAAGAAGAATTTGATACTGAAATTCCTGACGAAGAAGCAGAAAAAATTACTACTGTTCAGTCAGCTATTGACTACATCAATGCTAACAAAGACGCTTAAGTCTTCGTTACAGTAAATTAAAAAACGGCTCTCTTTAGAGCCGTTTTTGTATTCCCACCTTATTGGTTCCAATGCGAGGGCTTTTTGTGACAAAACGTCGCGTAGTGGTTACTGGTCTTGGCATGCTTTCACCTTTGGGTCTTTCTGTAGATGAGACTTGGCGTCGTCTGTTAGCAGGCGAAAGCGGTATTGGTGAAATCACCCACTTTGATTGCAGTGACTATTCCACCCGTTTCGCAGGTCAAGTTGATAACTTTGACCCGCAGGAATATATCGAAAAGAAAGAAACGAAAAAAATGGACAGGTTTATTCAGCTGGGTATTGCAGCGGGTAAACAGGCCATGGCTGATTCGGGCTTAACGATAACTGAAGAAAATGCACACCGTGTTGGTGTAGCTATTGGTTCAGGCATCGGTGGGCTAGAACAAATTGAACAAAACCACACTAAATTAATGAATAGCGGTCCTAAGCGCGTTTCTCCATTTTTTGTGCCTTCCACTATTACCAATATGATTTCAGGCTTTTTGTCTATCATGGAAGGGCTTAAAGGGCCAAACTTAAACGTTGTGACGGCGTGTACCACTGGTGTGCATAACATTGGTATTGCTGCGCGTACTATCGCGTATGATGATGCAGATGCCATGCTAGCAGGCGGTTCAGAAGCGTCTATTACGCCATTAGGTATTGCGGGTTTTGCTGCGGCACGTGCATTGTCTGCACGAAACGACGATCCTCAAGGGGCTAGTCGCCCTTGGGATAAAGATCGTGATGGTTTCGTGATGGGCGAAGGTGCTGGCGTAGTAATGCTAGAAGAATACGAAGCGGCGAAAGCCCGTGGTGCAACCATTTACGCTGAACTTGTTGGTTTTGGGATGAGTGGCGATGCCTATCATATGACATCACCACCTGCTGACGGTGAAGGTGCAGCGGCTTCAATGAGTAACGCTATTCGCGATGCAAAAATTGAGAGCAGCAAAATTGGCTACGTTAACGCGCATGGTACATCTACACCAGCGGGTGATATAGCAGAAGTAGCAGCGGTTAAGCGCGTCTTCAACGAACATGCGCATAACATGCTGGTAAGCTCTACTAAGTCGATGACAGGTCATTTACTTGGTGCAGCAGGCTCTGTAGAAGCTATTTTCACCATATTGGCACTACGTGACAAAATGGCACCGCCTACCATTAATTTGGATGAACCAAGCGAAGGATGCGATTTAGACTTCGTGGCGAATAAAGCAAAAATGTTTACTTCAGACTATGCGCTGTGTAATTCATTTGGCTTTGGTGGTACTAACGGTTCGCTTATTTTCAAACGAATTTAAGCCCGAGCACACGTTCGGACATCCGTAGTTATTGATTAAAGGCAGCGCAAGCTGCCTTTCTTGTCTGCGCACAACAACTTGGTATACTGCACGGCAGACGTTAATTATTAGAGCTAGTTGTGAAAATAGTCGCAAATACCGACACCGCATCTTCAACCCCTTCATCCGCCGATGCAATTGCCTTAAACGACAGGGCACTGAACTATGGTGATGGCGTTTTTACTACTATGTGCGTTAGCCAGGGGAAAGTAGAACTTCTGTCTTTTCATCTTGCTAGGCTCAATCATGATGCTAAAGCGTTAGCCATTTCCCTCGACATGACTGCACTTAGACAGGCAATTGATGTTTATGTCAGCGCACTTACCGAATCTCTTGAACACCTCAGCATTAAAAGAGTAATGAAGGTTCATGTGTCTTCAGGAGAGGGCGGTCGTGGGTACGCACGAGATAGCCAAGCTCCGGCCATTGTTCGGTTTTCCACCCATACGTATCCTGCGCATTATTCTGAACTTGCCGTTAGTGGTTTAACCCTAATAAACGCGAAAACACCTTTGGCCATACAGCCTTTGCTGGGTGGTATTAAACATATGAACCGGTTAGAGCAGGTATTGGTTAAGCGTGAAGTTGTTGAGGCGAATGCCGATGATGCCTTGGTGTTCGACACGCAAGGGCACCTTATTGAAGCCAGTGCGGGAAACGTATTTTTTCAAACCGATACTGGATGGCACACACCAAAGGTAAATAACTGCGGTGTAAATGGTGTTGTGCGCCAGTGCTTGTTAAGTACGTTGGAAAAAAATTCGGTAAACGAAAGCCTAACTAACGCTGATGTTATTGGCGACAACGCCTTAAACGTTTATGAAGGCGAATACACTCTGGCTGATATCGCTAATGCCACGGCAATGGTGATCACCAATGCCTTAATGGGCGTAATGCCAGTTAATAAAGTTGTGCTAAACGACGGAAAAACGAGTGATGAGTTAGCATTTAGTGCGTCTCATGAAGGGGCAAAGCGCCTTGCTAAGTTAGTATTAGATAAAATTCAGGACGATCATGCGAATAGTTATTAGCATTGGGATAATGCTAGCGCTTGTTGTGGGTGCAATTACCTTTGGTGTTTTATATGTAAATGGGCAAGCTTCATCGCCCATGTCGATTTCTCAACCGCAGCTTTATACGGTAGAAAAGGGCAGTAACGGATACAAGGTGGTAAGGGAGCTTCGGGCACGGGAGTTAATCGATAGCCCTGAATTAGCAACAAAACTTTGGCTCAAGTTTTTTGCTGCCAATACCCATGTAAAATCGGGTACATACCGCTTAACACCTGGGCTATCACTACGAGAAGTATTCGGTATATTAAGCCGTGGTGAAGAGCACTATTTTGCCGTGAGCTTGGTAGAAGGACTGACACTAAAAGAGTGGTTGGTTACGTTAAAGGCGAAAACTGAACTTATCAACGATGTATCGCTGGATCAGGTTGAAGAGACAATTAATATCACAAGCTCGGTAAATGAGGAAAAAGCGCCAATGCTATGGCTGAACGAAGCTAGCAGCGCCGAAGGCTTATTTTTAGCTGATACGTATTTCTTTACCGCTAACACTGCGGCCAGTAGCATTTTAAAACGCGCACACAAGGCCATGTTAGATTATGTCGAAACCCAGTGGCAGCAACGGCAAGAAGATTTGCCATTGAACTCACCGTACGACGCCCTAATATTGGCAAGTATTATTGAAAAAGAAACCGCAGTGAGTGCAGAACGAACCAAAATAGCGGGGGTATTTGTAAACCGACTGCGGAAAAATATGCGATTACAAACCGATCCCACTGTTATTTACGGTATTGGTGATACGTATGATGGTAATATTACCCGTAAGCACCTTCGTACGCCCACACCTTACAACACGTATACAATTAAAGGTTTGCCGCCCACGCCTATCGCGATGGCGGGTAAGGATGCCATTTGGGCCGCGTTAAACCCAATGGAAACCGATGCCTTGTATTTTGTGGCTAGAGGTGATGGTAGCCATGAATTTTCATCTTCGCTGGCAGCCCATAATGCAGCTGTGCGAAAATATCAGTTAAATCGAAAATAATAAGTCCAGCAACGAATAATTATGAACGGAAAGTTTATTGTAGTAGAGGGCCTTGAAGGGGCCGGAAAAAGTTCAGTGATTGGGCTTATCGTAAAGCATTTGCAAGAAGCACGTATTGCGGTTGAGCAAACACGCGAGCCTGGCGGTACGCCTATGGCCGAGGCGATACGCGAGTGTGTTAAACACGATTGGGACGAAACCGTAGCCGAAGAAACAGAATTACTGTTGATGTACGCCGCCCGGGTACAGTTATTAACTAACCGTATACTTCCGGCGTTAAATGCAGGGCAGTGGGTAGTAGGTGACAGGCATGATTTGTCTTCACAAGCCTATCAAGGCGGTGGCCGCGGCGTGAGTGCTGATACTATGACTGCCATTAGCAAAATAGCGCTTAACGGTTTTAAACCTAATTTGACCTTGTACTTGGACGTTGAGCCAGCCATAGGGCTAGAACGCGCTAGAGGCAGGGGAGAGCTAGATCGTATTGAACAAGCAGGTTTGGCCTTTTTTGAGCGCACCCGTGAACGGTATTTAAGCTTAGCAGCACAAGACGACAGTATTGTGGTGATTAATGCCATGCAAGCTATGGAAGATGTACATAAAGACGTGATAACCGCTGTGCAGGAGTACCTTTCTTAATGCAATCTGGGCAAATGCTTCCTTGGTTCACGGATACCTATAACGAATTGCTTGTACGCTATTTTAATAACAAGCTGCACCATGCGCTGCTATTCATTGGCGCTAAAGGTATTGGTAAAGCAAAATTGGTTGCTGGGCTGTCGGATACGCTGTTGTGCAAAAAGCCAACCCCTCAAGGTGCGTGCAATGCATGCCAAAGCTGCCATTTGCGTCTTGCTGGTAATCACCCCGATTTTTACGTGTTAGAAAGCGAAAAACAATTGGGCGTGGATAAAATTCGTGAAGGTATTGCCAAGTTAAGCGGCACGGCGCAAATGGGGGGTAATAAGGTATTGGTGATCCCCGTGGCCGATAGCATGACAGAAGCGGCGGCCAATGCACTCTTGAAAACGTTAGAAGAGCCCACCAATAATACTTACTTGCTGCTTATCACTGACAGCCTGAATCGAATAATGCCCACTATTTTGAGTAGATGTGAAAAACATTCACTTGGTCTGCCTGATGTGCAAAGTAGTTTGGACTATTTACAGCAACAAGGCGTACAAGATGCGAGTGAAGCGTTACTAGAAGCCTATGGTTATGCGCCACTTCGTTTAGAAGCAGCACTTAATAGCGAAAGCGATTTTAATTATCGTACCTTTACCGACGGTATGGGCGCACTACTTGCTAGTTCAGGAAGTCAGCAACTTTTAGCACTGGCTAATAAATGGCAAGGTGACGCTGTTCAGGTAGCAACATGGTGTCAACATATGGCGCATAAATCGTATGTAGAACGCCAGCAAGCGCAAGATTACGCACGTTATCGTGCTTGCGTAGACGCAGTAAAAACCTTACAGCACCCAGGGGTGAATAAGTCCATGGTGTTGGTAAGTATTTTGAAACAATTTCAGCGCTAGGCCAGGTTATTATTGGGTTAGCCGTAAAAAAGATAGGTATATTTTGTTCGTAGATTCACATTGTCATTTAGACAGATTAAAGCAATCGCCAGAAGCATTGGCAGAAACTCTTAACTTTGCTCGTACCCGCGGTGTAGAGCACTTTTTATGTGTGTGCGTATCGGTGACCGATTACGACAGCATGTTAGAAACCGTAAAGGACTTCGATGACGTTTCTGTCTCTTGTGGCGTACACCCCCTTCACCAAGAAGATGCATGTACTTATCAAGAGTTACTTGAAAAAGCGCAAGACGATGCGGTAGTGGCCATTGGTGAAACAGGCTTAGATTATTTTTATAGCCCTGAAAGCAAAACGGTTCAGCTAACGTCGTTTGTTGATCATATTAAAGTCGCTAACGAAACGAAAAAACCACTTATTATTCATACCCGTGATGCCCGTGACGACACCATTAATTTGCTGCGCGAACACAAAGCTAGCCATACAAAGGGTGTGCTGCATTGTTTTACCGAATCACTTGAAATGGCGCAGGCGGCCATTGAAATGGATTTCTATATCTCTATCTCAGGCATAGTCACCTTTAAATCCGCCAGTGAATTACAAGAAGTTGTAAAGGCGGTTCCCCTTGAGCGCTTATTAATTGAAACCGATTCGCCTTGGCTTGCACCAGTGCCTCACAGAGGTAAACAAAATCAGCCTGGCTATGTGGTAGAAGTTGCAGAATTCATTGCCGAATTAAAAGGTATTTCGGTGAAGGAATTAGCACGCATTACCACCGAAAACTTCTATACCTTGTTTTCGCTTGTCCAACGTAAAGCCGCTTAAGCGATCGGAGAATTTCAAAAATGCCGCAGTGGCGTACAGGGTTAACAAAAAGCTTACACGCTAGCAGAAGCATGCCTGAGAGCCGTTATTTTCAGTTGGCAACCGCTGATAAAGATGGCGTGCCGTATTGCAGAACCGTGGTGTACCGAGGCTTAAGTGATGACAACAAGCTGATTGTTATTTCAGATACCCGTACCGAAAAATACAACCAGTTGTCGCAACAAGCGAAAGCACAAGGTTGTTGGTATTTTTCGAAAACTCGTGAGCAGTATCGATTCAGTGTAAATGCGACTATTGTGACTGAAAACGAAGATAGGGCGTTAATAGAGGCGCATTGGGCAAAATTGTCTGATGCTGGTAAGAAGCAGTTTCTATGGGGCGACCCCGGTACGCCAAGAAACAACGGGTTGCCGCTTCAAATTGCAGGCGACTATTCTGTCGCTCCTGAACATTTTTGCGTTATTTTGTTAGATATTTTCAACGTGGACTATTTAAATTTACGCGGTAATCCACAGTATCGAGAGTTACATCGTCGTGACGAAATGGGTAACTGGGTAAGCCAGTCTATTGTCCCTTAATGCAACTCATTGAACGCTAGCAATTAAATAAAGAAACGCCAGCAAATTTGCTGGCGTTTGTGATTTTATCACTTAGCAGTATTCGCTTATTCGAAAATTTTCGAAATCGGCGTATCACCCTTAAACAGGTAAGTGGTTATGTTATCAGTGTTACTACGATTCACTGCTTCGACGATAGCCGTTGCCACATCTTCTCTAGGAATGACAGCATCATCTTGGTTGTCAGGCATATCGGTAGACACCAGATGTGTACCTGGCTCGTTTAACAGTGTGCCTGGGCGTAAAATGACATAAGGCACACCGCTATTCATTAGGTGCTCGTCAGCCATGTGTTTAGCGACTAAATAAGGCTTAATGCTAGAGCTTACTGCGTCTGGATCGCCAGCCCCTATTGAACTTACCATCACAAATTTAGGCGTATTAGCTGCCTTAGCGTAATTTGCTGCATTTCGCGCAGCCCAAAGGTCGATAAGAAGCGTTTTATCATCGCCCGAATTACCGCCGCTGCCGGCAACGAATACAACGCAGTCTGCACCTTCGAAATGTTCAGAGAAGTCTTTTTCAAGATCTTGCTCTTTAACCACAAGGTTTTCGTTTTCAACGTCGTTTAGCTTTTCGGGGCTTCGTACAGGCGCCACCACGTGGTGTCCTGCTTCAAGTAATTTTCCAGTAGCCTGTTTACCAATTTGGCCTGATGCGCCAATGACAAGTACCTTAGCCATAAATGTTACCTCCATGATTGAATATGGTTATTCATAAGCGTGGGAGGGGATTTCGATCACACCGTACGATGAGTTTCATCATGGTGCGCTAATTGACAAAAAGGCATTAATTGATTAACTAGGGAGCACGGTGGTTAGCATAGTTTGTAAAAATAGGGGCTTAAGCAGCAGGTTCACATAAGGCTATTTCACAACGGCATTGCGCCCATCAGCTTTACCTTTGTAGAGTTTTTTATCAGCAGCGTGTATGCATTGCTCTACACTATCGCTTTCACGAATGTCTGCAATTCCCGCGGTGATAGTCACATTCACATCATACCCTTCACAGTGAAAAGACGCTTTCTCTACCGATTTTCTTAATTTTTCGCCTACCCAATAGCATTCACGGACGTTAAGCTGGGGCAGTAGAATGAGAAACTCTTCGCCACCCCAACGACAAATAACGTCGGAATTTCTCAAATTCGTACGCAACAGTTCTGCCACCTTAACTAGTACAAGATCGCCTACATGGTGACCGTAAGTGTCGTTAATTTGTTTAAACCAATCGATATCCACGATAAGTAACGAAAAGGCTTGTGCATAACGCTCGTAACTGTCCCAAGCCTCGTGAGCTCGGCTGGTAAAGTAGCGCCTATTTTTCAGCCCGGTTAACGGGTCTTGGCTTGATATCAGCGTTAATTTTTCTACCACGTCTTCAAGATCTTTGGTTTTTTCTTCTACCATTTTTGCAAGCGCAACCGAGCGATTTTTAAGCGTTTGAATACGCCACCACACAAGTAGCGTTAAAAGCAGAAAAGCGGATGCAAAAATGGCACTTCGCCATACGGGTTTTTCCCACCATGGTGGAACAATACTGATTTGGAGCTTGGCCTCATTTGGGCTCCATACTTTTTCTTTGTTCATCGCTCGAATAGTAAGTGTGTAATTCCCGGGATCTAAATTGGTGTAGGTCACCCCGCGGCGGCGATGGTCCGTAAACCGCCACCTATTATCAAACCCTGATAATTTATAGGCATAACTCACCTCGTTTGCGCGAGTAAAATCGAGCGCGGCGAATTCGACAGAAAATGAGACATTGTCGGAATTGAGTACTAATTCATCCACATTGGTACTTGGGAAAAGGTTTTCAGCTCCTTTACTATGCTCATCAATAATTTCTATATGCGAGATATTGACCTTGGGCGACCAAGGCTGCTGTTTAATATCAGTGGGCTTGAAGCGAGTGAGTCCCTGTGGACTGCCCATAAATATAGTATCGTCACCGGTTTTTACGGCGGAGCCTATGTAGTAGCCAGATTCGATGACTCCATTTTGTGCCCCAAAATATGAAATCGACGATAGGGTAGAATCGATATGGGCGATGCCGACCGTTGTGGAGATCCAGAGCGCATTTTCTTGATCTTCAATAATTGCGCCAATTGAGAGGTTACTTAAGTAACTGTCTGCTTCTATCTGGGTAAACGACACGGTGGGCTCATCGTTATCCTCAACCACCATAAAATAGATACCGTTCGCCTGCGTGCCAACCCAATAGCCGCCACGAATAGACCGAGAAACCCACGTCACCACCGCGCCGTCAGGGAAATTCGTGCTATTTTCACCAATATTGCGAATTTCACCCGTAAATTTATTGGCAAAATATAAGCCCGATATGCTTGCCAGCCATGCACTTTCATTATCTTCAAATATGATACGAGTGGTGAGTGAGATTGGCCATTGTCGAATCACCCGGTTCTCGGAAGGGCGATACACAAAAACGCCATCGCTATAACCGCCATACCAAACGTCACCATCGGCATCCACGTTAAGGGTATAACCTGCCTTACCCTCCAATGCCACTAAATCCAATTTTTCAGTGGCGGTATTAAGTTTCGCTAGCCCCGCGCGAGTAGATAGCCAAACCGAGTCTGACGGTTTATCGTAATGCACGGTTAGTAGCTTGTTTGAAGATACCTGACCTTCAGACTTAATCTTCGAAGTATAGGGCCCGTTAACCTTGCCAGATTGATAATTGTAATGCCAAAGGTTGTCATGTGTAGCAAGCCATAAGGAACTATCTGTGTGGGTAGCAATGCCAGAAATATTATTACTAATAACAGCACTGGTTGAAAAGTTGGCCAGTACAGGGTGGTAAATAGAAAAACCATTATCGCGCGACCCCGCCACAACTGTGCCCGCGTCTGTTTGATATAGCGATGTAATGTAATTATTCGCGAGATTCGATCGAGAAACCGATAATGACACAATCTCTGATGCTTCTTTAGCGGGAATAATATCCACGCCGCTACTCGTAGCAACCCAAATATTACCATTACGCTGAAATAAAACATTCAGCACATCATTAGATGAAAGGCCGTTAATTTCATCAAAACAGGTAGACGCGGAAAAATCGTTGTTCGTGAATAAGGGGTACCGGCAAAGACCGTTAGCGCCGGTGCCAATCCACAAGCTTTCGTCAGCAGCGAGTGCCATCAACGTTAATTTTTTGCCCGCCAGTTGTTGAAGCTCTAAGGTATTAAACGCTGAATTAAGCTTGTATAACCCTGATGTAGAACTAAGCCAAACATGACTATTTCTATCAATAACGATGTCGGTGAGTGTACTGGTCACGTTCTCTAGAACAGCAATTTGAACCAGTTTATTTAAAAGCGTTGAAAAGCGATAAAGCGCACGGCCACTAATAACCCAAACGTTACCACTCTTATCGATTTTTATGCGTTTGATTGAGCCGGCTTTTATTTCGCTGGAAACCGAAATAGGGAAGTGTTCGAACGTTGCCGTTTCGATATGAAACTTGCTTACACCAGCAATAGAACCAATCCATAAGTATTCTTTGTCTAACGAAGATTCTATTTGAAAGGTAGTAACAGTGTTGAGCCCATCAGACTTATCTTTCTGCCATTTACCGAAATGCTTAAATTCGTTTCCATCAAACCTGTCGAGCCCCGACTGTGTCGCCAGCCAAATATAACCGTTTTTATCTTCCGCAATATCTAAAACCGATACCTGCGATAGGCCTTCTTCGATTGAAAAACTTTTAAACACGGGCATAGGAAAGTCTGCGGCACGAGATGTGGCCGCAAAGGAAAAAATAATAGGGAATAGCATAGTGGCGGTAACCAGAAATCTTACCACTACAAACTTCATAAATACGCTCGGGAAGAAGGAATCAAGCGTTACGATATACTAGGGTTAAGCTAGTAAAAATGGGACATAAGTATTAATTTTGCAAGTACAAGATATAAGTGCAGATAAAAAAGAACCCCGATTATCGAGGTTCTACTATTAAATCATTTAGTTGGCTAAAAATTACCAGCCACACTGACGGGTAGCATTTTGCTCATCTAACCAGGTTTTTAAGGGTGCAAAGTAGTCAGCAATGGTACTTGCATCCATTTCAGGTGAACCAGTAAGGGTTTCTAACGCATTTTGCCATGGCTGGCTCATGCCCATTTCAAGCATGGCGTTTAGTGCTGTACCCGCTTCTTCACTGTTGTAAATAGAGCAGCGATTAAGTGGACCTTCATCACCTGCAATATCACATAACGCTTTATGGAATTGAAATTGCAAAATATGTGCTAAGAAATAGCGCGTGTAGGGCACGTTAGCAGGAACATGATATTTAGCGCCTGGGTCAAACGCATCAGCAGGTCTGTCTATCGGTGCTTTTACGCCTTGGTATTTTTCTCTTAATTCCCACCAAAGTGTATTGTATTGCTCAGGTGAAACTTCACCAGCCATTACTTTCCAGCGCCATTGATCGACCATCAAACCAAATGGAATAAAGGCAATTTTATCTAGCGCTACCTGCATTAGCATGCCTATGTCGTTAGATGCATCTGGAATCTCGTCAATCAAACCAATTTCTTTAAGGTACTTAGGGGTAATCGACAAGGCAATGGTGTCGCCAATCGCTTCATGGAAGCCATCGTTAGCTGAACCGCGATACAGCAAAGGCTGGTCTTTGTAAGCGCGCTGATAATAGTTGTGACCCAGTTCATGATGAATAACGTTGAACTCTTCCCCCGTTTTTTGGATACACATCTTAATACGCAAATCGTCTTTATCGTCTAGGTCCCATGCTGAAGCGTGACACTGTACGTCCCGACCTTCAGGTTTTTGGAACATAGAACGTTCCCAAAACGTATCAGGCAGCGGCGCAAAGCCCAGTGAAGAAAAGAAAGATTCAGCCTGTTTCACCATCTTTATTTCATCATAGCCCTGCGCAACAAGTGATGAGGTAACGTCGGGTACTGACATTTCTTGTTCAGGTTTCACGATATCGTAAACATTGCCCCAGGTTTGCGCCCACATATTGCCCAACAAGTGCGCTGGAATAGGTTGGTCTTGCGGAACCAATTCTTCACCATAATGCTCACCTAACTTAGCACGAACGTGACAGTGTAACGATTCATAGAAAGGCGCAACTTGCCCCCACAATCTATCAAGCTCTTTCGGAAAATCGTCGGCTGGCATATCGTATTTACCGCGCCATAGTTCGCTAACGTTTTGAAAGCCTAATTCAGCAGCGCCTTCGTTGGCCAAATTGACCTGTTGTTCATAAAGCGGCTTCATAGGTACTGACACTTCACGCCAACCTTTCCAGTACTCTAGTAAGGTGTCGGCATCGCGAATAGTCGCCATTTCACTACTCATTTCTACCAAGCTTTTACAGGTGCCATCTTCCATGCAGTACTGGCCAGAACCATACATTGCACTAAGCTCAGAACCAATTTTAGCAAGTTGCTCTGCTTTCGCCGGATCTGACGGAGGTGGCATGGTAAGCCCGTTTTTGAGCAAATTGAGTTGACGACGGGTATCTTCATCTACTTCAACATCGTTAAATTTAGCCGCTTCTTTAGCTAATACCGCTACTTTGGTAGACAGCACTTCATTAAAATAGGCACTTACCGCGGCGGTATCAAAATTGATGTTAGTGGCGTAACTCCACTCGGCATGTGCGGCTGGCACCTGCATTTTACTAATGTCGTTTTGCGCATTAATAAGGAATTCTTGCGCATCTTGCGCGGTAGGGGCCGCAGGTGTGGTTTCAGTTTTGGTAGTAGCTTCACCGCAACCTATTAGCGTAATGCTAACGAGTGCTGCGACGATAGTGCGTTTAGTTGAAAACATAAGTTTGCTCTTGTCGTTGTTGTTTTTATGTATTGGGAAGTACATATATTTTAGCGTTATATTTTGGAGTGGCTTGTGGGTTTTGTAAAATAAAATTAATACTGGAAGCAATATATAGCTTAACGTGAGGCCGGTTAAGGCAATGTCTATCTCTCGAGAGGCAGCCTTATGAACAAACCGCTAATGAAAAAATTTCATCGGTACTAATTTCATCGGTACTAATTTCATCGGTACTAATTTCATCGGTACTATATGGTAAGTATCAAGCCTATATTGTATTCAATGAATACCTTACTTCATGTACGCAAAGTCGTATAAAAGAGAATGTTATGGATAAATACAAAAATAAATCAAGGCTTAAAGAGTCTACGGATGGCTTAGATTTCGTTAGAATGCAAACAGAAGTTGGTTTAATTGATTCAATGTTAAGGTCTAAGACGCTTACCGCAATTGTTGTTGTGAGTATTTTACTTTTCACTGGCTTCTTTTATTTTCTGTTTAAAATTGCTATCTCAGGGATTTAAATGAATTTTGATGTCAGCTTTAGATTGCTAAAGCTTAATAAATTGCAAGCTCACACATTAGAAAGAGAAGTTCCACGCTCATCTTTCAAGTATGTTGATAGTAAAAGTTGTTACGTTGGAGTGATCCCACTAACCGAAGATATCTTCGACCCTTTAATGATTTTTTTCGAGCGCCAACAAATTAATATTGCAGATTGTGATATTTTTCTATCGGTATTTAGTGGCAAAGATACTGACATTATTGATGTGCCTTCCTCGGTCAACAAGATGCTAAAGCATATCAACTGTAAATTAGTGTTTTCTTACACGGCAGCAGGTAATGATTGATTAACCCGTTCGGCGCCCAAGATTGGCCGCAACGATCCGTGTCACTGCGGTAGTGACCTTAAATTTAAGAAGTGCTGCGGTAAAAACTAACTCAGCATTTTTCGATTGTTAACAGAGCCGAGTGTGCGACTATGAGTAAATGGAAGTTTAAGTATAGCCCTCAACGCCCCACAACACCTATCAGCTACTGGGTTCATAAATGTGTGGGAGAGGACGGCACTTACCGAGCAACGAGGTCGGAGTTTGGGGCCAAATAACCATTGGCTTAGTCGTTTTCCTGCCCGTTTGAAATCGTGGAAAAAACGAGAGACTATTATTTTGGCAGTAAAAAAAGCGCAAAAAGAAATAGAATCTTCGGGAATAAGCTTCTAACGATGCCGTTATGTTCAGCATCATTAGTGCTATTGTAAGTGAATTAATGGCATGTCGTGGTTCATAAGGTTTAATGATGAGATGGATTTTGTTGGGGCTATGCGTCGTTGTACTACTTGGCTTTGTTATACCAGAACCGCGAACTATTCCCGTAGATAACGCCAGTCCCGCTGATTGGAACAAAGACACTTTTTGGTATGAACCCTGGGGCACTTCAGGGGTCCACAAAGGTATCGATATCTTTGCTCAAAAGGGCACGTCGGTGCTGTCATCCACGCATCAACTTATTATCTATCAAGGTCAAAAGCCAAAAGGTGGCAATATCATACTTGCCTTAGGGCCTAAGTGGCGGCTGCATTATTATGCACATCTTGATTCAATAGAAATTGACGGTATTACCCTTGTTTCCAAGGGGACCAAAATCGGTACGGTTGGTTCAACAGGCAATGCCCAAGGTAAAGCGCCTCATCTGCATTATAGTATTGTTTCGTTATTTCCTTATTTTTGGTTGGCTGATGAATCGACTCAAGGTGCTAAGAAGGCGTATTATTTAAATCCAATATCGTACCTAAGCGCAGCTGATTGATTGAAAATGGAGATATAAATGAGTAGTACAGGCCTCTCAGATACTGGCGCTGAATATAAAACAGCATACGAAGAAGAGCATGTGTATGCAGGTTTTGGGATTAGATTTGGCGCATCAATTATTGATACATTACTTTTATTAGCGATTACTTTCCCACTACTGCATCTAATTTATGGCAAGGGATATTGGACCGCTGGGGACTCTGTTGTAGGTATAGTTGATGTCTTAATTAGCTACGTTCTACCGTTAATTGCCACAATATTATTTTGGGTATATAAATCGGCCACCCCAGGCAAAATGGTGCTTAAAGTAAAAGTCGTTGATGCTAAAACGGGAAGTGCGCCCACAATACGCCAGTCTGTAATTCGCTATATAGGGTATTACGTTTCTCTATTACCCCTAGGCTTAGGCTTTCTATGGGTTTTATGGGATACCAAAAAGCAAGGATGGCATGACAAAATGGCTGGCACTGTTGTTATTCGACCTAAAAATAAAGGTGTTGAACCGGTCAGTTTCGATGAAACTTGAGCAAAAAATCCCGCCCGTAGCCGTCTTTTTACTGTCAGCCTTTTTTATGGTGGTGACGACTAAAGTCGCCCGGAATGTGAGTGTTGAATATCAATACAAGTTTGAGACGCTAATTCTATTTCTATTGTTGGGTGTTGGAATAGCGGTTATAGGTGTCGTTTCGTTCAAAAAACACAAAACCTCGGTACATCCTATCAAAACCGAACGTGTTGTTAGCTTGGTGACTTCAGGTGTGTATCAGTACAGTAGGAACCCCATGTATCTAGGTATGTTGTTGTGTTTGGTGGGTATTGGGCTTTACACGGCCAACCCAGTTAATGTTGTCTTTATTCTGCTTTTTGTGTGGTACATGAATAAGTACCAGATAATACCCGAAGAGGCATTTCTAACGGATAAATTTGGCGCCAGCTATACAGAATATAGGAAAACGGTTCGAAGATGGCTGTAAGCAAATTCGGCGTACTTATCACTCTTATCTTTTGCACCGCCTTAATAGCAGCGGCTTTTCTCAATTTATTACCTGTAGAAGTGGTATACCTTTACATTACTATCAGCACGATAACGTTTGCCATGTATGCGTTTGATAAGTCGGCCGCTCGCAAAGGAAAATGGCGTGTACCAGAAACTCGTCTTCATCTTTTAAGTTTACTTGGTGGTTGGCCTGGGGCGTATCTTGCCCAACGAAGATTAAGGCACAAGTCGGCTAAAGTTTCATTTAAGCGAGTTTATTGGGCTACGGTGACGCTAAATTCCTTTGCGTTTATTTGGCTTTTTAGCGAACAAGGTCAACATTTCATCAATGCTATTTTGAGGTAAATAACGTGCCCTTTTCTTGTGGGCATTGAGCGGGTAAGATTAAAAGTTAACCACGGACTAAAACTAAAAAAATAAAGGAATATGTTGTGTTCAGATCGGTCATTACGATTGCAGTATTTTTACTTATTTTGGTGCCTTCACACTCGTACTCAAAAGTACGTGGGGAAACTACGCACCTAAATATTCATTCTGAAATACTCGATGAAGAGCGTGAGTTGTTCATACACTTACCCAATAATTATCACCGGCCGAATAAGCTACATTATCCCGTACTTTATTTACTTGATGGTCAACGAAATTTCAGCCATGCAGTAGGTACTCTAGACTTGCTCAATCAATCGAATATGGCGCAAGAAATGATAGTAGTTGGTATCGCAAATACCCATCGCACAAGAGACTTCACCCCAACCTATGATGAGAATTATAACGAGTGGGGTATATCAGGTGGTGCCGATAACTTCCTAGATTTTATCGAGAAAGAGCTCGTGCCATACATTAACGAAAACTATCGCGCCAACAACTACAAAGTAATATCAGGGCATTCGTTAGGTGGGCTATTGTCGGTGTATGCCTTACAGTCTAGACCCCATTTGTTCCAAGCTCACTTTGCCTTCAGCCCAAGTTTATGGTGGCAAGAACAGATTATCTTTGACGACGCCGAAACCTTCTTTTCCGATACTTCTGAATTGAACATTTATTTGTATATCAATATGGGCAGCGAAGGCGGCAATATGCTGAGCGCTTACCAGCGCTACAACGAATTGCTAAACACACATAAGCGAAAAGGTTTTAGTTACAACACAGATTTAGATACCTCAGAAAGCCACAATACCACCGCGCTTGCTGGGCATTCGTTGGCTTACCAAAATCTTTACACGTCGCTGCAGCCATCAAAAGAAGTGTTAAGTGGCGGGATACCAGCAATTAAACAGTTTTATAAAGCACAGTCTGAAATGTACGGTTATGACATTAAGCCCAGTTATCGCGCCATTAACAGTGTGGGATACAAAGCATTATCTGAAAAAGAGTATTCATCGGCTATTGCGATATTTCAAAGCAATGTCGACAGCTACCCTTATAAAGCGGATGCCTACGACAGCTTAGCAGATGGGTTTGAAGCTAGTGGAGATTTACAAAAAGCACTAGAAATGAGAGCGCTCGCGATAAAGAAAAGCACGGCTGAAAATGTTGAAAACGGCGCTTATAAAACCCGTCATGCGAATCTACTCAAAAAAATTCAGGACAAAAAGCTTTAGTACTTTCTCTTTACGCGCGTTGAACATAATTTATAAAGGAAAACGTTGTGGTAGTAATCTATGGAATTGATAAGCACTTAAACCCAATTAAAAGCCAGTTGTCTGATGTGATCCACCGTTGTATGCAATCTGTTTTGGGTATGCCGGAAGACAAACGCGCTCATCGCTTTATTCCGCTTGCCAATGAAGACTTTTTCTATCCTGATGGCAGAACAGATAGCTATACCGTTATTGAAATTAACTTGATGAAAGGGCGCAAGCCCGACACCCAAAAAGCACTGATTAAAGGGCTTTTTGAAGCAATCGAGTCTCAATTGGGTATTAGCACGGTAGACGTTGAGATAACGATTAAAGAACAAGAAAAATACCAATGGGGTTTTCGTGGTATTACCGGCGATGAAGCGTCAGATTTAAAATACAACGTTGATGTGTAAACTAGGCCTGCGCTCATACTTACACAAAGCCACATTATGGCTATCTCGTGCCTTATATAGTAATAAATATAAATTTTAGGTAATTTGAAGTATTACGATTAACGCCTTAAACGATAAATACCATTCAATTTCGTAACCTTTCAATAGCAGTAAAAAAGGATTGTCGATGACAACAAGAATATTAAAAACCATGTCTGGGGCAATGTTACTCACAGCACTCTTTTCACTCGCAGCATGCAGTGCAATAGTCAGTAACAACACAGGTAAACAAGCTCAATCTAGCAGTTTAATGGATTTCCTTTACCCTGATGAAGAAAGCCGGGTTAAGCACCAGCCTGAAATTCCCACGCTACAATTACCGGTAAAGGTTGGGCTCGCATTTGTTCCTTCAAGCAATTGGCGCCGAGATGGCCTGCATGGTAAAGATCAAGTAGAGCTTCTAGAAAATGTTAAGCAGTCTTTCCTTCAATACGAGTATATCGATCGCATTGAAATCATTCCTAGTGAGTACTTAAGCGGGGGAGAAGGTTTTTCAACGTTAGAGCAAGTAGGAAGGTTATATGATGTTGATGTAATGGCGTTAGTGTCTTACGACCAAGTTACTCAGTCACTCGAAAATAACGCGGCGTTACTGTATTGGACCATTGTAGGAATGTACGTTATTCCAGGGAATGAAAACACGGTTCAGACCTTTGTGGATACTGCAGTTTTCGATATCAAAAGTAAAAAGATGCTGTTCAGAGCGCCAGGGGTAAGTAAGCTTGAGAAGCGTACCACCGCTGTAGGTATTGACGATACGTTGGCCGAAAAATCTTTAGAAGGGTTTGGTATAGCCGTTGACGATATGTCTACAAACTTAGATGCTGAACTTGCTCGATTTAAAACCAGAGTAAAAGAAGAAAAGATTGCGAAAGTAGAACATAGAGAAGGCTACAGTGGCGGCTCACTTCAGGTTTTTTGCTTACTGTTTATGGGCGTCATGTTATTTAGAAAAATGACTTTGCGGTAACACACTGCCAAGGAGTGCAGATTGAACGTCACCAAGCAACATATTAAAGACGCAGTAAGCGCCAATATTCTTTCATCAGAGCAGTCTGAACAGTTGATCGCGTTTTTGAATCAGCAAACGAGTACCACTGCCAAGTTCGATTTCACCCATGTGTTGTATTATCTTGGTGGCTTAATTGCCATTGGCGCAATGACACTGTTTATGAACCTTGGCTGGGTATCGTTTGGCGGAATCGGTATTGTTTTCATCAGCTTATTCTATGCAGCTGTGGGAATTAAGTTAGCTAACGTTTTTAAGATGAAAGGATTTTTTGTGCCGGCGGGCCTATGCGCTACCTTTGTTGTTGTGCTAACCCCGTTGGCAGTTTTTGGTGTTCAGCAGGCTTTAGGCGTTTGGCCTGACGATACCGTTTACCGCGACTATCACAGGTACATTCATTGGCACTGGTTGTATATGGAGCTAAGTACGTTGGCGGTGGGTGTTGTCATTGCTTGGAAGTATAAATATCCATTTTTAGTCATGCCTATTGCGGTTACGCTATGGTATTTAACCATGGATGTCTCGGTGATGTTGTCAGACGGGGAATACAGCTGGGAACTAAGAACAATAGTTTCTATGTACACAGGTCTTCTTATGATAGCGCTCGGGTTTTGGGTAGATGTACGTACAGCAAACAAAGCCGACTATGCATTTTGGATATACTTATTTGGCGTTATTGCGTTTTGGGGAGGGTTATCTTCTCAACATTCTGACAGCGAGCTTTCGAAATTCTTCTACTTTCTCATTAATTTCGTGATGATATTTATCGGCGTACTCTTAATTAGAAGAGTGTTTGTCGTATTCGGGGCTATTGGGTGTACAGGATACGTAGGCTATTTGGCAGCAGAAGTGTTCGCAGATAGCTGGTTTTTCCCTATTGCGTTAACGTTTTTGGGGTTGTTTGTGATTTACCTAGGTATAAAATGGCAAAAGAACGACGCGGCTATTACCGCGAAAACACGTAAAATCTTGCCCAAGGCAGTGCAAACACTGTTGGATTCTAAACATCTCTAGATTAGCCCGTGTTAAATGCACAAGCTGATACTCGATGAGGAACCTGTTCATAAATTAGCGTGTTTTTAAATTAGCGGTAAATAGGCCAGCCAAAGATTTGGCTGGCATCTATGCACTTTGTGGTTGGTTAATACTTTCTTCGTTTTAACCCTGTCTCCGCCAATATTTTCGCTGAAATTTCTTCTATTGAATATTTGGTACTGTTTAAGAACGGAATTTTTTCTTTTCGGTACAAGTTCTCAACTTCTCGTAGCTCCATTCTGCATTGCTGTAATGACGCATAGCGGCTATTTGCTTTTCGCTCAGAGCGAATTTGATGTAGTCGTTCTGGCTGAATAGTGAGCCCAAAAAGTTTGTCTTTGTAGCGGCGAAGCGCCGTAGGCAATTTAAGCATGTCGCCCATGTCATCTTCGGTAAAGGGGTAGTTTGCCGCCTTAATACCAAACTGCAGGGCTAAGTATAAGCTGGTGGGCGTTTTACCCGAGCGCGAGACGCCTACTAAAATAATGTCGGCTTCGTCGTAATCTTTCAGGTTAGAACCGTCATCGTTGGCTAAGGCATAGTTAACCGCCTCAATACGAATGTCATAGGTGGTTTCGTGAATGCTGTGAGTGCGATGTTTTTCTGGTTTTGAGGGCACACCAAGCACTTTTTCCAGCGGCGCCACGAATTGATCGAGGAAATTGTAGTTAATACCTACCGATTTTGAAATTATCTTGCGAACATCTACATTCACAATTGTATAAAAAACGAGCGGCCTTTCTCCTGTGTCTTGAAAACTTTCAGATATTTTGTCCAAAACCTTGTTGGCTTCTTCCTCAGTTTCAACAAAAGGAATGGTATTGTGATTGAATTCAACAGGGAACAAAGACAGCAGGGCGTGGCCAAACACCTCTGCTGTAATGGCGGTACCATCTGAAATATAAAAAGCTGTGCGCACAACAAATCCTTAACATTGTCGTAATTTTATTACAAAAGTAATAAAGAGTTTACTTTCCGATTTCCCCCATTCTAAGATGATTTCGTCGAAAAGCTATATGGTTATTAATGATGACTTGATGTAACGCAAGCCTGCTTTACTTGGTACTCGTTAATATTAATAAGCATTAAGCGCGTTTGGATATACGCAGTCGACACGTATTTTACCAATGTTGGGCATGTGGCCCGCCATTGCTTATACCCTACTCAAAAATAAGCTGGAGGCTTCGGCAGTGAAAGAATTCGTACTTTGGTATCAAGAACTGGGCATGCATGATGTAGGTCGCGTAGGCGGCAAAAATGCATCTTTAGGCGAGATGATTTCTAACCTAGCTAACGCCGGTGTACAAGTACCGGGAGGTTTCGCCACAACTGCAGAGGCTTTTAATGAATTTCTAGAGCAAAGTGGTCTAGAGGCAAAGATTCATAACGTATTAGATACACTCGACGTTGAAGATATTGGTGCGCTTAACGAAGCGGGCAAAGATATTCGTCAATGGATCATCGACACGCCGTTTCAACCTGAGCTAGAAGAAGCAATTAAAGAAGCGTTTGTTAAATTGCAGGGTGATGCAGGCGACGAAGCATCGTTTGCAGTTCGTTCATCAGCTACCGCAGAAGACATGCCAGATGCGTCGTTTGCCGGTCAGCAAGAAACTTTCCTAAACGTGAAAGGTTACGAGTCTGTATTGGTAGCCATTAAACACGTATTCGCCTCGCTATTTAACGACCGTGCTATTTCGTATCGTGTACACCAAGGTTACGACCATAAAGGCGTAGCATTGTCTGCTGGTATTCAGCGCATGGTTCGAAGCGATATTTCATCGTCGGGCGTGATGTTCACTATCGACACAGAGTCGGGCTTTGAGGACGTAGTATTTATTACGAGTTCATACGGCTTGGGTGAAATGGTTGTGCAGGGTGCGGTAAACCCAGATGAATTTTACGTACACAAACCAACCCTTGATAAAGGGCTTCCAGCCATTGTTCGCCGTAACCTAGGCAGCAAGCTAGTTAAAATGATTTACTCAGACGATGAGGCGCATGGAAAGCAAGTGTCTATCGTTGATATCGACAGCACTGAGAGTAAAGCGTTCTCACTGAACGACGAAGAAGTGATGGAGCTAGCAAAGCAGGCGCAAATCATTGAAAAGCACTACGATCGCCCTATGGATATCGAATGGGCCAAAGATGGCGTAGACGGCAAGTTATATATTGTTCAGGCACGCCCTGAAACGGTTCGCAGCCGTGAAGATTCTCAAAGTATTGAGCGTTTCCAACTTAAAGGTCAAAGTAATATCGTATGTGAAGGCCGTGCTATTGGTCATAAAATTGGTGCAGGCGTAGCGAAAGTACTTGGCTCTATTGAAGAGATGGACAAGATTCAAGCTGGCGATGTACTGGTTACCGACATGACAGACCCAGATTGGGAACCTATCATGAAAAAGGCGTCTGCCATTGTCACTAACCGAGGCGGTCGTACATGTCACGCAGCGATTATTGCTCGTGAGCTTGGTATTCCAGCGGTAGTAGGGTGTGGTAACGCCACTGACAGCATCGAGAACGGCGATAAAATTACCGTGTCTTGTGCAGAAGGTGATACAGGTTATATCTATGGTGCAGAGCTAGAGTTTGACGTAGTGACCTCACGTATCGACTCTATGCCTGACTTACCACTAAAAGTAATGATGAACGTGGGTAACCCAGACCGCGCCTTTGATTTTGCGCGTTTGCCTAATGCTGGTGTTGGCCTTGCTCGCTTAGAGTTTATTATTAACCGGATGATTGGTGTGCATCCTAAAGCGCTCCTTAATTTCGACAGCCAGCCTGCTGAGCTTAAAGAAGAAATTAGCGATATGATTGCCGGTTACGACTCGCCAACTGAGTTCTACATCGAAAAATTGGTTGAAGGTATTTCTACCATTGGTGCGGCGTTCTCACCAGAAAAAGTCATTGTTCGTATGTCTGACTTTAAGTCTAACGAATACTACAACTTAGTGGGCGGTTACCAGTACGAGCCAGATGAAGAAAACCCAATGCTTGGTTTCCGTGGTGCGAGCCGTTATATCTCGGAAGATTTCCGCGACTGTTTTGCTTTAGAGTGTGAAGCAATTAAACGGGTTCGTAATAACATGGGCTTAACCAACGTTGAGATCATGATCCCCTTCGTACGTACACTAGAAGAAGGCCGAAAGGTTATCGAACTGCTAGAAGAGCAGGGGCTTAAGAAAGGCGAAGATGGTTTACGCGTTATAATGATGTGTGAGCTACCTTCAAACGCATTACTTGCCGATCAGTTCTTAGATATTTTCGATGGCTTCTCGATTGGTTCGAACGATCTAACTCAGTTAACTCTTGGGCTAGACCGCGACAGTGGCGTTATTGCTCACTTGTTTGACGAACGAGACCCAGCAGTGAAAGCCTTGCTATCAATGGCTATTCAAGCGGCGAAGAAACGTGGTAAATACGTTGGTATTTGTGGCCAAGGCCCATCAGATCACGAAGACTTTGCAGCCTGGTTGGTAGAAGAAGGTATCGATTCAGTATCGCTTAACCCAGATACCGTCGTTGAAACTTGGTTATACCTTGCTGAAAAGCATGGCTAGCTAGAGATTTTAAATAGCGACGTTAACTAGCTTACAGGCAGTTTACACATACCGGGTAAACTGCCAAATAAGCCAATCTAGCAGAAGCGCTATTTATAAAAGCCTCAACATTAAAAAGCCGCATAGATTTTTCAATCTAAGCGGCTTTTTCTAAGCACTTTTATCACACTGTCAGCGTAACGCAGCCTTAAGCTTTTAACTGGTTTCCAATAGGTAACTGCCTAATGCGCTTGCCACACGCCGCAAAAATAGCGTTACATAAGGCTGGGGCATAAACCGGTGTGGCTGGTTCACCCACGCCTGCTGGTGGTGCATCACTGGGTATAATCTCAACGTCAATTTCTAACGGCGCATCACTCATACGCGGTACGCGGTAGTCATGAAAATTACTTTGTTGAGCACGGCCTTTATCAAAGGTAATACCCTCACTAATGGCGGCAGTAATACCAAAGACAGAGCCACCTTGTACCTGATTTTTCACGGTGTCGGTGTTTACCACAGTACCCGCATCAATGCTGGCCCACGATTTGATAATTTTGAGATCGCCTGCATCTGACACTTCTACTTCCACCACAGTAGCTACATAGGTTAAGAAGCTTCTATGGGCTGCAATACCAAGCCCTCGGCCTTTTGGTAGTGCTCGACCCCAGCCACTCATATCTGCCACTTTCTCGATGGCTTTGCGTAGGCGACCAATATCGAGTGGATAGGCATCTTTGTCGGCACCGTAGTTACCGTACTCTGCATTTTGTTCAGTTACATCGATAATACGATCGGGACCAATGGTTTCAAGTAGGTAGTCTTTTTGATCGCGACCCGCTTTGTGTGCCGCTTCACCAATGAAGGACTGAATAGCGAATGCATGAAAGATATTAGACACCGAACGCATCCACCCTATACGCGCTTTTGCAGGTGCTTCACCACTTTCAAGTTTAATATTAGGGGTATTGATTGGGTTATCAGTAAAGCCTAGGCCAAGTTCAAAGCTAAACGGCGCGGTAGCATCTTGTTGGAAGGTAGACGCAATAGGTGAAAAAGCCGTACGGTGCAAGTAAGCATTAATACCGCCATTTTCATCTAAAGAAGCTTCAATGTGCTGAGCTGACACTGCATGGTAAAAACCATGCTGAATGTCGTCTTCACGTGTCCACTGCACGCGAATAGGCTTACCTGTTTTCATTGAAAGGTAGGCCGCTTCAGCAGAAAAGTCGGGCTTAGACTTACGCCCAAAACCACCGCCTAGCATGGTGACGTGCACGTTAATTTTCTCTTTTGGCATACCAATCATGGCACCCACGGTTTCCATATCGGCTTGAGGGTTCTGCGTGGCAGCCCACACATCAACGCGGTCTTTATAATACATTGCCGTGGCGCAAGGTGGCTCCATTGGCGCTTGCGCTAAGTGCGGCACATAATAATCGGCAACCAGTTTGTCACTTGCACTGGCGAGCACATTGGCTGCATCACCTTCTGCGCGTACCGACTTTTGTGGTTTCGATACTGTTTCTAGCAAGCTTGCTTTAAAGGCCGCAGAATTATAATCACCATTTTTACCGTCATTCCAGCTTACTGTAAGAGCACGACGTCCTTTTATGGCAGCCCAGGTATTGTTAGCAATAATGGCGATGCCGCCTTTAGGTTGAAACTGTGGTGCGCCTTTCGCCGCCGGAATTTCCACAACATCTACAACGCCATCAATGGCTTTAACTGCTTTTGCATCAAAGCTTTTTACTTTTCCGCCAACAACAGGTGGGCGAACTACCACGGCAACTAAGGCTTTTGGCTCAAGTACGTCAGCCGCAAAAGTCGCTTTGCCAGTTACAATGTCTTTTAGGTCGATATGCGCCATGGCGGTATTAATGTAACGCCACTCGCTGCGCGCTTTTAATGTAATGCGATCTAATTCTGGCGGAGTAATTTTTAATGCATCATTTACCAGTTCTGCATAGGTAAGAGTTTTACCCGAGGTATGGGTGACCACATGTTGCACTGCACTGCATGAGTCGAAAGGCACATCCCAACGTGTGGCCGCGGCTTGCTGCATAAGGTGGCGCACGCTTGCGCCCATTTCACGAAGACGCTGCATGTTATAACGAATACTGCGTGAACCATCGGTATTTTGATCGCCGTATTTCGGATCACCTTTACCTTGGATAACCACGACTTTGTCCCACGAGGCTTCCATCTCATCGGCCACAATTTGCGCCAATGCGGTACGAATTTGTTGGCCCATTTCAGAGCGGTGACATGTAATCTCAACAACGCCATCAGGGCGAAGTGCTACAAACAAGTTAGCCATTTTGGCTGACTCAGAGGGTTTTGCTAGTACGCCTGCCATAGCGCGGGGCGCCGCTCCCATGAAGTAAGTGCCTAACACGAGTGCGCCAGCGGTAGCCGATGACTTTAAAAAGCTGCGACGAGTTAAATCAAAATACTTGCTCATGCTTCTTCTCCCGCAGACTCAGGCACATAATACTCCACACCGGCCATGGTTTTGGCCGCTGACTTTATGGCTTTGTGAATACGGGGATAAGTACCGCAGCGGCAGATATTGCCAGACATACCTTGCACAATTTCTTCATCGCTTGGGGTAGGGTTACTCGCTAATAAACTGGCCGCTTGCATCATTTGGCCGCACTGACAGTAACCGCATTGAGGTACCTTATGTTCAACCCATGCTTGTTGAACGGGATGTTCACCGTCTTTACTTAACCCTTCAATGGTCGTTATTTTGCTGCCTGAAACAGCAGAAACAGGCAGTACGCAAGAGCGCTGTGCTACGCCATTAATGTGTACTGTGCAAGCACCACATTGTGCCATGCCGCAGCCAAATTTAGGGCCAGTTAGATGTAATTCGTCACGTAAGTACCACAGTACGGGAGTGGTAGGATCGCCCGCAAATTCACGTGTTTCACCGTTAACGGTAAACGTAATCATGGTCTTGTCTCCATTGTCGTAAGTGTCGATGGTCAGTCGAATATCTCACGTTGCCTGTTTGAATAAATGAAAGGTTTTTTGATTTTATAAGGTGTTATATAACGCGTCGTTGGTTTTTATACGCGTTACGAATTTAGCGTATAAAATAACATGACGATGGAGGTTATACTGAAACTTCAGATTAATGGTTTACGATGTGCGATGACAGGGGGATAAACGTGTAAATTACGTAGTAATGAGTTAGCGAAATTTACGCATTAACAATACGCGGTCTATTTTTCTAGCGCTTGACGTCATCATGTTCTGGCTTATTTTTAGCCATCCTCGTGCACGAGGCCAATCGTAGCTTAGTAATACTAAACCACCTATCACCAACAGAATCGACCCTGGCAAAAGGGTTAACACAATCCCGCCGATAAATAGAATGCCACCAAGGGTTAACCGAACAATTTTCATGATAATTTTTCCACGCAATTAAATGCTAGTTACTGAATTTTAGCTATTAACGGCAAGCCATCGAATCTAATCGCTTAGCCCTAACGTTCGAATTAAAGCAATCGAACTCAGGTAATGAAAGATAACTAAACTCATTGTGGTTCAAAATCGAATAGTTGCCAACCACAAAAGTGTAAACAAGTGTATAGCGGAGTTTTTAAAGCTCAGTTAGTTTTTAAACGAGGCCTAGCATGGCCAAAGCCCCAAAACCGATGGCGGTAACAGGTAACGACACCAATGTGCTTAGGGCAATAATACTTGCAGCCAAGCGGTGATCGCCACCTAAGTTCCTTACCATCACATAACTGGCTGCGGCTGTCGGCGCGATAGACAGCAATAATACTATGCCTAGCTCCATGCCTCTGAAACCAAAAAAATAGGCAATACCTACCAGTAAGGCGGGGTAAACAATGCACTTACTAACTGTGGCTAATGCGATGTTGTACCAGTCGCTAGAAAATGAGCGGAACTGCAGCGATGCGCCGGTACAAATAAGTGCTAAGGGAAGGGTAAGCTGGGCAAAGTATTCCCCGGTTTTTAAGGCAACCTCGGGCAACGACCATTGAAAATAAGAAAACGGTAAAGCTGCAACAATCGAAATAATAAGCGGATTTCGAGCAATACCTTTAATTTGATTCATTGGCGCCGTAAAACCCACCTGATAGAAGTTAAGTACAAATACTGACATAACATTGTACAAAATAGTAATGCAGCCCATATAAACGGATGCGGCTGCTAAACCTTCTTGTCCGTAAGTATTCGCGCAATATGCTAAGCCAATAATGCCCATATTGGCCCTAAAACCGCCTTGCACTACTACCCCGCGTGCATTTTGTGGGTTCACGGTGCAATGCACCAATAGCATTAATACCGCGCACATTAATACCGAACCACTTATTCCAATAGTGATAAGGGTAAAATTAGCAGCATTAGAAAAATTCGACTGACTAATAGATAAAAAAAGCAGCGCTGGTAAGGCAACATTAAATACGAGTTTTGAACCCGACTCGATAAAGGCTTCGTTTAACCAACGGATGCGAAAAAATACCCAACCCATTAAAAGAAGGATTAAAACGGGCACTAAGGTACTGGTGATAAATGAAAGCATGGGAGTTAATCGATGAAAGCACTAAATTCAGGAGATGGGCAATACAGTACCAAACTTAAACGAGATTGCGGCATTAGTTTGAAAATATAATTTCAGTACTTTCATAGCGGGTTTTAGACATTCCAATGGCACTTGTAACTTTGCATAACTATCATTCAGTTCAGTACAAACAACAAATCCAATAGCTCAAAATGATGTCGACACTAATTCCCTAGGTCCCCAGCCCTTTGGCCCTTATTTGGAATTTCTATGAGAACGCTATATTTAAAATTTGTTGTAACGCATTTTGTTTTAAGCGCCATTATGTTTTGTGTTTGGTACTTGGTTGCAGGTATAGAGAATGCGAGGGAGATGACTTTCGTTATAAGTACATTAGCGAGCTGTATAGCAGCTAAAAATCTAATGGAAGACACCTTGAAAGAAAAGAGCTGACAACATAAGTGTTGGTTCGCGTAATGTATGCACAGCGCCTTTTGAGAAGTGTCAGGCACATGCTAAATTTCCATTTCAATCTGTTGAAGTGAGCGGCCAACGCCGCCAGCCATTAAACGAGTAATGCAGCCATCAACCAACTGTAAATCAACGGTTATCAGGCTGCCTGATGGGGGATTCATTAAATGGCCTTGTTCAATGAACAGAGTAGTTTTGTCTATACCCTCTCGATCATAGAGATAGCAAGCTAAAGGGCCAGCAGCCATACCAGTAGCAGATTCTTCGTCAATTCCATAGCGTGGGGCAAACATTCTAGCGCCAGCATGACGCCCGCGCACAGTGGTTTCACTAGAAAAAACATAGAAACCTATTAGGTCATATTGTTCGCTCATTTTTTTGATGAGATTTTGATTCGGTTGTACTCCAGCTACCGAAGCTGCATTGTGAAGGGGAACAAGTAAAAAGGCATTCCCCGTATTCACAATTGATATTGAATGAAGCGGTACGTCGCTTGAAAGATTAAGCGCAGCGCGCACTTCTTCGGTGTTTAACACATCCGTGTAGATTGGCCGTGATTGCTCCATAAATGCCATTGAACCATCAATGATTATTTCTCTGGTTCCATCTACCGTCTCTTTCGACATCCGACCATTTTGTACTAGGCCAAGCTCACTCATTCTGCTAAACGTCGCTATGGTGGCATGACCGCAATGCGCTATTTGCTGTACGGGGGTGAAAAACTCCAGCTTTATAGTGGCAACTTCTGAGTTTGAAACAAAGGCGGTTTCAGAAAGCCCCACTTTTTGCGCCACTATAAGCTTCTGCTGTGCCGTTAAGGGGTTCGCATCTAAAACTACACCGGCGGGGTTTCCACCAGAGTCACCGTCAATAAATGCATTTACTATTTCAACAGAGACTTTCATGATGAGCTCCTCTAGCAAACAATAGGACTGAATGTACTAACGTCAGACTACTAACCTCTAACACTTGAGGTTGGGCAGTTATTCCTTAAGCGCTATGAATATATCTTTATTAAGAGCCCTAATCCAATCCTTCTTGTGCCATCATGTTTTTCACCGCGTTACGGCTTAGCATGGTTTGATAGTGCGCATTTAAATGCGGCCAGTCTTGAGCTTTACTGGCATACCGACGGCTCCATTAGGCAACCATGAACAAGTGGAAGTCGGCAGCAGTAAGTTGCTCACCTACTAGCCATGGTCCATTATTGGTGAGCACTTTTTCAAGTACGCCCCAGCAATGGGTGAGCATATCATTCGCGTTATCTTTTACTTGCTGCAAATTGCTGTCGCCGCTAACGTATTGTTCAGGGTGCGCCCAGCGGTTGGCGGCCTCTTGCAGCGTAGAAGACATCCAAAATAAGTATTGATAGTACAAGCCGCGTGCAGGAGAGTGTATATCAGGCGCTAGTCCAGATTCTGGGTACTGATCTATCACATACAGTAATATTGCGGCAGATTCATAAATAACTCGCCCTTCATGCACCAACGTAGGCACTTTACCGTTTGGGTTAATGGCTAAATATTCAGGCGATTTTTGCATGTTTTTAGCTAAGTCTATTTCTATTAACTCATAAGAAACGCCAAGCTCTTCAAAAATGGCGTGGGTAGCCATATTCGCGCCGCCTTTATCCCAATATAATGTATAAATAGTTGTGCCTTTTTTTTGCTGCTATAGCTAAAAATTGAAAACCTATTAGGTGTTTTTTTAAAGCTTATCATTTTCGCGAAATTTTCGACATGATGGCAGCGGCTAGAATGGGTATTTCCGACTTCTTAAGCCTGCAATATTAATTCTACCGTTTGGCATGCCGTAAATAACGAACTCACCTTGTAGTAACTGCATTTGTTTTGCTGATAACGGTAATAATGAAAACATGCCTCTTTAAATAGCAAAATGACGTAGACGATGACACCGAACTTACACTAACCCTATTACTACCAGTCGGCGCTATATTTTTTATTCGCTTCAAAAGCTTCTACTTCTAACGGCGCATTATCGTAACCGTACGCTGCTAAATCAGAATAATGCTGCGTTATTATTTTATCTAAGCTGGCATTTTCTATCTGCCGCACATGCACTAATTCATGGGCTAGCGTTCCTTTCTAATTTTCGATGTATCTAAATATTCAGACATTTTAATACTCAAGGCCTTTCAAACTGTTTTACTTGCCTAAGTACCAAACAGCTAAGATTAATATTGCAAGATAAATGGCAAAGATACCATAGCTAGCCGACGTTGAAGCCGGTGAAATATTTTGAATTGTAGGCTTATCGTCATCTTCAAGTTCATCAAAATTTACTGTTTCAAAATTTAACGGGGAGCCAGAATGAATCTTTACTGCTATTGCGCCTGCACCAATAGCTAACTCTTTAAAAGCTCGCTTTTCAATCATAGTGAGACCACCTTCGGTTTTTTCCATAGGATGGATAATGACCTTAGGTCTGGGCCGTAATATTTGGTTAGTACTTAAGTGCTTAAAAGCGTGTTGTAGTAGCTTTTCGCCTACATAGAAATCAGAAAAAAGTACTCTGGGGTGTGAGAAAGGGTTTACGGCAATTTCATCCTGTTGAAGATTTTTACTAGCTTCTTTACCAATTCCCGATATTAGTTTCTGACCTTTGTCGGTCGTCTTTATGACTACAACGGGGTAATCATCAAAGGACGTGCGCTTTGCGGTATCAGTGACTTTTAATCGATGCTCCCAAATTTGCATGTACATGATCGGTGCAAATCTAGAACGTAAATTTGACAGCATCTTAATTTCCTTAGCATGGGTGGGGCAGGGTAGATTTCAATTTTTATAATAGTTTTATTCTATATCTCTACAAGTGTTTGTGTCACTGACGTTGGGAACGACAAAATATAGTTGATAACCACTAAATAGAGACTCTCTCAGCATTTGGAAATAACAGGCAAGCTCGGTCAAACACAAGAGCAGTATGTCTTTGTGATAGGGTGATATCGATGGCATTTGAACTATGATTAAATACCGTAATAATGTTGTCGGCATGTTGAATACGCGCTGCGTTTTGTTTATTAATTCGCTTACCCTGAGACGGCCACAGTCTTGCCAAGGGAGTATGAAGAATTAACACTTCATCGCCAACGTCTTGCAATACATGCTCCGGATTATTTAGGCGTGGTGAGCGGAACATAAAAAAAGTAAACAGAAATATAAGCAACGCTACTAAATAGAGATATTCCATGGGGGCACATTTTCCTTTGGTGAATAAATCCAGATTACCCCCTAATCCCCCCAAATTAAATAACAAACTAAACAACAAAGTAGATTAGCGTACTTCGCGAATTGATCAAAACCACCAAAACGCTCTGCCAAAAGAGAAAAGTGTATTTTGCTTAATTACTATGCTATAAATTATACTATGTATTACATAGTAATAAGTTTAACCTAGCTGGAAGGTCATGACAGAAGTTTCAAATCAAAGCGCGAAGTGGGATGCGCAACTTCGCAAAGGCACCTTAGAGTTGGCCATACTTGCCGCAGTCGCGGGCGAAGAAAAATACGGGCTGGCGATACTTAATTACCTGCATAGTTTTGAAACCATGGTGATTAGTGAAGGCACGCTTTACCCATTGCTCGATAGGCTGAAGCGCGAAGGGGTATTGAATGCGAAATGGCATCACGAGGGTGAAGTACGCCCACGAAAATATTACTCGCTTACCGAAAGTGGCCTTGAACGGTTACATATTCTGCGCGCACGGTGGAAGCGTTCGGTAGTCGATATGGAATCGCTGCTAGCAGATTCAGCTATCAGCGAAGGTAACGGCGCAGACAATGTGACAGAAACTGGAAAAGGATAATGAAATGAGTGGAAGGGAACAAATTAGCAACTACCTAAAAAGCTTTAGTCGTTACTTGGCCTCGTTAAGTTCTGAAGATGCAGCAGAAGTCATTAAAGAAATTGAATCTCATATTTATGATGTTATCGATCAGCAGGAAATGGCAGGAAAAGAAGCCAATATTGAAAGCATCTTGGCTGGGCTTGGTGCGCCAAGAGTACTGGCCGAAAATTATGTGAGCCATATTCAACAAGGTACACCCCCACCAAAAGGGTTTCGTCCATTAGCGTCGGTCACCAAAGGACTGTCTAAAACCTTGTACTGGGGCATGTTGGCTTTTGGTTATGGTACGGGTTTGGCACTAATTGCATTGGCATTTGCAAACTTACTGCTGCCCAACGGCATTGCCTTTTGGGTAGAAGCTGAGGGAAATTCAGTTGCTATTGGCTTTTTAAGTAACCCTATATTGGCAAATAGCGACGCTACTATTACAGGCTTATGGATAACGCCGGTTGCCTTGGTAAGTGCCTACGCGATTAGCCTATTAACCTATCGCATTCTGGCTTTGCTTAAACGGTTTGCTGTTCGCTATCAGTATGCTTAAGCGCGCAGCGAAACGTATAGCGAAATCAGTCGGGCATTTTCTATTTGTTACTTTTGTGTTGGCTATTGTTGGTGTGGGTGTCTTAATAAGCCAGCATGGCTCTATTGATATCGGAGACGCCCCATTGGCTTATAAAGTAGGCGGGGAAGGGCCCTTCATATTTTTTAACGATGAAACGCAGATAAGTACTGATGTTACAAGCTCTGATAATGTAGGTGCTGATATTGTTGGTGCTAATATTGTAAGTACTGGCGTTGAAATTAATTACATCCGCGGAAGCCGAGAAGAAAACTTCTTCATTGAAAAACGCTCCGTGCCTTTAACAGACCAAATAGCAGTGCCCCTTGAGGTATATTTTGCTTTAGAAGATGCCACGTTTACCTTCAATTTAAAGCCATTAAACACATTGAACACCAATACGCCGTCGGTGTATGAAAGCACTGCGCCTATTTTGGCAATGTCTGACTTAGAAGGGAATTACAAAACCTTTCGTGATTTCCTTATTACTCATAGCGTTATAAATGAAAACCTTAAATGGCAGTTTGGTGAAGGCCATTTAGTGCTAGTGGGCGACATGGTAGACAGAGGATTCTCTACTACTCAATTACTCTGGTTCATTTATAAGCTAGAACAAGATGCCCAAAAAGCGGGAGGGGTGGTGCATTATATTATTGGCAATCACGAGCTGAAAAACCTCCAAGGCAATTTTAAATCGGCGGCCAATAAGTATATTCCCATTGCGGGTTTAATTGGCAAAAGCCAAGCCGATTTATTCAGTCACAATTCATATATAGGGCGCTGGCTTGCCAGTAAAAATACCATTGAAAAAATTAATGGCCATTTGTTTGTACATGGCGGTATTCATGAAGATATCGCGAACCTTGATTTAAGTTTGCAACAGATAAACAACAAGTCTAAAGCTTATTACCGACAAATGTATTTCCCCGGCGTGGCTGACAAGGTAACTGAATCGTTAATTTCAACCGAGACTGGACTGGCATGGTATCGAGGGTATTTCAAAGGTGACGCCAGCAATACATCTATACAGCAAACATTAGATAAATTTGATGCTCGCTCAATAACGGTAGGTCACACCTTGCAGTTTAAGGTAAATAAGCAATTTGATGGCCGCGTGTTCGCGATAGACGTAAAGCACCCTAATGACTATCGAGGAAGTTTTCCAACAAAACATTCTGAGGCGTTATTTATTGAAAGGGAAAACTTTTATCGGCTTACAGAAACCGGCGAAAGAACAGCTTTATAAGTATGTGGGGATAAATAAGGGGGCAGAATACATTTTAAATTCCAAAGTAGTCTGCCCCTTTTTTATATGCCTATTTAATTGTTACCGTTGCGTCACTTACCCATGTTTCGCTGATGGCCTTATCGTCTTTATTTACTAAATATGCCCTTATCGTCACAGGGTTTTCATTAATTTGTTTGTAATCGAACGTTAGGCGCCATTGGTTTGTGCCTAGTACCGGATAAACACCAATAGGTTCAATTATTTCGCCATTGCTCGCTTCAACAATAGGCTTAACGCCGCTATCTCTGTTTAACCCTTCGAATACTGGGCCTTCAAAGTCGATAACCATTTTGTTCACACCTTCGGGAATAGGCTGACCCGGGATTCCGCCCAAACCCTGTCGGGTATTCGTAACTCGGGCTAATTCATTGGATTTTGGATCGAGCTCGCGCCATTCGATATCATAAGAAAAGGTAAACTCATCGCCTTTTTGAGCGGGTTTCTCGGGCACCCAATAGGCAACTATATTGTCAAATGTTTCGTCTTGCGTTGGGATCTCAATTAACTGAACAGCACCTTTGCCCCATTTTCCACGAGGCTTGACCCAAGCTGATGAACGTTTGTTGTAGAATACCCCATCGTCTTGGTAGTTGTTGAAATCACGATCTCTTTGAATTAATCCAAAGCCTTTGGGGTTTTCATCAATAAAGCTATTGGTCGACACCGACTTAGGATTATTGAGAGGGCGCCAAATATGTTGACCAGCGCCAGTGTGAATAGCAACGCCGTCACTATCGTGAATTTCAGGGCGCCAATCTTTAGCAACAGTTTTGTCTTTTTCTGAATACCAAAACATACTGGTTAACGGCGCTATGCCTAAACGTTCCACATCTTCCCGCATGTACAAATTCGCGGTAACAGATGTAACATGACCTTTGGCGTTTTTATTGTCTTTGGTTAGGCCGAATCGGTAGGCGCCCGTGATAGAAGGCCCTTCAAGCAATGCCCATACAGACAGATCTTCGCTGTTGTTTTCTGCCGGACCAACCCAAAATGCTGAAAATCGAGGAAATTCTTCCGGTTCGCTCATTCCAGTATTTATCGCAATACCTCGCGCTGATAACCCATATTGCCCTTGCGGCCCGTCGGTACGAAAATAAGAAGCACCCAGAAAAGATACCCAGTCTGGCTTCATACCTGGTCGCATAACTCTAAAGCCTGCATACCCGAAGCCTTCGGGGAGAGCGTGAGCAGGGCTATCAGCAGGCATATCAAAAAGCGCGTTACTGAAGGGAACCTCTTGAACAATATTTTTACTGTCTCTGATGAAAATTTTGACTGGCTCGGGAAAATATCGTCCAGGGTAGAATAATTGTACCGGTGCTATTTCACCACTCGGGTATAAGGTTTCGTCTTCTTTAAAGCGTATTTTCCAGTGTTGATCGTAAGTGATTTTATTAATTAATTCGGGCGCCGGAACGTCGGGAGGAGTATAGGGTTTACCAGCTGATGTTTTAGCAAGGGTTTTTAAGTCTTCGAAGGTAAATTTTGTTTTGTCTGATGCTTGTGCCGCATGTAACGACATGGAGGCAGAAAAAATAATTGCGATGAATAACATCAACTTCATAAAAATCTTCCAATCTATTGAGTCTAGTAAAATGAATTTGCTGTACGAATTCCAGTGGTAAATTATTCAGCCAGTCCGAAACAGACAACGATAATAAGAAGGAGTTCTTAGAATCACCTTTTGCCCTGTCCAGTAATTGCTTGATTGAGTTGAGTGAAACCCGTTCATCATGCACATGTTCCACGAATCTCAAGTTTTTAGGCGCTAGTGCAAAAGCAATGGTTTCTATTTTATTGATGACTAAGCTGACTGAATAACTACTTCAGCTATATAATTTAGGATCTTAAATTAAGGGGGCAGCACACACTTTCATTCAAAAATATATTCTTACCTGTTTTATTCCCCATCGTTTACTAACGTAAAGTATTTATAAAGACGATTGTACCTTTGACTTCAGCCCTCATAATCCGTGGTCATGCGTAGCAGGCTAACTGAAAAATTTACGCACATTATCGAACCAGATTTCAAAATTTTTTATTAATACGCACTAACCCGATAAACGGTTAACAAAGGCAGTCGAATGCAATTACAAAAATCTCCTTCTTTTTACTTTTCTATACTGCTCGTTTTGATCACTCTTACCTTATCAGCTTGTAACTCTGACTCTTCTGACAGCGCCTCAAGCGAAGAAACGTTAGAAGAAACTTCAACTGACGATACCAGTGATGACACGTCTGACGATACGACCGACGAGGACGACTCAGATACTGAAGTAACAGAATACGCGACCTCGAATGTAATTGGCTTGCTGTTGAATTCTGCAGACGCCCAGAATGGCTATACATTGTTTGGCGGGCAGCGCTTCAGTACCACTTACCTAATTGATAACTGTGGTGAAATGGTGCAAAGCTGGTCTTCTGACTACAGCACCATGTCTTCGTACTTACTCGAAAATGGCAACTTACTTCATACAGGCCGTTTGCAAAGCGCTGTGAATTCAGAGTTTTTGAGGGCAGGGGGCGACTCTGGTCGTGTAGAAATTATTAATGAACAAGACGAGCTTCAATGGTATTACGAATGCAATAGTGACACCCAGTTTATGCATCACGATGTCGAATACATTGAAAGTACCGGCACGGTATTGGTTATGGTGTGGAATAAGCATAGCGCTGCAGAAGCTGAAGCAGTTGGCTATTCAAGGAATCATGCGCTGTGGAGTGAGCAGATTATTGAGCTAGATCCAACAGTAGAAGATACCGAAGACGCTATTGTTTGGCAGTGGGATTCATGGGATCACATTGTACAAGATGAAGATTTAACGATTGAGAGTTACGGTGTTATTTCAGAGAACCCACAGTTAATTGACATTAATTTTACCGGCATAGACGTTGAATATGAAGCCGACCCTATTCATATGAACGCTGTTACCTATAACGAGAAGTTCGATCAGATCATGATCAATAGCCGTAACTACAGCGAGTTTTGGATTATTGACCATTCGACCACTACCGCTGAAGCGGCTTCCCATTCAGGTGGAGCTAGAGGCAAAGGTGGAGATATTTTATATCGTTGGGGAAACCCTCAAACTTACGACATGGGCGACGCCGACGACCAAAAGCTGTTTTTACAACATGATGCTTATTGGATAGATGATGACTATACCGAAGGTGGTCAAGTCATGAGCTTCAATAACCAACCAAACTATTACGGTAATAGCAATTATTCCACAATTAACGTGGTGGATACGCAAGTGAGTGATGCCGGCGATTACACCTTAAATGACGATGGAACTTACGGACCTACAGATTTTACTTGGACATATGAAGCTGATAATCCTACCGACTTCTACGCTACCAATATTTCCGGTGCGCAGCGATTAGATAATGGCAACACAATAATAGATGAAGGTACCACAGGCACATTTTTCGAAGTGACTTATGATGGCGAGGTTGTCTGGAAATATGTTACTCCCGTGGATGAGACCGGTGTACTTACGCAAGGCGATACACCAGGAAGTAACTTTGTTTTTCGCATAAATAAGTATCCTACGGACTACATCGGGCTTTCTTACTACAGCTTAAGCCCCAGTGGCGCGATTGAAAATGGCTCTGACTATTCCTGCGAACTGTTTGAATAAAGCGCTGTATTTACACAGATTGGGTCAAAGTACATTGGTAGTTTTTAAAGTACTTTGACCCTTATAGTAGCCCCTTATATTAGCCCCTTTTTTTTAACGTACTCAACCTATTCCCAGAAGACCTTATTGTAAGGCACGATTACCGTCACCCCTATCATCAAATACCTCATCGAATAGTCTATCCACACGTGATAGATGAAGGCTAGTACGCCGAACAAAGTTTCAAAATTCGATATTTACATAAATCAATGAAGTCAAAAAGACAGCCGCTGCAGAAAGCTAGTAAATAGCTTTAATTCTTCCTATACTCATTTTTTGGGCTTTTTCCGCAGTAGTTTTCAGGGAGCATTACCGCCCAAAAGCGGTAATTTATAATACGGGCCGTCAGATCAAAAGCCTGACGATGCTCTAAAAATCAATCTAATCTCGAAAACGGAGTTTCACCCATGAACAACCCTCGCCATCTGTTTATTGGTACTGCCATAGCAATATCACTCTTACTGGGCGCCTGCGCCCAAAAACAGGAAAATCCGGCTCCACACACCGCTGAACTAAAGGTTACTGACTTAGAAAAGCTAGCGGCCACTGACGCTCTGCGCACCCTAGCCGACGACGTATGGGCCGATTATCTAGAGCAATATACTTACTACCGGTTGCAGGAAGGGTTGCCTATAAGTAGGTTCGAGGACCTGACCTTGCAGGAATACCGCAAGGAATTGCTACAGAGTCAAAAGTACCGTGCAAGATTGGAAGAAATCGACAAACGGGCTTTGTCGGGTGATGATTTGATCACTTACGAAATACTGGCCTTCCAAAATCAAGAAGATGGCGCTAATGACGACGATTACTGGTTGACGTTTGATATAACAGCCTACCAAGCTCCCTATTTGTTTCGAACCGGCCAGCAAGCCTTAGCAGTGCAACCCCTCAACAGCGAATCTGAAGCACAGCATTATCTGAAACTGGTAGGTGAACTCGCCGATATGATTGACCAGCTTGTTGCCAAGGTTGAAGGGCAGGTTGAACGTGGTATTTATTTACCAAAGCCAGCTCTACCTTCCACCCTGCAGATGTGGGAAGGTATGCAGCGTGAGTTACCTGAGACCATCAGAGTTGATGAAGCGCGACTGGGTGGGCTTTCCATGGATGAGAAAGCCCGGTTCAATAAGGCGCTGAAATTGTTAATTGAAACTCGCATCGTGGGCGGTTTCGACAAGCTATTGGCTGCTTTGGGAGAAGAATACGAAGCCAATGCACCTGAAAGTGTAGGCCTCTCTCAATATCCGAATGGTATTGATGTGTACAAAAGGCTGGTGAGACAGATGACAACACTTAATCTTTCTCCAGAAGAAATACATCAACGAGGAAAAGCAGCGGTAGAGGACATCTCGAAACGCATGGAAGCCATTCGAGTGCAGCTTGGATTTGAAGGGACTGCCCAGGAATTCTTGCAGCAACTGAAAACTGACCCCAGATTTATCGCAGCTGATGCCGAAGAAGTTGAACAAAGATACTTAGAGTACATACGCCGGATTGAGCCGATGTTGGGAGAATATTTTAAAACATTACCAAAAGCGCCTTATGGCGTTAAACGACTTCCGCTGGCAGTCGAAGCTGGAATGACCTACGGTTATTACGGTGAACCTAGCGCAGCAGACCCTGTTGGCTACTATTATTACAATGCTTCGAACTTGTCAGAGCGGAGCATGGTATGGGCGGGGGGGCTTATATATCACGAGCTGTTACCCGGTCACCATTTCCATATTGCTACACAGGCAGAAAATAAATCACTGCAGAAATTTCGCCAGAACTCAATAGATAATGCCTATACCGAAGGTTGGGCAGAATACGCAGCCAGTCTGGCAGAAGAAATGGGCCTTTATGCGACACCTGAAGAATTATACGGTCGCTACATCGGGCAAATATTTCTGGCAGCCCGCCTCGTTGTCGACACTGGCATGAATGCGCTTGGCTGGTCATTGGAAGAGGCTCGTGAATACATGGCTCAATACGCTATTCAGTCAAAAACTGAAATTGCTTCTGAGACATTGCGCTATTCAACCGGTATGCCCGCCCAAGCTCTTGGCTATCGTATCGGTTACGAAAAAATTTGGGAGCTTCGTAGACATGCCGAAGCAAGTCTAGGCGACAAGTTTGATATTCGGGAGTTCCACCACATTGTTTTATCGGACGGCTCAAAACCGCTAGCGGTACTAGAAGCCAAAGTAGAGCGCTATATCGCGGCTGCACGATAAATAACGGAGTCTAAATAATTGGGGGGTCGAGTACATTATAAGTTTTTAAAGTACTCGGCCCCTCTTTACGAACCTTTTCTTCGGACTTTACTTTGCTGTTTGCGTCGCTATACCCACTTCACTATTTTCATCGATTTTTCAAAAGATTTAGTCAGCTTCGTACTGCAGTACGGCCTTGGATTAACTATGATTTGTTGATTGCAAAGGCGTAAAAGGGGGATATCAATTGAACTGTCTGAGTAACCTATAATTGTTTCGTATTCTTCAAGGTTATAGCGCATTTTGATGCGTTCAACTTTATTAGTTTCATAACAATGAAACTTGCTGACCATACCTCCAGCGAGTAATTGCCCATACTAGCGAAGAGAAGTTTGATGCATCTGCTCGCGAACATTTCTAACATCACCTCTATCTAATTCTTTTTTTTCAACGCGTACCAGTTTTCTTTAAAATATACCAATGAACCCATGGCTACTGCGAAAGGGATGAGCACTGGATTGTTTGATATGTAGCTAAAAGCTAATATAGGGAATGCCGAAGCGATAGCAAAGCCCAAACGTTGGTTCCTTGTATAGCGCACTTTTTTAAACTTATTTGCTTTCAATAGCACCTGCTGAACAAACAGAGCTGAAACGATAACTAGTATTATAATTACTTGAAAAATGCTAATTTCTTCCATGATATCTCCTGTTGATTTGCTTGTTATATGGCAGCTTATTTAAACCACTTTCCTATGTCTTCTTCACTAGCTGATGGATGTGAAAATATACCTTCATCTAGCGCTGCAACAAAAGAGTCAGCATCTTTTGGGGTTAAACCAGTATCTGCATAATTTAACACTTTAATATTGTCGACCAATGCGAAAGGCTGTGTATTATACATTTGGTATAGTTCCATAGGTTCTGACATTCCCTTAGCCCAAGCTTTGATAAAATAAACATCTTGCTTACTGCCGTTTTCTAGGGTTATTAATCCATCTTGAACATATGCCCAGCTATCAGACTTTTGTGACAAAGAATGTAAAAATTCTTGTCCAAGAATAACCGCATTTTGTTGTGTGACAGCTTCAAAGGTTTTAATTTCTCGGTTTTCACCTAGATAGTAAATAACTAAAGGAACTAATAGCTCACCTTCTTGTAAATCACTGCCAATCAAAACACTATGTGCTAATACTAAACCTATAATTTTCCCTACTGCTTCAGATATCAACATGTACCCCTTGCCACATAACAGTTTACTAGACTCCAAACCAGTCTGTTTTAACACACTATTATGGTTTTTTTGATTTTATCTATATTTCCAGATTACCTGCTAACCCCTCAAAACAATAAAGTCGAATGGCGTTTTTTGCTCACGAATTAAAGGTACAAAAACGGTATGTTCGGGGCTGAAGGAGTATTTGACTCATTTACTTTGTATTATGGTGTAGTAAGTTTAATTTAGCTAGAAGACCATAAAAGTACTACAAATTAAGCTCTATAAATAAAAGCGCTTAGGTAAGACAAATGACAAGTGGCATCTATGGCGAAAGGTACGCTAAAACATATTTGTCTAACGCAGAGTGCATAGAACGGTTATATATTCTTCGCGTATGATTGAAGCGTTCCAAAAGGGATAGGGAATCGCTATTAGCAAATAAATAAAGCAGCAAAAAATATAGCTACAATTAACTTACCTGCATCAAATTCACCCAACGCTGTCACCTGCATTATTAACAAGTGCAGCGTTAGGTAAGCCTAAGCAATAAACTTCAGCTAGCTATAAAAACAAAGATAAGCAGTAGGTGTTTCAATTTTTACATCGAAAGAAAGGTTTGCATCAATAGTAAACTCTGTTCCCGTTTTGAACGACTGCCAGTCGCTTGAACCTGGAAGTTTAACGGTCATTTCACCTTCCATTACTTTCATTACTTCGTGCTGACTGGTGTTGAAGGTGTACTCACCTGGCGCCATTACGCCTGAAGTACAGGGGCCATTTGCTGACTCAAATGCAATTGAACGAACCTTGTCATCAAAATAACTGTTTACTGTAAAAGACATATGCGCTTTCCTTTTATTGAAAATAGAAGAGCGAGCATTGTGCAATAATTAAAGCTGAATGGCTAACCTGTGATTTTCTAAGATATTCTCATTCGCAAAATAAGCCGGCATTAAAAAGGCATCCAGTTATATAAAGTGCAAAATTAGTCATTAAAACCACATGAAATATGTGTAATTGGCTAGAGACTCTCAAGCGCTGTGGTTATACTAGCTCACAATCGCATTTCCAGAGGTTTTACAGCAATTGAGCACAATGAGTTTGCCACGTGTGGTGCCCCAGCAGAGTCTTTTAACACATTATCAGACATATCTAGAACAGCTTGCTAGTACCGCTTTTACCGGCGATGTTGAGTACAGCTATGCCAGCCGTCTTGCTGTGGCCACCGATAATTCGGTATATCAAAAACTCCCTCAAGCTGTGGTATTTCCTAAAAGCGTTGCCGATTTGCAAGTATTAGGCAAGCTGGTTAACGACCACCCGCTAGTGAAATTCTCGGCGCGTGGCGGCGGCACAGGCACTAATGGCCAAAGTTTAACCGACGGCATTGTGGTTGACATGTCGCGTTACATGAATCAAATTTTGGAAATCAATGTTGAAGAGCAATGGGTTAAAGTACAGTCAGGCGTAGTAAAAGATGCACTGAATGACGCCCTTCGCCCCCATGGATTTTTCTTTTCCCCTGATCTTTCTACTAGTAACCGCGCTACGGTAGGTGGGATGATTAGTACCGATGCGTCGGGGCAGGGCTCGTTGGTTTACGGTAAAACCAGCGACCATGTATTGGGCTTAACTTCGGTGCTGGCTAACGGTGAAGTATTAAACACCACACCAATTAGTGTGCAAGAAGCGAAAGAAATAGCTGACACAAACGCAGATAACAGCGCCTATGTGGGTATTTTACGCCAAGTACTTGCTACTTGCGTAGATAAACGCGATGCCATTATTGAAAAATTCCCCCGTTTAAACCGCTTTTTAACCGGTTACGATTTAGAGCACGCCTATAATGAAACCGAGCAGCTTATAGATGTGAGCCGCTTGATTACCGGCGCTGAAGGCTCGTTAGCTATGGTGGCCGAAGCTAAGCTTTCTCTTACGCCCATCGCGAAACATAAAGCCTTAGTTAATATTAAGTACGATACCTTTGAATCGGCGCTTCGCCATGCTCCCGAAATGGTAAAAGCAAATGCCACGTCTGTTGAAACGGTAGACTCAAAAGTATTAAACCTAGCTAAAACCGATATTATCTGGCACTCCATTGCCAATTTAATTACCGACGTTCCACACAAGGAAATGTTGGGCTTAAATATGGTCGAGTACAACAGCAACGATGAAGAAGAAATTCGCACCCGCATTGCCGAGCTAGAAGCCAGGCTTACCGCCGCTGCCGAAACCGGCGAGGGTGGGGTAATTGGTTATCAGGTTACGTTTGATAAAGCGGATATTGGTAAAATATACGCCATGCGTAAAAAGTCAGTTGGCCTGTTGGGTAAAACCAAAGGTGTGCAAAAGCCTATCGCTTTTGCAGAAGATACTGCAGTGCCGCCTGAAAATTTGGCCGATTTCATCATGGAATTTAGGGCTCTGCTAGACAGCCATGGTTTAAAATACGGTATGTTCGGGCACGTTGATGCAGGTGTGTTACACGTACGGCCAGCTCTTGATTTATGCGATGTTGAACAAGAAAAGTTGATGCATCAAATATCAGATGAAGTAGTCGCGTTAGTGGCTAAATATGGCGGCTTAATGTGGGGCGAGCACGGTAAAGGTTATCGCAGCGAGTATGGTCCCGCCTTTTTCGGTGACATGTTATTTACCGAATTGCGTAAAATAAAAAGCGCATTTGACCCGCTTAATAAAATGAACCCAGGCAAGGTGTGTACGCCTTTAGATAGTACTGAGAGCTTGGTAAAGGTTAGCGATACGAAACGCGCAACATTCGATAGAACTATTCCTACTACGTTTAAAGAAGCTTTTGCGCCTGCCATGGAATGTAATGGTAATGGCTTGTGCTTTAACTACGACACTACGTCACCTATGTGCCCATCGAGTAAAGTGACTCGTGATAGACGCCATAGCCCGAAAGGCCGTGCGGGCCTTATTCGTGAATGGATACGTTTGCTCGCGAAAGATGGAGTAGACACTAAAACACTAAGTGCTGAACAATTCGATACGTCTTGGTGGCAGCGCTTTAGTAATAGCCGAAACAAACAAGACGATTTTTCTCACGAAGTGCTAGACGCCATGAATGGTTGCCTAGCCTGTAAGTCGTGTTCAAGCCAATGCCCGGTGAAAGTAGATGTACCTGATTTTAGGTCGAAGTTTTTATCTATTTATTACCAGCGCTACATGCGCCCAATGAAAGACCATCTTGTGGGAAACATTGAACGCATGGCGCCAATTATGGCTAAGTTCTCGCCCGTGGTTAATTTGTTTTTGAAACGAAAGTGGATGCAAAACGGTATTGAGAAAACCATTGGCTATGTAGACACGCCTATTCTATCTGAGCCTACGTTGGCGAATAGAGTAAAAGGGAAAGTGGCTACTTATAACCACGACGCGTTATCTAAGCTAAGTGCCCAAGAAAAGCAAAAGACGGTGTTGATAGTGCAAGACCCTTTCACCAGCTATTACGATGCGAGTGTGGTTGAAGATTTTGTTACCTTAGTGAATGCCCTTGGTTTTACACCGGTAATGTTACCGTTTAAACCGAATGGCAAACCAGAACATGTAAAAGGCTTTTTAGCTAAATTTGCGAAGACCGCAAAAAATACCGCAGGCTTTTTAAATGAAGTGGCGCAGCTAAACATTCCTATGGCAGGTGTAGATGCGTCTTTGGTGTTAGTTTATCGTGACGAGTACACCAAAACCTTGGGTAAAGCCCGTGGTGATTTTCATGTGTTGGCAGTGCATGAATGGCTTGAAACGGTACCCAGTGATGTATGGCAATCGACAAGCAAAAAGGTAGGTGTGTCAGAGCCTTCAGCGAAGACTTCGGATCAGAATTCAGCGCAGCCTTCAGCTCAGCCATTAGCACTGCTAAGTCACTGTACAGAAAAAACGGCGTTGCCCGCATCTGAAAAGCAATGGCAGGGTTTGTTTGCTAAAGTGAATCAGCCAGTTGATATTGTGGCGGTAGGCTGTTGCGGCATGGCGGGAACTTACGGCCATGAAGCCGATCAAAAAGAAAAGTCGTTAGCCATTTATGGGTTAAGTTGGGAGCAAGCGGTCAAACGTTATCCAGCAGATGCTATTCTTGCCACTGGCTATTCATGCCGAAGTCAGGTAGCGCGTATAGAGCAGTTTAAGCCGAAGCATCCTTTACAAGGTCTGTTGGCCTGTGTTTCATCATCGCAGTAGCCTAAACTCAACATCAACCGACTACGTAAAAACTAAAAATAAAACGAAATAGATCAGAGAATAATATGACAGACAATACACCACAAAATGAAATGACCGATCAGCAACGCAGTGAATGGGTGCGTGAGCAATTTCAAAAAGCAAACAAACATCTCGCCGAAAATGGTGTGCTATACGAATCAGTGGTGACAAACGAAAGCCGTTATTTAGTACCCTATTTAGCAGTATGGAAAATCAAAGATACTAATAATGCATTTTATTGGGTGATGAGTGGCGATTTGCCTACCGACTTTATTCCTGAGGCTACGGCGGCTAATGCTCGCGAAGCGATTAAACACTTTGCAATGTCGTGGCAGTTGAAGGCGGCAAATTTACGCGAGTCAGACAGTGCTGATGCATCGTCGTTGGAGTATGCGGAATTATTAGAAAGTAGAGCAGAAGGCCTGCACGCCATACAAAACCAAGATGAACTATGGCAAGGCGTTTAAGCTAACCTTTATTGATGCAATGGCTAATGTGATAGTTAATGCATTTGTGAAACATCGGGGAATGGAAAACGCTCTACAGGGCATTGCATGCGCTGACGTGCTACGCCACCGTCCATAAACACTTGCCCTTCGGGCTTAAAGCCTAAGCCTTGATGGTACGACACACTATCAAGGCTGCAGCTTACTTTTAAAATAGTGACGTTATGGCGATTGGCGACTTCTATTAAAGCCGCAAACAGCGCACGATAAACAGACATGTTTCGGTAACCGCGCTTCACTGCGATCCTGCCAATTTCTCCACACTGAGTTAACCGCCCCGTTGCAATGGGTTGGTTAGCTTCTTCACCATCTTCCAAAAGCAGTACATGAAAAGCGCTGGCATCGCGCTCATCAAATTCACTGTCTTGGGGTACTCGCCATTCCAAAACGAATACATCTTCCCTGATTGCTTTAAGTCGATGCTTATCCCTTGCCCAATCGACGTTCTCTATCGTATAAGCCATGTGGTTGCGTTACGCTTCTATCCATTCCCAGTAACCCTTATTTACAAGTGTAGTTAATGTTGCTAAAAACGCAAAAGAGGGTAGATCAGGCAGGATTTCGGCAAAAAGTACGTCGTTGTTCAATAAAAGCTGAACCCATTGCTCATCTTCTTTGTTATAACTGAAACGTTCGCCGTTAACATAAAAGAAGCGACCTTGGTGAGAAGGTGTCGTGTTTTCAGTATCTGTTGCAATGAGCGCACGTACTCCAGGGGCGGCTGCAAACTCCTCACCTTCTTCAAACCCTGCGGTAATTTGGCTATCAGTATATAAATACTCAGGTGGATACTCTGGAAGGCCTTGTTCACTTAGTGATTCAAGCAATGCATGGGTGAAGTCATCTGAATTAATGGCCGTGATGAGCTGTTTTTTCAACGCGGCGATATCGCTGGGTTCAACCACTGCCGAAGGCATTGACAACTTTCTACCTGAATCGGTAAATCGCACATTAATGTCGCTGGTTTCTAACATTAACGAAAGGCTATCGGCGAGCTGACTGGTTTCAGGGGCACGAAAGCCTACAGAGTAGGTTAAGCAGTCTTCCAACGCTTTGCCATCATGAGGCCAACCCGGCGGAATATACAGTACGTCACCTGGGTTTAGTACTTCATCAATAATAGGGTCGAAGCCTTCAATTTGACGAAGTTTAGGGTGTGGGAATACTTCTTTGTATTCTCCAGGCTTACCTACGCGCCAACGACGCTGACCCTTTCCCTGCACTAAAAATACATCGTATTGGTCGATATGCGCGCCAACACCTGCATTTTTAGTGGCAAAACTTACCATTAGGTCGTCTAAACGCCAATTTGGAAGAAAGCGGAAGGGTTCAAGAATGTCAGCTACGTCATGTACGTACCTGTCTACACTTTGTACAAGTAGTGTCCATGCACCTTCGCAAACGGCTTCAAAATCATGAATTGGCCCTTGATGAACTTTCCATTCGCCTGCGCCATCCGCTGGGTTGCCACTGGTATTTTCAAAGCTTAGTAGTCGGCTATCTATTTCTTCTTCTTGGGCTAAGCCGGCCAAATCGTGCTCATCGATAGGATCTTCAAAATCTTGAAAAAAGCCACGTAATACAACAGGCTTTTGTTGCCAATAATGAGATAGAAAATGTTCTATATCGAATTCTTTCATTAAGTAATCTCCACGCATCTATGGGGGTATTATCGTTTATTCTATAAAGGGTTACTAGCTTAGTGTGTATTAGTAAGCCGGTGTTCGAAGGCGGCCAATTCACCAATTTTGCTATCAATTAAAATGGGGCAGAATTTAGCTTGGGTTTCAGCGGTTAAATGAGAAAATGTACTATCGCAAACGGTAACAGCATTCCCTTTGCAATGTTGTTCTAGCATAGACGCCAAATTAACCGTGTTGCCCCACACATCGAAAATGCCGTGCTGTCTTCTAGGCATGCCAGCAGTAACAGGGCCTGCTGCAACGCCGATACGAATTTGGCAAGGCCAACCTTCTTTTAACGCAAAGATTTTAAAGGTGGCGGTAACAGCAAGCGCAAACAACACGCCGTTATTTATATGATGTGCACTTTTTTGTTCGCCTTTTTGTTTGCCATTTGAAGCACTTAAAGGAGGAAACATACACAGTTCGCTAACCGCCATGTATTCATCGCCATTCGTTTTTACTGGGTACATTTTATGGGCAGCGGCTAACACATCAATTTGGCTGTAAAAGGCATCCAATGCCTCTATCACTTTTTGTTCTCCAAACAAGGGGGCCAGTGTTTGATAACCTTTTATATCTGCAAATAACACACAGGCCGAGGAGAAGCTTTGCCGCATTAGCCCGGTCGAAAAGCCTGTTGATGCACTACTTGAAAACCTACTTAAAGGAGTATTCGGAACATGGCTCAAAGGGGGAGTAAAAGCGCTTGTAAGCTTGGCGGCAGGGGTTGCTTTTATCAACAATTGCCGTGTATGACGGTAGTTCACAGCAAGGTGATGAAGGTGGCGCCGGCTATGAGCATGCAAGGTCAGTATAAGTCCCACGCTGGCTAGAGTTAGGGTAATACTATTGCTACGACGAATAGCGCCTTGCCAACCGTGAAGTGAGTAGCTAAATAGGCCATCAATAGCACAGAATGTTAGGGCGAAAAGCAACCCCCAGTAAAGTCGTGGACGTTGCTCATGCTGGCTAAATACCCCCACACAGCATAAGCAGCCAATCAATAAAAAGTGCTGAATGTACATGTCGCCACGCCATAGGAATGTCGCTAGCACAATATAGCTGTAATAGCTGGTTAACAGCAGTGTACGGGCCCGCGTTGGCAGGCCTTTGTTGCACAAATATAGCGTGGTAAATGCACAAAGAATATGAAAGGTCAGATTCCACCACAGTGCAATATGGTGTGCGCTGTAGTGAGCATACGCCATCAATAGCGGTGTTTGTAACAACAAGCACAGGGCAAAAAAGCGTGCAGTTGCGTGAATTATTGCCGCTTTTGAATGAAATGTTTTGTGTGTAAGCATGCCTAAATCCCAACCATAAAAAAACGCGGACTGGCCGCGTTTTTAAGTGTATGGAAAAGGCGATGCCTTTATAACTGATCTACTAGCCTGATTGCATCACCAATGTAGCTTGCAGGTGTTAATGCTTTAAGGTCAGCTTTTGCTGCTTCTGGCATGTCTAAGTTATCAATAAACTCAGCCACGATTTCAGCGTTAACCTTTTTACCACGGGTCAACTCTTTCAATTTCTCGTAAGGCTTTTCAATACCGTAACGACGCATTACCGTTTGAATTGGCTCAGCTAGTAATTCCCAGTTGTTATCAAGTTCATTCAACAAGCTTTGCTCGTTAACTTCTAACTTGCTAATACCTTTAAGGGTAGCTTGATAAGCGATTACCGCATAACCTACACCCACACCCAAGTTACGAAGTACGGTGGAGTCGGTTAAATCACGCTGCCAGCGAGAAATAGGAAGCTTCGCGGCCAAGTGATTAAAGATAGCGTTAGCTAGGCCTAAGTTACCTTCCGAGTTTTCAAAATCGATAGGGTTAACTTTATGCGGCATGGTTGAAGAGCCAATTTCACCGGCAATGGTTTTTTGCTTAAAGTGACCTAGAGCAATATAACCCCACACATCACGATCGAAATCGATAAGAATGGTATTAAAGCGGGCTACTGCATCAAACAACTCGGCAATATAATCATGCGGTTCAATTTGCGTGGTATATGGGTTCCACGATAAGCCTAGCGATGTGACAAACTTTTCAGACTCGCTGTGCCAGTCTACATCAGCGTAAGCAGATAAATGGGCATTGTAGTTACCTACGGCGCCATTAATTTTGCCTAAAATTTCAACCTTAGCAATTTGTGCGCGTTGACGCTTCAAACGCATTGCCACGTTAGCCATTTCCTTACCCATGGTAGAAGGAGAGGCGGGTTGGCCGTGAGTACGTGCCATCATTGGAATATGTTGGTATTCCTTGGCAAGTGCTATTAAGGCATCGATAAGTTTGTCACAGTAAGGTAGCAACACGGTATCACGGGCTTCGGTAAGCATTAGGCCGTGAGAAAGGTTGTTAATATCTTCAGAGGTACATGCAAAGTGAATAAACTCGTTCACAGCAGATAATTCGCTGTTGCTAGCCACTTGCTCTTTTAGAAAGTATTCAACCGCTTTAACATCGTGGTTGGTGGTGCGCTCAATATCTTTAATGCGCATAGCATCATCAACACTAAAGTTAGCCACAATAGCATCTAATAATGCGTTTGAGGTATCAGAAAACGCAGGAACTTCTTCAATTTTAGTGTTCGCCGATAGCATTTGCAGCCAACGTACTTCCACTTCAACACGGTATTTCAGTAAGCCGTATTCGGAAAAAATACTACGTAATTCTACGCTTTTTCCAGCATATCGACCATCGACAGGGGAAATTGCAGTTAACTGACTCAGTTCCACCTTCAGCTCCTTAACTAGTTTATCAGCCTGAGCGCCTTTACAGCGCTATTTAAAATTTGTTTTCTGCGAAACAAAATGTTCCGACGTTTACCACCCATTTGACGCCACATTACCGCGGCGCGCACGCCTGCAAGTAATATAGCGCGAACTTTGTGCTGCGTAGCCGGTTGGCCAAGATGATCCGGATTACCCGCAATTTGAATACGCGGTGCTAATGGACTAATAATATCGCTATATATACTGGCCAACGACGACACAATTTGCGGGTTTTGAAAGTCTACATGCGCCAATTGACGCTGCACGTGAGAAATACGCTCTGCCAGTTCTTTCATGGCGGCAGGTTTACGTGCAAGTTTTCTTTCAAGACCAAGAATGCTGGCAATATAACGGGTCAGCTCGGTGTCTTTGCTCTGTTGTTTATCTGATAACTGTGCGAATAAGGTTTTATATCCTACTTCAAGGTTACTTAACTTGCCGAACACTTGCTGTGGATTTTCAGGATCGGTAACCAATATACTGGAAAGACTCGCTTCCACCGCTTCGTCGTTTGCGGTGCCTTTTCTTGCAAGGCTTTGCACAAGCGCCGCCGATTGGCAAACGCCAGCCAAAGCTAAATTATTTTCTACGTCGGTATCTAACATTAACGGATATAGCTCTCAATAATTCCGCCGCCTAAACACACTTCATCTAGGTAGAAAACGGCAGATTGACCAGGTGTAACCGCTTTTTGCGGCTCATCAAAAATAACTTCAATCATATCATCATTGATTGGCGCGATTGCGCAGGGGATATCAGTTTGACGATAACGAGTTTTTACCACTGCTCGCATAGGTTCTGTAATAGTAGTACGGTCTACCCAATGCAGTTGTTTTGCCACCAAGCCTTTAGAGTATAGGCGAGGGTGGTCGGCACCTTGGCCTACAATTAATACGTTGCGTGCTACGTCTTTATCTACCACATACCAAGGCTCTTCACCGTATTTAGCATGGCCACCAATGTGCAGCCCTTTGCGTTGTCCTAGGGTGTGATACATCAAGCCTTCATGTTTACCAATTTCTTCCCCTTCCGCGGTTTCAATAATGCCGGGTTGGGCAGGTAAGTAGCGGCCTAAAAAGTCTTTGAATTTACGCTCACCAATAAAACATATGCCGGTAGAATCTTTTTTATCGTGGGTGATTAGCCCTTGTTCTTCTGCAATTTTACGTACCAGTGGCTTTTCAATATCGCCCACAGGGAACAAGGTTTTCGCTACGTGTTCTTCACCTAGGGTATAGAGGAAGTAGCTTTGATCTTTGTTTTCATCCAACCCGCGCAATAGCTGCCACTTGCCATCTTGATGGCGGCGACGCACGTAATGACCGGTAGCAATATAATCTGCACCTAAGTCTTCGGCAGCAAATTCAAGGAACGCTTTAAACTTAATTTCCTTGTTGCACATGATATCGGGGTTAGGCGTTCTGCCTGCTTTATATTCTTCTAGGAAATACTCAAATACGTTGTCCCAGTATTCAGCGGCAAAATTGATGGTGTGAAGCTCAATACCTAGTTTGTCAGCGACGGCTTGTGCATCTTTTAAATCTTCGGCGGCTAAGCAATATTCATCATTATCATCTTCTTCCCAGTTCTTCATGAACAGGCCTTCCACCTGATAGCCTTGCTGTAACAACAAGTAGGCAGAAACGGAAGAGTCGACGCCGCCGGACATTCCGACGATTACTTTTTTGCTCGCGTTTGATTCAATATCAGTCACAACGTAGATAACACTCATTTAGGTTGATTTCAGGGTGGCGGATTTTACCAGATAAAGCCCACCAATTCACATAATAAAGCGATTGTGTTCAATCGTTTTGCTTTACCGACAGATTTTAGTGTCGGGAAGCGTAAATTGGTCGTTTAAAAGCGTATTTCAAGCGCCGAGTTTAAAAATTCAATAAACCAAAAAGCTATAACTAATAATGAACGTAATCATAGTGAGGTCTCATCGTTATATTGGTCTATTAAATAGCGAAACACACAATTGGGCGTTTGAATAAGCGTTTGAAGAAATCGGCATTGTTTTAGCGTCAATGTTAGAAACACACGTATTTGCCATTATCGATGCCATCAATGGTCCAATTGCCCACGCGATGGCGCACTAAACGCAATGTAGGAAAACCAATGTGGGCGGTCATACGCCTAACTTGGCGGTTCCTGCCTTCACTGATTGTGATAGATAACCAGCTAGTCGGGATAGCTTGACGAAAACGAACTGGCGGGTTTCTGTCCCATAATTCAGGAGGATCTATAGCTACAACTTTGGCTGGTTTGGTCATGCCGTCTTTAAGCTCTACCCCGTTACGCAAGGCGTCTAGCGCAGCCTCGTTAGGAATGCCTTCCACTTGCACCCAATAGGTTTTGCTGGTTTTGGCCTCGGGGTGTGCCAATTTATGTTGTAGCTTTCCGTCGTTAGTCAGCACCAATAACCCTTCGGAATCTCTGTCTAGTCGACCGGCAGCATATACCCCTGGTACATCAATATAATCCTTAAGGGTTTCTCGGCCGTCTGCATCAGTAAATTGAGACAGTACTTGAAAAGGTTTGTTGAAAAGTACGATTTTGCTTTCGTTTGCCATGGTGTGAATAATTACTCTTATTCTTAGGATGCCTTCTATCGCTAAAGCCTACCACAATGCGCGAAAAACTGCCCGAGTAAGACAAAGCTAAAACAATAAAGGGCATAAAAATGTGCGGGAAATTCGGCGAAATTCAGGCAAGTCGTCGGTTAAGACAATGGTATGACTTGTAACTAAAAGTTTCGACCTTATACTAATGTTCGCAGTTATAAAAATAACAGACTGCCCATTCGTGTTGAGTGCATGAAGGTTGCGTTAATCTCAGCACGAGGACGAAAACAACAAGTGGTTCTGTTGTTAAGTGCAACAGAACATAAAACATCAATTACGTATCGTAGTGACCGAAGGCTTTCCACATGCTTTGTGTTAGTGCGACTAATGGACTAAAACGGTAGTACGCTACCGACAACATTGAGGTACATAATGACCAAGTCTAAGATCATCTATACTAAAACAGATGAAGCGCCAATGCTGGCGACGTACTCGTTGCTTCCTATTATTAAGAAGTTTGCTAGTGCTGCTGATGTTGAAGTAGAGCTAAGCGATATTTCTCTTGCGGCCCGTGTGTTGGCTACTTTTCCCGAGTTTCTTTCTGAAGAGCAACGTGTAACCGATACGTTATCTGAACTTGGTGAAATGACGCAAGATCCTGAAGCTAACATCATTAAGCTACCAAATGTAAGTGCGTCTATTCCTCAGTTGCGCGCCACTATCGCTGAGCTAAACGAAAAAGGCTTTAACGTACCGGCTTTCCCAGATTCGCCTAAAACTGACGAAGACCAAGAGATTCGTGAGCGTTACGGCAAGGTTCTAGGTAGTGCAGTAAACCCTGTATTACGTGAAGGTAACTCAGACCGCCGCGCACCTACTGCGGTTAAGAATTTTGCGCGCAAGCACCCGCATTCAATGGGCGAGTGGTCACAAGCATCACGTACTCACGTAGCGCACATGCGCGGTGGCGATTTCTATTCAGGTGAAAAATCAGTAACTGTAGAAAAAGAAGGTTACGTAAGCATTGAGTTCACCGGAAAAGACGGCAGCAAGAAAACGCTTAAGCCTAAAGTAAGCTTGCTTGCTGGTGAAGTTATTGACGCTATGTACATGAGCAAAAAAGCCTTGTGTGAATTCTTCGAAGAACAAATTGAAGATGCGAAAAACACAGGCGTTTTATTCTCGCTACACGTTAAAGCAACAATGATGAAGGTGTCTCACCCCATCGTATTCGGTCACTGCGTTAAAGTATTCTACAAAGACTTGTTCGAAAAATGGGGCGACTTGTTTGAAGAGCTAGGCGTTAACGCTAATAACGGTCTTGGTAGCGTATACGATAAAATTGCTAGCCTTCCTGAGTCTCAGCGTTCTGAAATTCAAAAAGACATCAATGCTTGTTATGCCGACCGCCCACCTATCGCAATGGTAAACTCAGACAAAGGTATTTCTAACCTACACGTACCAAGTGACGTAATTGTAGATGCTTCAATGCCTGCAATGATCCGTAACTCAGGTCAAATGTGGGGACCGGATGGAAAGTCGCACGATACTAAAGCGGTTATTCCTGAAAGTACTTATGCCACTATTTACCAAGAAGTGATTAACTTCTGTAAAACTCACGGTGCATTCGATCCAACTACAATGGGTACAGTACCTAACGTTGGTTTGATGGCGCAGAAAGCTGAAGAGTACGGTTCACACGATAAAACGTTTGAAATGGAAGCTGACGGTACAGTACAAGTTGTCGATCAAGACGGTAACGTATTGATGGAGCATGCTGTTGAAGAAGATGATATCTGGCGTATGTGTCAGGTGAAAGACGCACCTATTCAAGACTGGGTTAAGCTAGCAGTTACCCGTGCACGTCAATCTGGTATGCCAGCTGTATTTTGGTTAGATGATGAGCGTGCTCACGATGCACAGCTGATCACGAAAGTAGAAACCTACTTGAAAGACCACGATACGTCAGGTTTAGACATTTCAATTATGGCACCTGTTCGCGCGATTCGTTTCAGCATGGAACGTGCAATTCGCGGACTAGATACTATTTCAGTAACTGGTAACGTACTGCGTGATTACCTCACTGACTTGTTCCCAATTCTTGAGCTCGGCACCAGTGCTAAAATGCTTTCAATTGTGCCTCTAATGGCAGGTGGCGGTTTGTATGAAACTGGCGCAGGTGGTAGTGCACCTAAGCACGTTCAACAATTCGTTGAAGAAGGTCACCTTCGTTGGGATTCATTAGGTGAATTCTTGGCGTTAGCGGTTTCACTTGAAGACGTGGCAATTAAGCACGACAACAAGAAAGCTAAGATTATCGCTACAGCGTTAGACAAAGCGACAGAGACACTGCTAAACAATGGTAAGTCACCAATGCGTAAAGCTGGCCAATTAGATAACCGTGGTAGCCACGTTTATCTTGGTTTGTACTGGGCAGAAGAAGTGGCTAACCAAACTGAAGACGCTGACTTAGCGGCGCAGTTTAAAGCGGTATATGACGAACTATCGGCTAAAATCGATACAATCATTACTGAGATTGATGAATCTCAAGGTAAGCCTCAGGATATCGGTGGTTACTACTACCCTGATTCAGAGAAACTAGAGGCCACTATGTCGCCTAGTGAAACCTTGAAAGCGATTCTAAACGCTTAATAAAACTAAATAGGTTACTGATTTTTTAGTCACCTGTTTTAAAAGCGCCCCTGACCAAATAGTCAGGGGCGCTTTTTTTATATTTATTAACATTTAAAACAATCCTATCGGAGTAAATTTTTAAAAAATTTACTTATCTTTATGCTAATTAATTTTGGTTTTTTGCTGGTTAGTGCAATTTAATCTAACAATGTGAGTGAGCAGAAAGGCAATTTATCTGAATTAAACTCAGAATATTTAAAAATAAGTAATAATTAAAAGAAGCGTTGCGAGGAAATAAAGAAAATTTAATAAAAAGAGTAGAGCAGACTCATCTATGAGAGTGAACGATTGTCGACTCCCTAAGAAAAAACCCACTGCTGCCTAAGTAGGCAACAACAGGCTTCTGTAGAATTTGTTTGGTGTTACTTAACGCTCTGGTTCTTCTTTGAAGCCTATGTTTTCAGCGTGCAGGCCTTTAGGGCCCTGTTGCACGTCATAAGTGACTTCCTGACCAGCTTTGAGTGAGCGATATCCTTCCATTTGGATAGTAGAATAGTGAGCAAAAATATCTTCGCCACCATCTTCAGGTACAATAAAACCAAATCCTTTCGCGTTGTTAAACCATTTAACTTTGCCAATCGCCATACTACGACTTCCTCTTAATCCTTGAACTAACACGATTATGCCCCCACAATATAATTGAAGGCAGAGTGACTTGTTTTCAATGCAACAATGTCACCTCTAAAATGTAGATTTTTTAACCATATTATGTCAAGAGCAAATGTAAATTAATTTTATCCTAAAGTTAGTGAGACATCTGCCAACAAAGCACTATTATTAATTATGAGTAGAGACAACGCCATTAGCATCGAACGGGAAAAACTGAAAGACGCGCAGCGCCAAAAAACGCAGCCGCCGCCAATGTATAAAGTGTTGTTGAACAACGACGATTACACGCCAATGGATTTTGTAATTGAAGTGCTCATGCAATTTTTCAATATGGATGCTGAGAAAGCGCATCAAATTATGCTAACAGTACACTACCAAGGTAAGGCAGTTTGTGGCATTTTTACTGCTGAGATAGCAGAGACCAAGGTGATGCAGGTAAATCAGTATGCACGTAAGCACAGTCATCCGCTTATGTGTACTATGGAACAGGCGTAAGTCAATTTGTAGAGGGCGAGCGATATGTTAAATAAAGAATTAGAACAGACGTTGAATGATGCGTTTGTATTTGCCAGAGAACATCGCCATGAGTTTATGACGGTCGAGCATTTATTGCTGGCGCTACTTGATAACTCGGCAGCCCGTGAAGCACTGCATGCCTGCGGTGCGGATATTGAAGCAATTAAAAGTGAGCTGATTTCTTTCGTTAAAGACACTACCCCGTTGATTCTTGACGAGCAAATGAACGAACGAGAGACACAGCCTACCTTAGGTTTTCAGCGCGTGCTCCAACGTGCAGTTTTCCATGTGCAATCATCTGGTAAAGAAGAAGTCACTGGTGCCAACGTACTCGTGGCTATTTTCAGTGAGCAAGAGTCTCAAGCCGTTTTCATTCTCAAAAAGTCTGATGTAACCCGCTTAGATATTGTTAACTTCATTAGTCACGGTGTGAGTAAAGCCGAAGATGATGCGCCACTTAACCCAGAAACGGGTGAAGAGGGTGAAGGCGGTGAAGAAAGCGGGTCGGCACTAAGTAAATACGCGACAGATTTAAATCGCCACGCCAAAGAAGGCAAGGTAGACCCATTGATTGGGCGCGATAAAGAAGTCGAGCGCACGATTCAGATTTTGTGTCGCCGTAGAAAAAATAACCCGCTGCTTGTGGGTGAAGCTGGCGTAGGTAAAACCGCTATTGCTGAAGGGTTAGCCTATCGAATTGTAAACGAAGACGTGCCTGAAGTTATCAGCAACAGTACCGTTTACTCGCTAGACTTAGGTGGCCTACTAGCCGGCACTAAATATCGTGGTGATTTCGAGAAACGCTTAAAAGCGATATTGAAAGAATTGTCGAAAGACGAAGACGCCATTTTGTTTATTGATGAAATTCATACCATCATTGGTGCTGGTGCGGCATCTGGCGGTGTTATGGATGCATCTAACTTGCTGAAGCCTAAGCTTTCAAGCGGTGAACTTCGTTGTATTGGCTCAACAACTTATCAGGAATACCAAGGTATTTTTGAAAAAGACAGAGCCTTGGCCCGTCGTTTCCAAAAAGTGGATGTGACTGAGCCAAGCGTAAGCGACACTACCAAAATTCTACTTGGCCTTAAAAGCCGATATGAAGATCATCACAACGTACGCTATACACAAAAAGCTATTCAGGCTGCAGCTGAGCTTTCGGCTAAGTACATAAACGAACGTCACTTGCCTGATAAGGCTATTGACGTGATGGACGAAGCCGGAGCAAGCCAGCGCTTGTTGCCGCAATCGAAGCGTAAGAAGACGATTGGGGTAGGGGATATTGAGCAGATTATTGCGAAGATGGCTCGAATCCCTGAAAAGTCTGTCTCCGCGTCTGACAAAGAAGTACTTAAGAACCTTGGCCGCAACCTTAAAATGATGGTGTTTGGCCAAGACAAAGCCATAGAGACGCTTAACGACGCTATTTTGCTATCGCGTTCAGGGTTGGGTGCGGAAGAAAAACCAATTGGTAGTTTCTTGTTTGCAGGGCCTACCGGTGTGGGTAAAACCGAAGTCACGCAGCAACTTGCTAAAATAATGGGCGTTGAGTTGGTTCGTTTCGATATGTCTGAGTACATGGAACGCCATGCGGTTAGCCGTTTGATTGGTGCGCCTCCAGGTTATGTAGGTTTTGAGCAAGGTGGATTGTTAACCGATGCGGTTATTAAAAACCCATACTCAGTGGTACTGCTAGATGAAATCGAGAAAGCGCACAGTGATATCTACAACATTCTGTTGCAGGTCATGGATCACGGTACGCTTACCGACAACAATGGCCGGAAGGTAGACTTCAGAAATGTAGTATTGGTAATGACGACCAATGCGGGTGTACAAGAAACGGTGCGCAAGTCTATTGGCTTTAAACAGCAAGATCATAGCCACGATGCGCTATCTGAAATCAACAAGGTGTTTACCCCTGAATTCAGAAACCGCTTAGACGGCATTATCTGGTTTAATCACCTTGATGCCGAGGTTATCTTGCAGGTTGTTGATAAGTTCATTATCGAGCTTCAGGCGCAGCTGGACGTTAAAGGAGTATCTTTAGAGGTTACCCCTGCAGCACGTGCTTATTTAGCCGAGAAGGGCTACGACAAGTCCATGGGTGCCCGTCCTATGTCTCGCTTAATCAAAGAAGAGATTAAGAAAGAACTGGCGAATGAATTGCTGTTTGGTGAATTAACGAAAGGCGGCGACGTTAAAGTAGATTTGAACGACGATAAGTTGGAGTTTGAATATTCGGGCGTTGATGCAGTTAAAGAAGAAACAGAGTCTAGCTAACACCTAGTGATCTTGTTGCACTAGACGTGTAATGTTGAATAAAAAATGCTGCGCCTGAAAGGGGGTGGCATTTTTTTTGTTTTTAAAACCTTGAGCCTCTAACGCGATAAACGCGATAAACGTGAAAGGGCTAGGCAGTTTGATTGCCTGTTGATGCAAAGTGCCAAATTCTAAGTGTCAAATACTAAGCGCTAAACCCAAACCCCAAATGCAAACCCAAACACTTTAATGCTAAACCCCAAGCGTTAGGGTACTGCCAAATGCCTTCGCGGGGCTTAACTCTACACATACAAAAAAGCCCAATGATTTACATTGGGCTTTTTTTTGGAATGCGTTGACCGCTAAATGGCTCATTATCTGGCGCGATAAATGATACGACCTTTTGTTAGGTCATAAGGAGTCATCTCAACAGTGACCTTATCGCCAGTAAGAATTCGGATATAGTTTTTACGCATCTTACCAGAAATATGTGCTGTCACTACGTGACCATTCTCTAGTTCAACACGGAACATAGTATTAGGTAGGGTGTCTTGAACCGTACCTTCCATTTCAATACAATCTTCTTTTGCCATGTAAAGCAGTTACCTCAGTAATTCAAATTTTTTGCCGCGCAGACATTAACCAATCTTGCGTTGCGTGTAAAGCGATTAAGCAGGTTTTTTATCAAAACGGTGCCATTTGTTGCCAGAAAATTGCTCATAAGGGAAAAATTTATGCTTATAAGACATTTTTTGGCATTCTTCTACGTAATATCCCAAGTAGACAAAATCTCGTTCTTGTTGCTTTGCCTGCTCGATTTGCATCATGATCATCCACGTCCCAAGAGACGATGAGTGATAATCAGGATCGTAAAAAGTATAAAGTGCCGATAAGGCTTGATGCTCTTCGCCATTGTCGATGGTGTCTGTCACTGCTACTGCAATCAACGTATCGCCATCGTAGGCTTCAATAAATTGGGGGCGTTTCCACTCGCACAAAATAAAGTTTTCAAACTGTTCGCTAGAAGGCGGATACATACTACCATCGGTGTGCCGGGCGCAAATATATTTCTCGTACAATGGGTAATATAAATGATTGGCGCTCTTGGCGCTGGTTACTACAAAATGTTGGTTGCGATTGAGTATACGCTTTTGACTTTTAGAAGGACAAAAAGTAGCCACCGGTATTCTTACCGATTCACAGGCATGACAGTCTGGACAGTGTGGGCGGTAGATTTGCTCACCGCTGCGTCTAAACCCTACTTGAATAAGTTGACCGTAACGCCACGCAAGCTGGTTATCTGATTCGGCATAAACCAGTAATTGTTCTTGTTGATTGGGCAAATAGCTACAATCAAAAGATTGCGTAATTCCAAATCTCACGGTGTGATAACCTGCGGATGCCACTGATGCATGTAGTCGGTAGTTAAAGAGCCTTCATCGGTTAGAGTGTGGTTGCTAGTTTGCAGTTTTTCAATAAATTCGTTACGGAAAATTGTTTTCGCACCCAGTGAGGCAAGATGATCCGTTGGCAGCTGACAATCAATGAATGCCATCTCGTTACGCTTCATGTGCTCAACTAACGCTAGCATAGCCAATTTAGAGGTGTTGCTTTGTTTGTGAAACATAGACTCACCGCAATACACTTTCCCTACACCTACGCCGTATAAGCCTCCAACAAGCGCATCACCGTCCCACACTTCTACCGAATGCGCTAAACCAAGCTGATGCAAATAACTGTAAGCTTTTTGCATATCTTCTGTTATCCAGGTGTCTTGACTGGGCGCTTGTGAATTCGGATTCTTACGTGGAATATTGGCACAGGCATTAATCACAGAATCGAAGGCGTGATTTAACGTCACCTTGTAGCGCTTTTGTCGAGCCAGTTTGCGTAAACTTTTCGAACACACAAAATCATCTAACTCGATAATAGAACGTGGATTGGGCGACCACCACAACAAGGGTTCATCATCGCTAAACCAAGGAAATATTCCGCTAGAATAGGCAGAAAAAAGACGCTGGGCGCTAAGATCTGCGCCAAAGGCTAGTAGGCCGTTTGGATCGTCAAGTGCTTCAGATACAGGAGGAAAGGGTGTATCAATGTCTAAATAAGGCAGCGCTATCATAAAAGGAAAGACATCAAGCCCTGAAAATGGCAGGGCTTGAAATCGAACAAGGCTTAGCCTTGCTCAGGCATAAAGCCATCTAAGTATTTTTCTGCATCTAACGCAGCCATACAGCCTGTTCCCGCAGACGTTATTGCTTGACGGTAGATATGGTCGCTCACATCACCGGCAGCAAATACACCTTCAACACTGGTTTGCGTTGCATTGCCATGCAAGCCGCTATTTACCACAATGTAGCCGTCTTTCATTTCAAGCTGTTCAGCGAAAATGTCAGTATTAGGCTTGTGGCCGATAGCCACGAAAAGACCCATTACATCAATTTCTTCGGTGGCTTCACCATCGGTTTCTTTAATACGAATTTTCGTTACACCCATTTCGTCACCCATGACTTCATCAAGGGTATGGTCTAAGTGTAATACCACATTGCCATTTTCCGCTTTGTCGCGAAGACGCTGTTCAAGAATTTTTTCACTACGGAAAGTATCACGGCGATGCACAACGTGAACTTCAGACGCAATGTTAGATAAATACAAGGCTTCTTCCACTGCGGTATTACCACCGCCAATGACCGCTACTTTTTGGTTACGATAGAAAAAGCCGTCACAGGTAGCACAGGCCGAAACCCCTTTACCCATAAACGCTTGTTCAGATTCCATACCAAGATATTTAGCAGATGCACCTGTGGCAATAATTAAGGCGTCACACGTGTATGTGCCACTGTCACCATAAAGAGTGAAAGGACGCTTGGTTAAGTCTGTTTTATTAATATGGTCGAAGATAATTTCAGTATCGAACTTCTCTGCATGCTTTTGCATACGAACCATAAGGTCAGGACCGGTTAGTCCTTCAGGATCGCCTGGCCAGTTTTCTACTTCTGTGGTCGTAGTAAGCTGTCCGCCTTGCTGGATCCCCGTCAAAAGCACAGGTTCTAGGTTTGCTCTAGCTGCATAAACTGCCGCTGAGTAGCCTGCTGGGCCCGATCCTAAAATAAGTAGGCGAACATGTCTGTTATCTGCCATTTGTATCTCCAACTAATGCCCATTTATCCGGGCTGAATTCTGCTATAATTTTGAAGCGAAGCTTGCCAACTGTCTGTCGCGCTGTCACTACGCTATAGGTAGCTAGGTAAGGACTGTACCTTGCTTTTTCAACTGCTAATCGGCCAATACCTTTGAAAAACACGATACCTTCGCACAATAGCACTGAAAGAAGGGCATTATGATGCCTTCATGATGATGAAAAGTCACCCATCTGATGTACTTGGTGATAATTAATTATGCAATTAAGTCTGTTTTTAAATTATTTATAATAAAAGGCGGCGATATTGCGACGAACTTGCGTTGTATTAGGCGAAATTCGTATTACAATTCATGTTGTAGCAATACGTTAAATCTGTGCTTTAGAAATCATGTTTAGACACCATATTAACCTTGAGCGCTGGGGTAATAATTAAGTGTTTGTATTATCACTGAGCTTTATGGCAAAAACAGCGTTTAAATATGCATAGCGTTTTAATTTGCGATAGTCACGAGCCAATACGGCGTTAAAGCGGCGCCAACTGGCTATTAGTGAATAAGAACAAGTATCCAGAGTGCGCTACTTACTGAAGCGAAATGAGGTGGTTTATGTCACAGTCTGTGATAACAATGCTAAAAGATGGCCAGCACTACATGAAAACCTGGCCCGTCAAAAAAGAACTGTATGCCTACTTCCCTGAATGTAGGGTGGTTGCAGCCACGCGTTTTGCTATAAAGACCATGCCACCTGCGGCGATACTCTCTTGCGTACTGTTACTTCAGAACATGGGCACAGACTATTTCCCCCAAACTATCACTATAGGTGCATTCTTTCTCAGTATTCCGCTTCAGGGATTATTGTGGTTGGGTCATCGTTCAAACCAATACTTACCACCGCAGTTAAATAGCTGGTATCTAGATATTCACAGCAAGATGCGCTCTGAAGGTTGTAATGTATCGTCGGTCAAATCGAAACCGAAATATAAAGAATTGGCAGCGTTGCTCAAAACTGCTTTTAATGATTTAGATAATGTATTTACTAAACATTGGTTCCGCTAAAATACGGTTGCTTGTTACTTTGTCGAAGCACGTTCGCGAGCTAGCGAATTAACCAACTAATTAACTAACTTTTCTTCTACAAGTACGCCATTGCATTTTCGGCACTTGTACTGCGCCCCTTTTAAAATTTTGTTGTGTCGTCTTATTGTCAGTTGGTGTGAACTGCAAAGGCAGGCATAGTTGAACAACTTACCAATCACGCCTTTTACATCAAAACTGTGGGTAGCGTTAGCCGGACGCTTAAACACATCAACCATAATCGCCTGCCATTCCACACCGTGGGGTTTTACCTTTTTGAATAATTGCCAAGTAAGTAAATGGCTCACTTCATGGGGAATGACATCTTCGATAAATTCGTGTTCATTCTGTTTGAATAGTTCGGGGTGTAAGTTAATGCGATTTTGTTGAAGAAACGCAGTGCCTGCATTTTTACCAGAGCGTCTAAAGGTAAGCGCAGGGCGGGGGAATGTGCGCTTAAAATATTCATCAGCGCGTTGGTAGCAGCCTTCTACAGCATCAGCAATGTGCTGACGCTGTAGAGAGGTTAAATCATGGTTTGCTATAGTAGTACCTTACCTACGTGACTAATTATTCTACTTGGCACTGCAGGCAAAGAATATAGGTACCCATCGGGTCGTTCAGTTCGTTGAAAATACTGAACTCGCCTAATACACGTTTAAATTCATTAATTAGCGCAGAGTCTGAGTTAGCAAACTGCCACTTTCCAACAAACGTAAAGGCTTGACCGAAGAACTCTTTCCAAAACAGTTCTTGTGCTGAAAGTGTACGTTGAACATAGAATGTATCGTAGTTTTCTAGTGCAGCGAATTCTGCCGCGGCATTAACAGCGTCTTCTAGCGTGCCCAGTTCATCAACTAGTCCAAGTTCTAAGGCGTCGGTACCAATCCATACACGGCCTTGTGCAACGTCATCTACTTCATCTACCGTCATATCTCGGGCGTTCGATACCAAAGATAAGAAGTTACCGTAGCTAGTTTCAACATTACGTTGCAAAATTTGACCAAATTCTGGTGCTAAAGGGCGTACTGCTGAGAAACCCGCTAGCTCATTCGAGCCAACACCATCACTATGAATGCCTAAGTAATCAAGTGAGTTTTCGTATGTCATAAACATGCCGAATACGCCGATAGAGCCAGTAATAGTGCTTGGGCTGGCAAAAATGCGATCGGCGTTTGCTGCAATCCAATAACCGCCTGATGCAGCGTAAGTACTCATAGAAACCACCACCGGTTTACCTGCGTTTTTCAACTCAAGTACTTCTTGGCGGATAATCTCTGAACCTAACGTACTGCCCCCTGGGGAATCTATTTGCAGTACTACTGCTTTAACGTTTTCATCTAGACGTGCTTTACGCAATAACCGTGCAGTACTGTCGCCGCCAATGGTGCCCGCTTTTTGATTGCCATTTAAAATAGTGCCCTTCGCTACCACAATAGCCACCTTATCGATGTCACTATTGATAGACGGTAGGGGAGGATTAACGACTTTCAAGTAGGTGTTAAAGTTAGTCACGTTAACACCGTGATTGTCTTCGTTTTCGCCCACAAGACCGGTAAGTTCAACGCGAACCTCTTCTCGGGTTTTTAGTGCATCTACCCAATTATTTTGTAATGCGTAATTTGCAAAATCCCCACCAGCTTGTTCAAACTTAGCCAGTAAGCCTTCCAAGGTTTCATCAAAGTTGGAAAGTGGGATGCCACGGGCCGCAGCAACGTCTTCTTTATATTGCTGCCAGTAACCGTCTAACCATTTACGCTCAGCTTCTTTGGCCGCTTCAGACATATCGTTGCGAATAAGTGGTTCTACGGCAGATTTATAAGTACCCACGCGGAAAATATGTGTAGTAACTTTAAGTTTTTCCAGGAAATCTTTGAAATACATGCCATAACGACCATAGCCATCTAGCAGTAATGAACCCATAGGATTGAGATAAACGTGATTCGCATGAGACGCAAGGTAGTACTGCTCTTTAGTGTAGTAGTCACCAATAGCGTAAACAGGCTTTTCAGAGGTTTTGAAATCGTTGATGGCGCGCGCAACTGTGCGAAGTTTGTCTAAACCGCCGCCAGATAAACCTTGAAGGTCTAAAACTAACGCTTTAATCCGTCTGTCTTGCTTAGCGTTTTCGATAACCTTTACGACATCACGCACTAGCACTTCTGGGTTATCAGGCTCTGACCCCATGGCATCTTGTAAAAACTGTTCAAAGGGATCGACAGACTCTTTTTCAATAACAAGTTGTCCGTTCAACGTAAGTAAAAGCGCACTATTCGCTTTAACCGTAAGTTGGTCGTCTTCTTGAGAGGTAATCGCAATGATTATGCCAACAAAAATCACCAGAAAAATGACATTGAAAAAAAGCTTACGGGTGAAGTTTAAAACCGTCCACAGGCCAATAAATAAGGATTTAGTCCAGTTTCCTTTGGCAGCCATAAATTACATTACCTTCTGTTTGTTTAACTCTATTATGTTACCGAATCGAAACTAGATCGCTAACTTATTTGTAATTGTTTGTGATTGTACCGCAAAGTCACTCACTTATGGGCATTCTCGTCATCTGTTAGCCATTGCGCAATCACTTCAGCGATGTGCTTATGATCATTCGCGCTTAGTTGCATCATTAAGTCGCCAGTGGTCTTTTTATAGCCTACTTTTTTGTGGCCACGCACAAACAACCGCTTAAGCGGTGATGTTTTTTGCGTATCCCGTGGTTGTTTTCTATTGTTAAGTGAAAGTTTATTCACTTCATCACGTTCCTATAACAATACGTTAAAAACCAAACTCCATTAACAAGGCGCTTGATAATGATAAAGCAATTATACGCGAACCTCTTTAAAAAACTAAGTGTGGCAGATGGAATACCATTACTGTTGTTAAGGCTTTATTTAGCCCCTGTCATGATTCAAGCTGGTTGGAATAAGGCGAGCAGCTTTTCGTCCATTGTTGACTGGTTTGGTAATGAAGACTATGGATTGGGATTGCCATTTCCGCTCGTGCTTGCTTTTCTAGCCACTGCTGCTGAGTTAGTAGGCGGTATATTCTTATTACTCGGTTTACTTACTAGGTTGGTGGCTATTCCGTTGATGGTAACCATGTTAGTGGCCATATTCACCGTGCACATCGACAACGGGTGGTTAGCCATTGCCGATGCATCATCTTGGCTAGCCGATGGCACTATTTTGATGAACGACAGTGTCATGGCGGCACCTGAGAAATTAAGTGCTGCTAAATCTTTACTGCAAACGTATGGCAACTACGATTGGCTTACTTCCAGTGGTAGTTTAGTGGTGCTAAATAATGATATTGAATTCGGTGCTACCTATTTTGTGATGCTGCTGGTGCTATTTTTCTATGGGGGTGGTCGCTATGTAAGTATTGATTACTTCTTTCGCCCTAAGTTGCGAGATAACAACTTTAGGTAGCCTGCCCCTAAAATAGACCCGCTATGCTGGTCTTTTCTCATAATAGAACGTAGGATCTTCATAACGCTTTGTTCGATAATAGGATACTGAAATGGATGCACTTACGTTACTGCTTAACAGAAGCTCTCAACCTAGACTTACTGCGCCTGCTCCGTCAGGTGATGCGCTTGAAAACATTATGCAAGCTGCACTTCGTGCCCCTGATCATGCGTGTTTAACGCCGTGGCGTTTTATCGTTTGTGAGGGTAAAGGGCTAGATAAACTAGGCAGTTTATATGAGCAATCTGCTATCGATAACGATAAGTCTGAGAAAGAAATTGAGCGGGCAGTGCAGTTACCTCGTCGAGCACCTATGATTGTGGTGGCGATTGCTAAGCATGTTGAACATGAAAAAGTCCCCCGTGTAGAGCAAATTGCTTCTGCATCGTGTGGGGTGATGGCTATGCAAATGGCTGCAGTAGCCCAGGGGTTTAATGGCATGTGGAGAACGGGAAGTTATGCCCATTGCGATACGGTAAAGCGTGGTTTTGATTTAAACGATGACGACGAGATAGTTGGGTTTTTATATTTAGGTACGCCAGCGTTTGAACCTGCGGCGAAACCCGAACGTGATACTTCTGACTACTTTGAATATTGGCGCTAACCCCCTAGCTTTTTGAATGCTGGACGGCAGTTTCACGCTTTATGCTATAGGGTTGGTGCTAAGAGGTTTATGTGACGAGCTTTGCATTACAAGGTTATTGCTAAGAGATTAACGCTACGAGATTAGCGCTACGAGATTAACGTTACGAGCTTTGCGTTACAAACTTTATGTTACACGCTTAGGCAGAAAGCTAACCGTGCAGACAAAGTATAGGACAACATTATCTGCACGGATTGCGCGGGAAGGGGCGGTGTTACAATTTGAGCCACCTCTTATCCCAAACTTTATCCTACATGCAGATTTACATTGTATCCGGCGTATTTACGGATATTGATAACACGGTCGCCATCCAGCATCCAATACTGGCCTTTAATTCCAGTGAGTACGCCTTCAAATTCTGGGGTTTTATCTAAGTTAATCGATTTGATTTTTTCAGGATAAGTATCAACAGGGTAGTGAATGTTATGCACTTCACCATCGGCTTCAGACACCGCTTGTATCCCTTTTGTCTGCTGAATTTGAGCTAATCCATCAGCAATTTTCGACAATATAGTGGCTTTTACCTCAAGTAAATCAACCTGTTCTGGTGCACTTTTCAACATAGTGCGCCAATTGGTTTTATCGCCAATATGCTCTTTGCAAAGCATTTCCACTAGGCCGCTGGTGAGCCTGTCTGTTACGCGTAACATGACCGTGGCTTGGGTAGCACCCTGATCCATCCAGCGGGACGATACCCCATCAGTAACGTGGCGAGTGATGCCGACTTTTACATTGCCGGTGTTAGCTAAGTACACAAAGTGCTCGCTAAAGCAGTGTTCTTCGCCCCATTGCGGTTCTCGACATGTTCCTTCGTGGTAGTGACATTTTTCAGGTTTAATAATACAGCTATCGCATTGGGCTAATGAAATTAAGCAAGGGTAGCAATAGCCTTGGCTAAAGCTTTTTTTGGTCTTTCTATTGCAATGTACGCAGTTAATGTCGCCCGTAAAATCTAGGGAAACCTTTTGGCCGATAACTGGGTTTATATCTACCTTGTGTTCTCCAATAGGAAGCTGGTAGTTTACCGTGTTGTTGTCGTCAGCATGAGTGCGCATTTTTCTAAGCGCACCGCTATAAGATGTGGTCATGGTGTATTCCTATTCGCTTAGCTCGCCGCAGAGGTTTTGGGTAAGCTTGGCTTTAATGGTTTCAAACGGCAGATTCTTACTTAATAAATAATGTAATTTTGCCAATGCTGCTTCGGGGGTCATATCGCTGCCAGATAACACGCCCACTTCTTGTAAACCATGCCCAGTGGCATACCCGCCCATGTTGACGCGACCGCGCATACACTGGGTGCAATTAAGCACCGGTATTTGCCTGTCCCTTGCATATTCTAATTGAGCAATTAGGGCTGGGCTTTGGGGGGCATTTCCCACGCCGTAACTTAATAAAATGAGTGCATTTACCGGTTGTTGTAAGGTATTTTTAAGCACTTCTGAAGAAATGCCAGGGTACAAACTTACCATACCAATGGGCTGAGCTTTTACACTCGAAACCTTCAGGGGTTTATCTGACTTAGTGGCAAGTTCACCGGCTTTAAGGCGGATGTTAATACCTGCTTCAAGAAGTGGTGGGAAGTTAGGTGAATCGAAGGCACTGAATCCATCGGCATCTACCTTACGACTGCGATTTCCCCGTAATAAGCGGTTATTGAAAAACAAACCGACTTCTGCAATGGGGAAATTAGCCGCAACGTAAAGCGCGTTTAGCAGGTTAACTTGACCGTCAGAACGCAGCTCTGCAAGAGGAATTTGTGAACCAGTAACTATCACAGGCTTGGTCAAATCTTCCAGCATAAAGCTTAACGCAGATGCGGTATACGCCATGGTATCTGTGCCATGCAAGATGATGAATCCGTCGTATTTATCATAGTTTTCTGCAATATCATCGGCAATGCGCTGCCAATCAGAAGGGTTCATATCCGATGAATCAATCAGGTTATCGTACTCATGCAGTGTGAATAATGGCATTTCACTACGATGAAACTCAGGCATGTCATTCAATGTATCACCAAGGAACCCAGCCGCTGGAACATAACCATGATCTGATGGCTTCATTCCGATGGTACCGCCTGTGTAGGCAATATAGATATGTTTACGCATTGCGTAACCTCACTTCTTTTGTGGGTTTAGGCAGAATGACGGCATTCTAACAGCCCGCAGACTAAAGTCATCCTGATCGCGCAAAAACCTTGTAATCATTAGGGGGGAACAGGCAATATTGGGCGGTAAATTAATAATAAATACACGACAGGTTATTTTTATAATGAAAACAATGAAGATAAGTTTACTTAGTGCTGCCATAGTGGGCGGCTTAATGGCTGCACCCGCTTTAGGGCATCAGCAAGACAATACAGCGGTTTCTACACAATTGCAGTCTGCGGTTAGTGAAACTAAAGACATCATGGAAGTGGATGCAAATAAAACCGAGGCAGAAAAATTAGCCGCCTTAACGCTTAAATATTTCAACGAGTCGTTGGAACAAAACCCAGTAATGGCGACATTTTATGGCGTGAGCGATTATAACGATAAGTTTAACGAGCCTTTAAGCGAGGCGTCTATCGCAAAATCAAAGGCGCACGAGCAAACGTATTTAGCAGCCATTAATGCTATTGATGCGTCTAAACTTTCTGGGCAAGACTGGATCAGCTACCATATTTTCAAAAACGACAGAGAACACCGCATTGCGGGATACGAGTTTGGTAGCCAGTACATGCCAATTAATCAAATGTATGGTGTGCATACTTTTTTCCCCATGCTGGGCTCGGGTCAATCTGCCCAGCCGTTTGTTACGGTAAAAGACTACGAAAACTTTATTTCACGTACTAAAGGCTACGTAGCGTTTATCGATAGCGTAATCCAGTATATGAAAAAAGGCATTGAGGAAGGCGTGGTTTTACCGACTGCTATCACCGAAAAAATGGTGCCGCAGTTAAGTGCTCACGTTGTTAAAAAGGCCTCTGAGAGTGTGTTTTACGGTCCAGTAAAACAGCTTGAAACAAATGAAAACATTAGCGACGATGAAAAAGCGCGTTTAGCCGCAGCCTATGAAGGAATGATCACTGAAATGATTGTACCTTCGTATCAAAAATTGCACGACTTCGTAGTAGAAGAATACTTGCCCCACACTCGCGCTACCGTAGGTTACTCAGATTTACCGAACGGAAAGGCGTGGTACGAGTACAAAATTAAAGACAATACCACCTTAGCGCTGAGTGCCGATGAAGTGCATGAGTTTGGGTTATCTGAAGTGTCGCGCATATTAGGTGAAATGAAAGCGGTCAAAGAAATCGTGGGCTTTGAAGGAAACCTAGCGGCGTTCTTCGACCATCTTCGTACTGACGATAAATTCTACTTCGAGTCTGATGAAGCCTTAATTAAAGCGTACACCGACGTGAAAAAGGATATAGACGCCCGTTTGCCCAAGCTTTTCAGCGTATTTCCGAAAGCTGATTATATTGTAAAAGCGGTAGAACCTTATCGTGAAGCGTCATCGGCAGCAGCTAGCTACATGTCTCCTGCCCCTGATGGCAGTAGACCCGGCATTTTCTATATCAACACTCGTGATTTAAAAGCGCAGCCAAAGTTTAGTTTGGAAACCCTTAGTATTCACGAAGCGGCGCCTGGTCATCACTTCCAAATAGCTATTCAGCAAGAAGTGGAAGGTTTACCTTTGTTTAGAAAATTCAACGGCTATACCGTGTTCAGTGAAGGCTGGGCCTTGTATGCGGAAAGCTTAGGAAAAGAGCTTGGCATGTTTACCGACCCCTACATGTGGTACGGACGACTAAACGACGAACAGCTTCGTGCTATGCGCCTGGTGGTTGATACAGGGCTGCATGCTAAGGGGTGGAGCCGCGAAAAGGCCATTGCGTATATGCTTGATAACTCATCAATGGCTGAGTCTGATGCGGTGGCAGAAGTAGAACGTTATATTTCTATTCCTGGTCAAGCGTTAGCGTATAAAGTGGGAGAACGTCATATCAGACATTTACGTAATCAAGCCACAGAAGCCTTAGGTGACGACTTCGATATTAAAGCGTTCCACAGCAATATACTGACCGATGGGGCAATGCCAATGCCTATCTTGAGTGACAAGATGTCGATGTGGATAGACGAAGTAAAATCTAAAATCTAAATTCTAAAAGCTAAGGCGAGTAAGTTGATAGCTTAGCTTAGCGAAAAGAAAGGCAAATAAAAAAGCGGCTGTGAAAAGCCGCTTTTTTTATATTTATTTTACTTCTTTACCCGCTGCCTGTTGGTCGGCATGGTAACTAGAGCGAACCATTGGGCCACTAGCTGCATGAGTAAAGCCAATGTCTTTGGCGTAAGCGCCTAGCGCATCAAATTCATCAGGGTGAACATAACGCTTAACAGGGAAGTGATGGCGACTTGGCTGTAAATATTGGCCAAGTGTTAACATGTCCACATCGTGAGCACGTAAATCGCGAAGTACGCCTTCAATTTCCACATTTTCTTCGCCCATACCCATCATTAAGCCAGACTTGGTCTTAACATCTGGATGCTGCGCTTTAAATTTCTTGAGCAAGTCTAGTGACCACTGATAGTTAGCACCAGGGCGACACTCGCGGTATAAGCGCGGAATAGTTTCCAAGTTGTGATTGAACACATCAGGAACACCATTTTTGAAAATTTCTAATGCGCGATCCATACGGCCACGGAAGTCCGGTACTAGCACTTCAATTGTGGTCGTCGGGCTGTGCTCGCGAATCGCGTTGATACAATCAACGAAATGCTGTGCACCACCGTCACGCAAGTCATCGCGGTCTACCGAGGTAATTACCACGTAACGAAGATTCATTTCAGCAATGGTTTTCGCTAGCTTTTCTGGTTCTTCTGCACTTGGCGGTAGTGGTTTACCGTGGGCAACATCACAGAACGGACAACGACGGGTGCAAATGTCACCCAAAATCATAAAGGTTGCCGTACCATGGTTGAAGCACTCAGCTAAGTTAGGGCAGCTGGCTTCTTCGCACACAGAATGCAGTTTATTCTTTCTTAAGGTCTTCTTAATATGGTCAATTTTATCGGTGCTGCGTGGCAGCTTAATTTTGATCCACGAAGGCTTGCGCAGCATTTCTTCCTTTTCAGTAGGAATAATGGTGACAGGAATGTGTTTTACTTTTTCGTCGTCGCGGAGTTTAACTCCAGCTACAGGTCGTGCGTTACTCATCAAAACCTTCTTTATGTCGTTTTTCCGTAATGGAAAGCGCTTCAAGTAGTAAGTCGGTGAGAACTTCACCGGCAACACTTATCGAATCTGGGCCATTCAGACTGGCGGTATCAATCATTTCCATACCTGCATAACCGCATGGGTTAATGCGCTGAAACGGTGACAAATCCATACTAACATTTAATGCCAATCCATGAAATGAGCAACCGTGACGAATTCTTAACCCTAGTGAGCAAATTTTTTTCTCATCTACATAAACCCCTGGTGCATCGGGTTTAGGGTAGGCGGTAACACCGTATTTGGCCATTAAGCCTACCACAGCATCTTCCATCGCAGTCACTAAGTGACGTACACCTAGCTTGCGTCTTCGAATATTAATAAGAAGATAGATAACCTGTTGGCCTGGGCCGTGATAGGTTACCTGACCGCCTCTGTCGACTTGCACCACGGGAATGTCACCGGGCATCAAAATGTGTTCAGCTTTGCCTGCTTGACCTTGTGTGAATACAGGGTCGTGCTCAACCAGCCAAATTTCATCTTCAGTCGTATCATCACGTTCATCCGTGAACGCTTTCATGGCAGCCCATATGGGCTCGTAGCTTTGTCTGCCAAGTTGCCGAATAATGACAGAGTCGGTTAGGGTGCTCACTTATAGTACGACTCTTACAAGTTCTAACTTAGCAAGTTCAGTGTAAATAGTTTCCATGTGCTCTTTGCTGGTCACTCGTACACTTACCGATACAGAATGGTAATTACCTTTGCTGCTAGGCTTCACTGCGGGTGAATAATCACCTGGCGCGTGCTGCTGTAAGCACTCAATTACGTGATTAGGTAAATCGTCATGGGCGATGCCCATTACTTTAAATGTTTGATTTGTCGGAAAATCTAGAAGTTCATCGAAACGGGTATCCATGCGATATCCTTTTTATACAGTCATTAAATACAAAAACGGCCCGATTATACCAATCAGGCCGCCCTTGAACTAGTGTAGCGAGGCGTAATGTTACGCTTCGTCGAAGCCCAGTTGCAGCATAATGTAATCTTTAATGCGGTTAAACATGCTGCCTTCTTTCACTTCTTGCAAAGTGACAAGGGGGTAGCTGGCTACATCTTCGCCTTCGAGTTGAAGGAAAAGTGTGCCGACAACTTGGCCTTTAGCCAGTGGCGCTTCTAGTTTTTTATCTAGTTCAAAATTGGCTTCCAAGTTAGCCGCCTGGCCGCGTGGAATGGTAATGGGGGTAGATTGGTTAATTCCAAGGTCTACGGTTTCTCTATCGCCCATATAAATGCGGTGTGCTACAAAACTATCGCCAGCGTGGTAAGGCGTTAGCGTTTCATAAAAGCGAAAACCATATTTAAGTAGCTTCTTGTTTTCAACCTTACGGGCTCTTTCACTATCTGTACCCATAACTACAGAGATTAAGCGCATGTCGCCTTGTGAGGCAGAAGTAATAAGGCTGTAACCCGCGTCTGACGTATGGCCAGTTTTAATGCCATCAACGTTTAAGCTTTTGTCCCATAATAGGCTGTTACGGTTATATTGCTTGATGCCATTAAATGTAAATTCTTTTTCGCTGTAAATTTTGTACATTTCAGGAGTTTCAGCAATAAGCGCACGAGACAGCACAGCCATATCACGAGGGGTAGTGTAGTGATCTGGGTCGTGCAGGCCGTGGGCATTAACAAAGTTAGACGATGTCATACCAATAGCTTGTGCATGCGCATTCATCATGCTGGCAAACGCCGCCTGTGAACCGGCAACGTGCTCTGCCATGGCAACACACGCATCGTTACCTGATTGCACTACAATACCGCGTAATAAATCGCTTACCGATACTTGCGTTCCCACTTCGATAAACATCTTTGATGAATCTGGGAATTTTTTAGCCCACGCATTTTCAGAAATGGTCACTTCGTCTGAAAGGCTAATGTTACCGGCTTGCAATTCTTTTCCAATCACATAAATGGTCATGATTTTAGTCAAGCTGGCGGGTGCCAATTGCATGTCTGCGTTTTTCGACGCGATTACGTGTCCGGTTTCAAAGTCGGTTAAAAGAAAGCCTTCCGCCGCTACCGATGGAGCTGGTGGAGTAACCACTGCTGCATTCGCTGACAGTACTAGTGCACTGAAAAGCATAAAAGCGAAGGAGAGAAAGGACGGTTTAGCGCGTTGAATTATTCTGAGCATGATTTTATTTTCTTTGACCGTTTATTATCCGTTTAAAACTGAACAGCAGGCACGCTACACAGTTTATACTACTACTTAGTTTAGAATTCTAACGTAAGGCGCATAGTTCGACTAGGGTTAAACCAAAAAGTTTAGCTGTTAATAGAGATTAGGCTACGAAACAACGAAAAAGCGCCATAAATGACAGATTTGAAACGTGTTTCGCCACATTGTCGCCATAGTTGTGGCGGTTTTTTAAACGAGTCGTTAGAGGGTTTGTTTTATCTTGTAAGCTTGGGGGTAGCCGTTTTGTTTTAACTGCTCTAACAATTCATGAGCAAGCGCTTCATCTTCAATCGGACCAAGTTGAAGTTTGTACACATTGCCTACTACTGGCATGTGTGTTGGCACCTGATAAAGTGCAGAAAGTACATTTGAAATAGACTCAGCTTTCTTCTGATTTGATAGTGCTGCCACCTGAATAAAATAACCGTCCAGAGAGATTGACGTTTGCTGAAGATTATCGCTTTGCGCTGAAGTACTCGCGGCGACCTCAGATGATGGTGTCACTGGTGATGTTGATGCTAGTGCTGAGGGAAGGGGAGCAATACCAATGTATTCGTCGTAACTAACGGTCGGGTTAATACCAACCGTTACATTGTTTTCGGGGTCGAAGTGAATGACTTCAATTTTTACCTTTGCCGTACCTTTGTTGTGATAACCCAACTTTACCGCCGCAGCGTACGACAAATCGATGATACGGTTATCGTGAAAAGGGCCACGATCATTCACTCGCACAATCGCTTGTTTGTCGTTGTTTAAATTAGTCACGCGCACGTAAGAAGGAAGCGGTAAGGTTTTGTGGGCAGCCGACATAGCAAACATATTGTAGGTTTCACCGTTTGACGTTAAATGGCCATGAAACTTCTGACCATACCAACTGGCGTAACCTACTTCTTCAAACCCTTTACCTGATGTCAGCGGTGTATAATGTTTGCCTAGCACCTTATAAGGGCGGCTGTTAAACATTCTATATGCTTCATACTTAGGAACTGCATCCAAAGTTTCAGGCACTTTCGCTACATGATTCGGGGCAGTATCTTGATGCTGAGTATAGCGTCCACTAGGCGCTGACTTACACGCGGCGAGTATAAATGAAGCAAGCAGTATTAACAGTAGTGTGCGCATGTTATCGAGACATTAATCGTTTTTGAGTGGCAATAGACATTAGCATGCCAAAGCCTGCCATTAATGTCACCATGGAAGTGCCGCCATAACTGACTAAAGGTAGTGGCACTCCTACTACAGGAAGTAACCCAGATACCATCCCCATGTTTACAAACACATAAACGAAGAAGGTTAAGGTAATACTGCCTGCCAGTAATTTAGAGTAGGCGTCTTGAGCTCTACTCGCAATAATAAGCCCACGTAAAATAACGCAAAGGTAAATAATCAGTAAAACAATAACCCCTGTAAGGCCAAATTCTTCACTGAAAACCGAGAAAATAAAGTCGGTATGTCGCTCGGGTAAAAATTCTAATTGTGATTGGGTGCCCTGCAACCAGCCTTTTCCATCTACACCACCTGAACCTATCGCTATTTTCGACTGAATAATATGGTAACCCGAACCGAGTGGATCGCTCTCTGGGTTTAAAAAGGTCAATACGCGTTGCTTTTGATACTCCGCCATTAAAAAGAACCACATAATGGGCGCGAAACCACCGAGCAACAGCGCAACAAACCCGATAAGCCGCCAACTCATACCGGCGAGGAATATCGCGAAGATGCCGGAGCTGGCAATAAGCAGCGATGTCCCTAAATCGGGTTGTTTAGCAATAAGTACCGTTGGGATAGCCACCATTAGAAAGCCAACCACAATATTCATGGTGCGAGGAGGTAGCGTGAACTTGCTAATATACCAGGCGACCATCATAGGCACCGCGAGCTTCATTAACTCTGACGGTTGAAAGCGAATAAACTTTAAGTCGAGCCAGCGCTGAGCGCCTTTACCCATGTCGCCAAATAACAATACCGCGATAAGCATTAGCAGCCCCGCGATATAGGCGTATGTCGACAGGCGGCGAAATGCGCCGGGGGGAATTTGCGCAATGCCAAACATAACTGCCACACTCAGTGCCAAGCGCGTAATTTGGCGTTCTACTTGGCCGCTGTCCTGTCCTGATGCAGAATACAGCGTTACCAAACCCACTGACATAAGTACTAACAGGCTTAAAAACAGCCAACCATCAATATGAATACGCTGTAAAAAACTGGTCTTATTTGGGTTGAGCGTGTTCTTTTTCATTATTCGTCAACCTTGCTAATTTCGGTGTCGAAAACCCGATCACGAAAATAGAAATCCATGATTTTCTTGGCCACAGGAGCGGCATTTTTACTACCGCCACCGGCGTTCTCAAGCACGACGGTTACTGAAATTTCTGGGTTTTCAAAGGGGGCAAAGCCTACATACATGGCATTGTCTCGCAAACGCTCATCTATTTTTTCAGCATCGTATTTTTCATCTTGCCCCACGGAAAATAGCTGTGCAGTACCGGTTTTGCCCGCAGACTGATAGGAGGCGTCAGCAAACGTATGGCGAGCACCACCTTCTTTACCATGCACTACGTCGTGCATCGCATTCAGTACAATATCGACATTATGCTGGTTTTTAATCTCGATAGGTCGAAGGGTTTTAAGTGGAATAATTTCTACCGAGCTATCTTCATGCATAAACCCGCGAATAATTTGCGGAATTATACGTTCGCCACGATTAACCAATGTGTTCACTGATTGCGATAACTGAATAGGGGTGGTAGACCAGAATCCTTGACCAATACCGACAGGAATGGTGTCACCGATATACCAAGGCTGGTTGAATCGTGCACGCTTCCAGCCTCTGCTAGGCATATTCGCATCAGATTCTTCGTATAAATCGATACCGGTAAAATCACCAAATCCAAATTCGTACATGGCTTCACTGATTTTATCTATCCCCAACTTATAAGCTAAATCGTAGTAATAAATGTCGCAGGAGACTTCTATTGCTTTTGCGATATCTACCTCGCCGTGGCCCCACTTTCGCCAGTCCCGCCATGTATGCGATACGTTGGGTAACTGATAGCGACCATTATCTTGAATCGTATACTCTTCGGTGACTATCCCCTCTTCAAGTCCAATTAAGCCAAGGTGAGGTTTAATGGTAGATGCAGGTGGATACTGGCCTTGAGTGGCGCGGTTTATTAGGGGGCGATCGGGGGAATTTAACAGGGCAGAGTAATTCTTTCTGCTGATACCGTGAACAAACAAGTTCGGGTCGTAACTGGGGTTTGAAAATAACGCCAATACCCCTCCCGTTTTTACATCACTCACGATCACCGCGCCGCGCTGACCTTCCAGTGCTTGCTGGGTGGCAATTTGTAGCGAAAGGTCGATGTTTAATACAATGTCTTTACCGGGCACGGGTGGGTCGACGTTTAACACACGAATTATCCGGCCCTGGTTATTCACTTCCACTTGTTGGTAACCCACTGAACCGTGCAATAGCTCTTCGTGGTATTTCTCTACCCCCAATTTGCCGATGTCGTGGGTGGCAGCATAGTCATCTTCTTGCCCTGCTTCTACCAGCTTTTGGAGGTCTTTCTTATTAATACGCGCCACATAACCTAATACATGGGTAAGGGCTTCTTTATAAGGGTAATGACGAGCTAGTCGCGCTTCAATTTGTACCCCGGGGTACAAATGTTTGCTGGCAGAAAATAATGCAACATCCTCTTCGGATAATTTAGTCCGCAGGGCAATAGGTTTAAAACGTCGTTGGCCTTTTAAGCTGCCATTAAAGCTTTCACGTTCTTCTGGGGTAATGCCCATCAATTGGGTTAAGCCATCTAAGGTGGCGTCTAAATCGTTAGTTTGCTCAGGTGTGATCTCTAAGCTAAATACAGGGCGGTTTTCCGCAAGCAATATGCCGTTTCTGTCATAAATTAACCCACGGTTTGGCGCAACAGGTAATACCTTAATGCGATTCCCGTTTGAGCGAGTTTGGTAAACGTCGTGTTGTTCAACTTGCAGGGAATAAAGGTTATTCAGCACCACGCCTAGCATCATAACAACAATAATAAAGGCGATAGACGCACGTCTGGCAAATAAGTTTGCTTCAGCCGAGTGGTCTCGAATTGCTTGGCGCTTGCGATGCATAAAAGGCTATTCTCTCACTCGCGATGATACGGGTGGTTCTGAGTAACAGACCAAGCGCGGTATAGACTTTCAGAAAGAATAATTCTTACAAGCGGATGAGGAAGCGTAAGTGCAGACAGTGACCATTTTTGTTCAGACAAGGCAATACATTCAGGTGCTAAACCTTCAGGTCCGCCAATCAAAAGACTGACATCACGGCCATCCATTTTCCAATTATCTAACTGTTTAGCTAATGTGGGGGTGTCCCAAGGCTTACCAGTGACTTCTAATGTCACTACGCGGTTACCTTTAGGAATAGCGGCGAGCATTTGTTCGCCTTCTTTTTCTAAAATGCGTTTAATATCAGCATTTTTGCCGCGTTTACCAGCGGGAATTTCGGTGAAACTCACCGGTAAATCGGCGGGGAAACGGCGAAGGAATTCATCTACCCCAGTGGTGACCCAGGCGGGCATTTTTGTACCTACGGCGACAATTTGTATACGCACAGTGGGTAAATCCTTTAGAACATCAAACTACCAACAAAGTTAACCGCAGCCCTTTTTATAAGTCTGCGGTTGGCTTTGTTATGACCACAGCTTCTCTAACTGATAGAAATCGCGGGTTTCGTCTTGCATTACGTGCAAAATAACGTCGCCAAAATCTACTAATACCCATTCGCCAGTTTCTTTGCCTTCCACGCTTGTTGGTGCTTCGTCTGCGCTTTTAGCTTCTACTATTACATTCTCAGCAATAGCAACAACATGGCGCTTAGAGTTACCAGAGCAAATAATCATGGTGTCGGTAATGGTTGATTTGCCACGAACATCCAGTTCTATAATATCGCGGCCTTTCATGTCGTCTACTTTATCTTTTACGAACTGCTTGAGTTGTTGACTCTCCAAGTGTTTCCTCACTTATTTGATAATTCTTGGTATAACCGATGTGTATAAATATAGTCTGAGACTGCCTGAGGCAGCCACTTTGCTATTAATGTCGTGGCTTGAAACTTTGCGTCATGCAATGCTGTTTCGTTCATATATGTTTCTTGCAATGTCGATGATGCATCCGTTTGAACGGCGCTGCGCAATTGCGTTGATGAAACAGGGTGTAATGGGGTATCCGCAAGAAATACTAAGCCATTAGGCTGAGCATGTAGTTGCAGAACGTCCTCTGTTTTGTTGGCTTTTAACCACTCAACCAAGTCATCAGGTGGTGTAAATGTATCGCTGTCGCGACGCATTACCACTAGGTGACAGAAATCAAGCAAACGCTCCCACTCAAACCAAGACTTAAGATTATACAGGGAATCGGCGCCAATGAAAAAACAGATTGTCTTATTGTCTCTTTCTTTTAATGCCCGAAGGGTTTTTACCGTGTAAGAAGGTGAAGGTAACGAGAGTTCGATTAGCTCGGGGTACAAGCGTTTATCTTGCTCACAACACAGCTTCACCATGTTGACCCGGTGTTCTTCGCTAACGGCCACTGATTTGTGCGGCGGTAATTTACAAGGCATTAAACCGAGGGCGTCGATATTCAGCGCAGACAATAAATGGAGCGCAGGTGATACATGACCTAAATGGGGCGGGTTAAACGTCCCCCCTAAAATGGCGCGAATAGCCAAAATGTTAGGCTTCCATCAAAGGAAGGTGAAAAATACCCATCGCCATAAACATCATGCATAAGTGGCAAAGCTTCACGAAGGGGCGAGAAATAACGTTTTGTTTAAACGCTAAATCAGCTTGGGTGAGGGCATCCTGAATTTGTAGCAGCTGTTCTATGCTAAGGCGATTTAACGCACTTTGATAGAAGCCCTGCCTGTTGCGCCAAATACCAAACTTTTGCCATTGAATGGCTTCACCATTAGCGGTAGCACTTTTCAATTTCCATAAGACTTCCCATTCACGAATCAGGGCCCAAATAATAATATTTGGCTCTAAGCCTTCACTTTCTAATCGGTAAAGCATTTTCACGCAGCGATTGGCATCGCCGCTTAGCATGACATCTACTAACTGAAACACGTTGTAGCGAGATTGATCTACCATCGCCCGTTCAATCTGTGCTTCAGACACGGACTGTTGAGGGTAAAGTAGGGCAAGCTTATCTATTTCTTGTTTTGCTGCTAGTAAATTACCTTCGCAAAAATCGGCAATCATTTTCATTCCAGCTGCATTAATAGTCAGCTGATGTTGTTTTACTTGATTGCTGATCCATGCACTAAGTTGCCTGCCTTCTAAAGGGTAGCAGAGTACAGAAACGCCCATGTCATCGAGTACTTTGAACCACTTCCCACGCTGTACGTCTTTGCCAATTTTAGGACCATGCACTAGAAGAAGAGTATCTTGAGTTAACCCTTTAGCCACTTCTTGCAGCATTTTGCTGCCTTCTGCGCCGGGTTTTCCTGTAGGAAGTTCTAATTCAATAAACTGTTGGTTTGAAAACAACGACATGCTTTGGGTTGCTTCAAGCAGCTGATTCCATGAAAAGCCAGTGTCGGCCACAAGCACTGTGCGCTCATCAAAACCGTTGGCTTTTGCCGTGCTGCGGATTTGCTCTATCACCTCAAACTTCTGCTGAGGCTCATCACCAAACACCAAGTAACAGGATGCTAATCCTTTACCTATCTCACTGGAAAATTGGTTTGGGTAGACTTGCATGCTTAATTAATCAGCTTAGCAGCAGAGGCTTGGCTTGAAAGCCTACGGATAATAATGTCCGCTGCCTCGGCACGCATTTCATCGAGTACTAATTCGAGTTCTCTTGATTTCGCCAATACTTGATCGGGATCATCTTGATAATCACGCATTACATCGAAGGTAGCCATAATGGCTTCCTCGTCAGGGAATTGAACCCGATAACGCACGGTATAAATCAGTTCGTATTCAGCAACTTGACCCGAAGCGTAAACCGAAAGCAGTCTGCGCTCTAATTTTTCAGGCAGTAAATACAAAGATACGCCGTCGTTAGACGACGTACTATCTTGTTGGTAGACGCCATTTAACCCGTACACAGTAAGGCGGTTGTGAAGCGCTCTTGCAAGAGGTGCATGAGCGCGAGCACTGGTGATAAGCACTGATTTTACATTTTCAGGAAGGCTAGGGGCACTTCTTAAATGAAATCCACAACCGCCAAGTGCAAAAAGTGCACTCAATACCACTGTGTAACGAAGTAAACGGCGCATATTAGTTAGCCACTATGTTGACAAGTTTTCCTGGTACCACAATAACTTTACGTATTGTTTTACCTTCAATAAACGGTTGCACGTTATCTTGTGCTTTGGCCGCTTCTTCAATGGCGTCTTTGCTGGCATCAGCAGCTACGGTCATCTTAGCGCGAACCTTACCGTTAACTTGCACGATAATAAGCTTTTCGTCTTCAACCAAGGCTGCTTTATCGGCGACAGGCCAAGGGGCATGATCGATATCGCTTGTCTGGCCCAATACTTTCCACAATTCATGAGAAATGTGAGGGGTAATAGGGTTAAGTAGCAAGACTAATGACTCTGCAGCTTCACGCATAATGGCAATATCTTGCGCATCTTCTTGTGGTGCTTTTTGAAGATGGTTCAATAACTCCATAATAGCGGCGATAGCGGTATTGAACGTTTGGCGACGACCTAAGTCATCAGAGACTTTTTCAATAGTCTTGTGCACTTCGCGGCGTAATGCTTGTTGGTTCTTATTCAGCGCTTTTGCGTTAAGGGCAACAGGCGTACCTTTTTCAACGTGCTCGGTTACCAGCTTCCAAATACGACGTAAGAAACGGTTAGCACCTTCTACGCCCGAATCTACCCACTCTAGTGTTTGCTCAGGAGGCGCAGCGAACATCGTAAATAAACGCACCGTATCGGCACCATATAGGTCGATAACTTCTTGTGGATCAATCCCGTTGTTTTTCGACTTCGACATTTTAGTCATGCCGCCATGAATAACCGGTTCACCATCGGCGGTTAGCCATGCTTTTACAATACGGCCTTTCTCGTCTTTTTCGGTAGACACTTCAGTGGGTGAGTACCAAGTTTTCTTGCCAGCATCATCTTCGCGGTAGTAAGAATCTGCTAGCACCATGCCCTGACACAACAAACGCTTAAACGGTTCATCAGAATTTACCAAGCCTTCATCACGCAATAGTTTGTGGAAGAAGCGAGAGTATAATAAGTGCAGGATGGCATGTTCGATACCACCGATATACTGATCGACAGGCAGCCAGTAGTTCGATGAAGTAGGGTCAAGCATTGCATCGTGATTTGTAGCGCTTGCATAGCGAGCGTAGTACCACGACGATTCCATAAAGGTATCAAAGGTGTCAGTTTCGCGAAGTGCAGGTTCACCGTTGTAGGTGGTTTTCGCCCATTCAGGATCGGCTTTAATCGGTGATGTAACACCGTTCATTTCCACATCTTCAGGAAGTACTACCGGCAATTCGCTTTCTGGTACAGGAACCGATTCACCATTTTCCAAGTTAAGCATGGGAATAGGTGAACCCCAGTAACGCTGACGGCTTACACCCCAATCTCGTAAACGGTAGTTTACTTTACGTTTACCAAAGCCTTTTTCTTCAAGTGCGGTTGCGATGTTATTAAACGCATCGTCAAACGCTAGGCCATCGAATTTTTCAGAATTTAATAAGGTGCCTTTTTCGGTATACGCAGAGACGGTTAAATCACATTCTTCTTTTGCTTCTGCATCTGGCGCGATAACTTGCTTAATGGTTAAGCCATATTTGGTCGCAAATTCCCAATCACGTTGATCGTGACCTGGTACAGCCATTACTGCGCCTGAACCGTAATCCATCAATACAAAGTTCGCCACCCAAACAGGTAACAATTCGCCAGTTAAAGGATGTACTGCTTGAATGCCCGTATCACAGCCTTTTTTCTCCATGGTAGCCAATTCTGCTTCGGCTACTTTGGTGTTTTTGCACTCGTCAATAAAGGTAGCAAGCTCAGCATTCGTCTTAGCTGCAAATTCCGCTAATGGATGCTGTGCAGCGACTGCCACGTAGGTTACGCCGTAGAATGTATCAGGGCGAGTGGTGTAAACGGTTAAATCGTTTATGTCGCTGCCGTTTTTACCTAAGTTAAAGGTAATGTCTACCCCTTCAGAGCGACCAATCCAGTTCGCCTGCATGGCACGCACTTGATCAGGCCATTCTTCAAGCTGTTCTAAGTCAGCCAACAACTCTTCGGCGTAGTCGGTAATTTTAATGAACCATTGTGGAATTTCTTTTTGTTCCACTAATGCGCCAGAGCGCCAACCGCGACCGTCAATAACTTGTTCGTTTGCCAAAACGGTTTGATCTACCGGATCCCAGTTAACAGTTGAGTTCTTTTTATAAACCAAGCCTTTTTCGTAAAGACGAGTGAAGAACCATTGTTCCCAGCGATAGTAGTCTGGCTTACAGGTTGTTACTTCGCGATCCCAGTCGTAACCAAAACCCAAAGAGCGAAGCTGAGTTTTCATGTAATCAATATTGGAATAGGTCCAATTGGCAGGCGCAGTATTATTATTAATCGCGGCGTTTTCTGCTGGAAGACCGAAAGCATCCCAACCCATAGGTTGGAGAACGTTTTTACCCTGCATGCGCTGATAACGGCTAATAACATCACCAATGGTGTAGTTACGCACGTGACCCATATGCAAGCGACCACTTGGGTAAGGGAACATAGAGAGACAGTAGAACTTCTCTTTTTCTACATCATCATTTGCTTGAAATGAGTTGTTTTCTTCCCAGTATTGCTGAACACGTTGTTCTATATCTTTCGGGTTGTACTGATTTTCGGCCATGAAACTTAGGCTTCCGCATTATTAGAGTTAAAACGTTCATGAAACCTGCTCCCCCAAATTTCATTGTGGGGTGTGACTCGTCGTTGGACAGAATCACAATATTGCAGGTTTAACTTGCATGTAGCCGCATAGAATAACCCAGCGCTACACTTAGCCTCAATAGCTAGTGCTAGGTTAGCACGACTTTTTTGTGACTACTTGTTGAAAAAGTAAGCGTATTGGCAAAGGTTTCACTTGATAGCGGTTTCGTACATAAAAATTAATAGCCGTGATTGTTCGTTAATTCATCGATTAGAGGCCCGAAACAGTGCTTTACGGCATAAGGGTTTGACACACTACTTAAATAGGGTTTCACTTACCCTAAAGCACAATAAATAGAACACTATGCCAGGCGAAAGCACCACTATGGCCCTAGATCCAATTGACCTAACCCCAACCATCAATCGAAAAGCAGTGAATGCTGCCTTAAAAGACGATGAAGCCCTAAATGCCACATTTATAGGGCAGGAGCGCGCGCGAGAAGCGTTAACCTTCGGTCTTGGCATTAACGCGAAAGGTTATAATCTTTATGTGATGGGTGAACCGGCTACGGGTCGCTTTACCTTGGTAAAAGATTACATTGAACGCCAAGTAGCCGTGCTGCCTGCACCCGATGATTGGTGTTATATCAATAACTTTGATGAAGAGCGCGAGCCAGTAGCCCTTCGTTTTCCGCCAGGTGGCGGTAAAGCATTTCAAAAAGACATCACTAGCTTAATTGATGACGTGCTCGATACCTTTCCGGTGGCATTTGATAACCCAGGTTATCAGCGCCGTAGAACCAGCATTTCTCGCGAGTTCGATCAAAAATACGATAGCGCCATTGATGCGGTAGAGCGTTTCGCAAAAGCTAATGAAGTGGCAATGAATGAAGACGGGGGCACTATCACGTTTTCACCTATTGTTGATGGTAAACCCATTAGCGATGCCGAATTTGCAACGGCTAGCGACGAAAAGCGCCAATTCTTTTACAACTTGATAGACGAGCTAGAAAATAGACTAAGTGAAAGTTTATTAAGTTTACCGTCGTGGAAGCGTGAAAATTCAGAGCGCTTGCGTGAGCTAGATAAGCAAACTGCCGAGCAAGGCATTAAGCCACTTTTAAAGGTACTAGAGCACAAATACGCGTCAGATTTAGGCATTTTAAAATACTTAAAGCAGCTTAAAACTGCACTTGTGAATGCTATTTTACTTATTTTGGCTGAAGAGCAAAAAGACGAAAAAAGTGATGAATTCGATAAACGCTTATTCTTAGAAGAGCAATTTCTGCCTAATGTATTGGTTGCGAATCGTCTAGATGACTCCGCGCCAGTAATCTATGAGCCAAACCCAACGTATCAAAACCTGTTCGGGAAAATTGAATACACTAATATTCATGGCAGTGTTTACACTAATTACCGAATGATTCGCCCTGGCGCATTACATCGTGCCAATGGCGGTTATTTGCTGCTTGATGTCGACCAGTTAATAGAACAGCCCTATGTGTGGGATACCCTTAAGCTGGCGGCGAAATCGGGTAGTTTGAAAATGGATTTACCCCAGCAAGATGTCGGTATGGTAAATGCGATTACCCTAAACCCTCAACCTATCGATTTGAACGTAAAGATAGTGCTGCTAGGGTCGCGAGAATTGTATTACACCTTGCAAGATTACGATGATGAATTTGATGAGCTGTTTCGTGTGCTGGTCGATTTCGATTTAGAAATTCAGGTGACTCGACAAGCTTTGTTCGATTTTGTGGGCAAAGTGCGCAAACACATTTTAGCGCTTAACTTAACCGGTATTACCGCCAATGCTATGTGCCGCTTAGTCGAATATTCATTGCGCATGGCTGAACACCAAGAAAAGCTTTCAGCACATTTTGCTGAAGTGATTGAGTTGGTGAATGAAGCCCATTATTTTTGCGTAAAGTCAGGTAGTGAAACCCTAGAGCTTGACCATTTGCGCACCGCACTTAGTGCTAAAAAACGCAGAACCGGGCGAGTAAGCCAAACTCTACTTAATGATATTAAAGAAGGGCATGTACTTATTGCTACCGACGGCAAAGCCATAGGTAAAGTGAATGGACTTACGGTGCTAGATATTGGTGACACTGCTTTTGGTACGCCTGCGCGCATTACCTCTACGGTATTTGCTGGCGCAAGTGGCGTGGTTGATATTGAACGTGAAGTAGAGCTAGGCCAACCGATTCACTCAAAAGGCGTGATGCTATTAACAGGGTATTTAGGTTATAAATACGCTCAGCACTTCCCGCTAACCTTGTCGGCTAATATTGCGTTGGAGCAGTCGTACGGGCACATCGATGGTGATAGTGCGTCATTAGGAGAATTGGTGGCGTTAATTTCTGCGTTAACCGAAATTCCATGCGTACAAACCCTCGCTATTACAGGCTCAATTAACCAGTATGGCGAAGTGCAAGCGGTGGGTGGGGTGAATGAAAAAATTGAAGGCTTCTTCGACTTATGTCAGCACCGCGGCTTAACGGGTACACAAGGTGTGGTCATTCCTAAATCGAATGCAATCAACTTGGTATTAGATGCCACTGTCATTGATGCGGTGAAAAAAGGCTTGTTCCACATTCATACTGTAGAAACGGTAGATGATGCCTTGACCGTATTGATGGGGCAAGATGCCGGTACATTAAGTAGCCGAGGTCGTTACCCCAAAAACACCATTAACTATCATGCAGTGAATCGTTTATACAATATTGCACTCATGGTTAACGGTGGCGACGGCGAATAAGCGCTTTCATTCGCCGGTCGCTCAATGCTGCACCCGTTCAGGCCGCTCGGTCTTTTCGTAAGAGAGTTTGAGCATCAATTTGATGCTCTTTGTTGTTATAGCAATACAGCCAATTATTTTGGCGGCATTCTTAAGCCGCCGTCTAAGCGAATAGTCTCACCATTTAAATAGTTATTTTCGGCAATATGCAGCACCAATTTACCGAACTCTTCAGGCAAACCTAAGCGTTTAGGAAATTGAACGTTACTAGAAAGAGCGTCTTGTACTTTTTCTGGCATGGCAAGCAGCATAGGTGTTCCCATTACCCCTGGCGCGATAGTGTTAACCCGAATGCCTAGCGGGGCAAGATCTCTCGCCATAGGTAGGGTCAGCGCAATAATGCCGCCTTTGCTTGCTGCGTAAGCGGTTTGTCCTATTTGCCCTTCATAGCCTGCTACAGAGGCTGTATTAATGATAACGCCTCGCTCGCCTTCCTCATTCAATGGGGCTTGTTCCGCCATGGCTGCCGCCACAAGACGCGCCACATTAAAGCTACCTACTAAATTAATATCAATCGTGTTTTGAAAGTCACCTAAGGGGGCTGGATTACCATCTCGGTCCAGTAAACGCTTTGCAGGGGCAATACCGGCGCAGTTTACGCACAGAGAAAGCGTGGAAAAACGAGAAAGGCATTTATCTATCGCATGGGTAATGTCGTCTTCGCTTCTTACGTCAACCTTAACAAACAAGGTATGTTCAGCACCGAGTTCTTCTACACGTTGCTTACCCATGTCTTCATTTAAATCGAGCAAACACACATTGGCACCAGCAGCACGAAGGGCAATGGCAGTAGCATGACCAAGACCGGAGCACCCACCAGTAACTATGGCAGTTCGGTTTTCAAGTGACTTTTGTTGCAAATAGGGAGTTTTAAGCGAGTCGGGAATAGGCTTGGTTTCTATCATAGGGTTTCCGCGTAGGTTCCGTATTATTGTTTGTTAATTTATGTCCACAACGACATTATCATGTTTGTTAACATAATATTAACGGGAATACGGTACGAAAACTATGGCGCCGGCAAAAACCGGCACCACGGCATGACTTATTTTGGCAACTGAATTTTACGCTCTTCACTCGGACGGTAAAGAATAAGCGTGTGTCCAATTACTTGTAGCTTTTCTGATTTAGTTTCGCGAACAATCGCATCCATGATGAGCGATTTTTCTTCACGATCATCAGTGGGAACTTTAACTTTTATCAGTTCATGGAAATTTAATGCGTTGTCGATTTCCGCAACAACACCTTCAGTAAGGCCGTTTGAACCTAGCTGTACGATAGGCTTTAGCGGGTGCGCTAGGCCTTTTAAAAATTGTTTCTGTTTATTTGAAAGTTTCATGTAGTCAATTTTCTTACAATTAATCTATAAATTTAAGCTTGAATTAACGTATTCTAACGCCATCTTCTCTACAATCCTAATGACAATGTATTGGAATGACAAAAAAGAAGCACTCTGCCAGCAGTAAACGCTGGTTAACAGAACATTTTAACGACCATTATGTGCAAAAAGCGCAGAAGCAGGGTAAGCGATCGCGTGCCTTCTTCAAATTGGAAGAAATTCAGCAAAAAGACAAACTTATCAGCAAAGGTAACACAGTAGTGGACCTTGGGGCTGCGCCAGGAGGCTGGTCTCAACTCGCTTCTGAACTGGTAGGAGACAACGGGCAAGTTATCGCATGCGATATTTTACCAATGGATTCTATCGTTGGCGTTAATTTTTTGCAGGGTGACTTCAGAGATGAAGCTGTTTTAAATGCGTTATTGAACAGAATTGGCGGGAACACCGTAGATATAGTGTTGTCTGATATGGCACCGAACTTGTCTGGAAATGCAGCGGTAGACCAAGCTGGCTCGATGTACTTGTGTGAATTGGCGCTGGATATGTGTCATCAAGTACTGAAACCAGGTGGAGGTTTTATGATTAAGGTTTTCCAAGGGGAAGGCTTTGATACCTTTCTACGTGCATTACGTGACTCGTTCACAACCATAAAAACACGTAAGCCCGATTCATCACGATCACGGTCTCGTGAGGTGTATTTGGTGGCTCTTGGGTACAAAGTGTAGTACGCTTTGAGTAAGCGATTTTCGTTGCGAAAGTTTATGTGTGTAAGGGAAGCACTCGTGGTTTTATCTTTCACAAGTATATTCTTTCGGATTTTTAGAGGTTAGTAGCATTGAGCGATATGGCAAAAAATTTAATCTTATGGTTGGTTATCGCCGTTGTGTTGATGTCTGTATTTCAGAGCTTTTCACCTGGTGAATCGTCGAAAACACAGACCGATTACACAACTTTTTTAAGAGAAGCTGAGCAGGGTAACATCCGTGAAGTTCGCATTGATAATAGCGGCGAAATTCGTGGTACCCGACGTTCAGGCGAAACATTTCAAACGTACGTACCGTATTTTGATGACAAGTTAGTTTCTGACTTGGTTAAAAACGATGTGCGCGTTTACGGTGAGCCGCCAGAAGAACAATCATTTCTCACATCTATTTTCATTTCTTGGTTCCCAATGCTTCTGCTTATTGGTGTATGGATTTTCTTCATGCGTCAAATGCAAGGTGGCGGTGGTCGCGGCGCTATGTCTTTCGGCAAAAGCAAAGCCCGCCTTTTAGGTGAAGACCAAATTAAAACCACCTTTGCTGATGTTGCAGGTTGTGACGAAGCAAAAGAAGATGTGACTGAACTGGTAGACTTCTTACGCGACCCATCTAAGTTCCAAAAATTAGGCGGTAAAATTCCTAAAGGCGTCCTGATGGTTGGTCCTCCTGGAACGGGTAAAACCTTGCTTGCAAAAGCAATTGCTGGTGAAGCCAAAGTACCGTTCTTTACCATTTCAGGTTCAGATTTCGTGGAAATGTTTGTGGGTGTTGGTGCATCGCGTGTTCGTGACATGTTCGAGCAAGCGAAAAAAGCAGCGCCTTGTATCATTTTCATCGATGAAATTGATGCGGTAGGTCGCCAACGTGGCGCAGGTTTAGGTGGTGGTCATGATGAACGTGAACAAACGCTAAACCAGATGCTTGTTGAGATGGATGGTTTTGAAGGTCATGAAGGCATTATTGTTATTGCCGCGACTAACCGTCCTGATGTGTTAGACCCTGCATTGTTACGTCCAGGTCGTTTTGACCGTCAAGTGGTTGTTGGTTTACCTGACATCCGTGGTCGTGAACAGATTCTTAAAGTTCATATGCGCAAAGTACCTGTGTCCGATAACGTTGAACCAAGTGTTATTGCTCGTGGTACGCCAGGTTTCTCTGGTGCTGACTTAGCTAACTTGGTTAACGAAGCTGCTTTATTCGCTGCACGTGGTAATAAACGTCTAGTGGCGATGGAAGAGTTTGAGAAAGCGAAAGATAAGATCATGATGGGCTCTGAGCGTAAGTCTATGGTGATGACTGAGGAAGAAAAGACCAACACGGCTTACCACGAAGCAGGGCATGCAATTGTTGGTCGCTTGGTTCCAGAACACGATCCTGTTTACAAGGTTTCTATTATTCCTCGTGGTCGTGCGCTGGGTGTCACTATGTATCTTCCAGAACAAGACAAGTACAGCCACAGTAAACAGCATTTAGAAAGTATGATTTCTAGCTTGTATGGTGGACGTATTGCTGAAGAAATGACCCTTGGCGAAGCTGGCGTAACTACTGGCGCTTCAAACGATATTGAGCGCGCCTCTGATATTGCGCGAAAAATGGTGACGCAATGGGGCTTGTCAAGCAAGATGGGGCCATTGCTATACGCAGAAGAAGAAGGCGAAGTGTTCTTAGGTCGTTCTTCATCTAGCTCAATCAGAATGTCAAACCAGACTGCTTTAGCAATTGATGAAGAAGTTAAAGACATCATCAATCGCAACTACGCACGAGCTGAAAAGATCCTAAAAGATAACGCGGATATTCTGGAAGCCATGAAAGATGCGTTAATGAAGTACGAGACTATCGACGCGAAGCAAGTTGATGATTTAATGGAACGTCGCGAAGTTCGTCCTCCTGCAGATTGGGATGATCGTCGTCCTTCTGATGGTGACAAGCCAAGCGGCGGTAAACCTACTCGCGAAGGCGAAATTACTAACGATGGTGTTGAAAAGCCGTCTGTTGGTAAACCAGGTGACTTACCTAGCTAGAAATTGATATAAAGTTAATAAAACGCCAGTATTTCTGGCGTTTTTTATTTGTGCAGTGATAATTTTTTTAATGATCGATACCACGCCGAGTTGGCTGATTGATTTTAAGAGTAAGTAAATGCAGTTTTCTTCCCACACACTAGATTTATCCCGCCCACAGGTGATGGGTATTTTAAATGTCACACCCGACTCCTTTTCTGACGGTGGCAAACACGCGCTTCTTGAGAATGCGGTAAGACATGCTGAAAAGATGCTAGCTCAAGGTGCTACGTTAATAGATGTTGGCGGTGAGTCGACTCGACCAGGTGCTGCAGCCGTTTCACTAGATGAAGAACTAGACCGTGTTATTCCGGTAATTGAAGCGTTGCGTGCCAATACCGATTGCATTATTTCAGTAGATACCAGTAAAGCTGAGGTCATGACGCAAGCGGTTAACGCTGGAGCAGGGCTAATTAATGATGTAAGAGCTTTGCAAGAACCCGGTGCACTATCGGCAGCGGCAAATGCCAATGTGCCAGTGTGTTTAATGCATATGCAAGGCCAGCCTAAAGATATGCAGCAGCAGCCTCATTACAAAGACGTGGTCGCTGACGTTGAACAATTTTTATTAGCAAGAGCATCAGATTGCATTGCAGCTGGCATTAAAAAAGAGCAAATTTTGTTCGACCCAGGCTATGGATTTGGTAAAACCCTGGAACATAATTACGCATTAGTAAAACACCTCCCAAGCATAATAGCGCTGGGCTATCCTGTGCTAGTAGGTATGTCACGTAAATCAATGATTGGCAATTTGTTAAATAGAAATGTAGATGAACGCTTGGCGGGAAGTATTACCCTCGCTACAATTGCAGCACAGCAAGGTGCGCATATTATTCGCGTTCACGATGTACAAGAAACAGCGGACGCAGTTAACATTGTTAATATGCTAACAACAATAGAATAAGGAACCTTCATGGGGCAGCGCAAATATTTCGGCACTGATGGCATACGCGGTAAAGTGGGCGAAAGTAATATTAATCCCGAATTTGTTATTAAGCTTGGTTGGGCAGCAGGGAAAGTACTTGCCGGACGAGGCACCAATAAAGTACTTATTGGCAAAGACACTCGTATATCTGGCTACATGCTAGAGTCTTCATTAGAAGCAGGCTTATCAGCAGCGGGTATTGATAGTGGGTTACTAGGCCCCATGCCCACGCCTGCTATCGCTTACTTAACGAAAACATTCCGCTCTGAAGCCGGTATTGTGATTAGTGCTTCACATAATCCTTATTACGATAATGGAATTAAGTTCTTCTCAGCAGACGGATTCAAGCTAGACGATGATATTGAGCTGGCGATAGAAGACATGCTTGATAAACCAATGACATGCGTTGCTTCGGATAAGTTGGGAAAGGCGACCAGAATTAACGATGCTGCTGGCCGTTATATAGAATTTTGTAAAGGTAGCTTCCCGTCTGATTTATCTCTTACCGGTTTAAAAATAGTCGTAGATTGCGCCCACGGTGCTACTTACCACATTGCGCCTAATGTACTGCGTGAACTTGGCGCTACGGTTGTTGAAATAGGTACCGCGCCAAATGGTTTAAATATCAATGAAGGTGTTGGCGCCACATCGATGGACGCGATAGTTGAGAAAGTAAAAGAAACGAACGCGCATCTTGGGTTTGCCTTAGATGGTGACGGCGACCGTATTATGATGGTTGATCATTTAGGCAATGTGATAGATGGCGACCAAATTGTTTATATGATTGCCCGCGATGCACTTAAAAATGGTCGTATGCAAGGCGGTGTCGTAGGCACCTTAATGAGTAACCTTGGATTAGAAATCGCCTTTAGTAAGTTAGGTGTTCCTTTTGCACGAAGCAAAGTAGGGGATCGCTATGTAATGGAAATGCTTCAGCAAAAAGGCTGGGCAATTGGTGGCGAGAACTCGGGTCATATTTTGAATTTAGCAACGTCTTCTACCGGTGACGGCATTATTGCTGGCTTACAAGTTCTTGCTGCAATGTTACGCTCAGACTTAGATTTACATGATTTAAGTAGTGGCTTTGATATGTATCCTCAGTGCTTAGTCAACGTGCGTTATCAAGATGCTAGTCAAGATTATCTAGCCCACGCTGATGTGCAAGGCGCTAAACAGGAAGCAGAGGCAGCATTAGGTAAGAAAGGCCGCGTTTTATTACGTAAAAGCGGAACTGAACCTCTTATTCGCGTTATGGTAGAGTCTGATAATGAAGGGCATTCTTCCAAGTGGGCAGAGCATATTGCTGAAACTGTTCGTAAAGTCGCCAATTAGTTGGCAGAACTGGAAATTTCGCGTTTTATACTTGTATATTTTTACTGAAATCGTTAATATCACGCCCGCTTTAAGACAGGGCTAAGGTCTGCATTGTGAATAACAATAAAAGAAAGCCGCTGGTAGCGGGCAATTGGAAAATGAACGGTAACCGTTCTCTGGTCACTAATTTCAACGATGCATTAACTATTGATGTCATCGGGAATGTTGATGTAGTTATTTGTCCGCCTGCTTTATATCTTTCAGCATTTTGTGCTGAAGCTTTCGCATTAGGCGGTCAAGATGTTAGTCATCTTGATAATGGCGCTCACACCGGCGATTTATCGGCTGACATGCTTGCTGAGCTTGGTTGTAGATACGCCATAGTAGGGCATTCAGAAAGAAGAGATGACCACGGCGAAAGCAATAGCTTAGTGGCCGAGAAAGCAAAGAAATCAATTGCGAGTGGATTAACCCCTATCATTTGTGTGGGTGAGTCACTTGATATTAGGGAAAGTGGTCAAGTTGAGTCTTTCATTGGCGAACAACTTGATGCGTTAATCAACGGCTTAACCGTTGAAGAGCTTTCTAAATCAGTACTTGCTTACGAGCCTGTATGGGCTATAGGTACTGGAAAAACAGCTTCACCTGAACAAGCGCAAGACGTACATGAATTTATTCGTGGATACTTTGCAAAAGTAGACGCAGAGCTTGCTCAAGGGTTACGAATTTTATACGGCGGCAGTGTTAAAGCAGATAATGCTAAAACATTGTTTGCACAACAAGACGTAGATGGTGGCCTAATTGGTGGCGCCAGCTTAAAAACAGAAGATTTTATTTCAATTTGCCAAGCGGCAAACTGACGAGGTAATTATGGTTTACGAAGTGCTACTGGTAGCATATTTAATTGTTGCATTACTGTTGATTGGTTTTGTTCTTATTCAACAGGGTAAAGGTGCAGATATGGGCGCTTCTTTTGGTAGCGGCGGCTCAAATACTGTTTTCGGCTCAGGTGGTTCAGGTAACTTTATGACCCGAACAACTGCTATTTTAGCCGGTCTGTTTTTCTTTATCAGCCTTACATTAGGCGCGATGACGGCAAACCGTGAAAGTGCTGAAGATGAGTGGGACAATTTAGAAGTTCCAGCAGCGGTTGAAGCGCCAGTGCAAGCACCAGGTGATATGGATGTTCCTGTTATGGATACGCCTGTAGAAGACGCAGCAACGACGAATGATATTCCAATGGGTGACGCTCCTAACGCTGAGGCTCCCAACGCTGACGCTCCTCAGGCGGAAGTTACTGAGGAAGACGTACCTAAGTCTGACGATTCAGACGTACCTAACTAAGATTTTTGCGGAAGTGGTGGAATTGGTAGACACGCCATCTTGAGGGGGTGGTGAGCATAGCTCGTGCGGGTTCAAGTCCCGCTTTCCGCACCAACTTTAAAAACCGGCTTTTAGCCGGTTTTTTTGTTTCTAATCCGTTATAAATTGAAGAATTACGACAACCTCGCGACTATAAGTATTGGGGTAATTGGGCTATGCTACTAACTCAATTAGAAAAAGTGAATGCACGTATTATGTATAGATTGGCACGCTGGGAGCGGTAGGTTGCAAATATCACTTCGACAAAGTCTTTTTAGAACGCTTCTTGGCGGGATTTTTATAGCCTCACTCCTCATTGTTGCTGGGGTTTGGAAGTCAGCCAACAACTTAGTTAAACAAAATATTAGTCAAGATATTGCTGTTACCGAAAAGGTGCTGCATAGGCTAATTGAAGATCGCCAAGCTATCATTAAAAGCGTCTCAAACGTACTCCTTCGGTCTTACGATTTTCGCCAAGCAGTGGGGACCTCAGATTTACCCTCTATACAAACTGCATTAGAAAGTTATGCATCGCGAATTAATTCCGATGTGATTGCATTAGTGAATTTAGATCACACCATTGTTGCTTCTCATAGTGCCTTATTTAAACCGGGTGAAACCTCAGAAGCCAGCACCGCTTTGGCTGCAAAGGGCTACGAAAATGGTTTTTTCCTCATTGATGGCTCATTAATTCAGTTGAATCTCTATAAAGTAGAAATTCCGACATTACGTTATTATATGATCATTGGTGTGGAGTTTGATGAAACATTATTACAAGAACTAAGAAATCTTGTTGATGCTGAAATTATTATCACCAATATGAGTGACAATACGCCGATTGCATCAACGCTCTCACCAGAGCAAGTAGAATCAGTGTTAACTAGTGAGCCCACACCTTCTTGGGTCGATGTAACTTTCAAGCAGAAAAACACCTACATAAGCCGTGAAGTTAGCTTAGTGTCGGTATCGGAGCTTCCTGTACGCATTACTATAGCTGTAGACGTGTCAGAGGCTTTTCAGGCGTTTACTAAAATCCAAATAAGTATTTTGGTGTTAACCCTAATTGCAGTTTTAGTGGCGTTAGGGTTCTCAATGCTATTGGCTCGAAATGTCAGCAGTTCTGTTTCCAACCTTGTAAAAGCAGTGAATCGGGTAGCAGGCGGTGAGTACGGCGCGACACTAGATAAACCTTCAAATTTACGCGAAATTAGTGATCTCGCTACGGCAGTAGATAGCATGCAAGAGAGCATTCAACATCGAGAAAAGCATATTCGGTATCAAGCGCAACATGACGTGCTTACTGGCTTGTTTAATCGAAATTATGTTGAAGGCTATTTTGATGGAAAAATGTCTGAAAATGAAAATTTGCAGGTTGTCGCTATTACCACTATAGGTTTTAGAACCACTAACGACCTTTACGGGTATTCTAACGGGGACAACACGCTTAAGGCACTTGCTACGCGTTTGCTTCGTTGGCCTGGTACATCTGCACGTTTAGCGGGGGGAGAAATTCTCTATATTACCGATACCGCGTTAGATGAAAATCAACTCGAAACGTTTAAACACATTTTAGAGCAGCCCGTCGAGAGTAACCTAATCTCCATCCCAGTCAAAGTGGCGATGGCCGTGCTGTCTTGCCCTCAGGATGCCACCAACTCAGAAGAACTATTTCGTAAAGTTAATATTGTTACCGACGAAGCTATTCACTCTAATGCATGGTGTGTGCATTATCGCCCCGAACTTGAGGCTAAGTACGTTAGGCGTTTGACCATTACTACCGAGCTTAAGCGGGCGCTTTCTAGCAATCAAAGCGAACTTTCAATGGTGTATCAACCTAAAATTGATCTCAGCACGATGAAAGTATGCAGCATGGAAGCGCTAATAAGGTGGAACAACAAAACACTTGGCTTCGTACCACCAGATGAGTTTATTACTATTGCTGAACAGGCAGCTCTAATTGAGCAAGTCACGACTTGGGTTATGCAGCAAACCATTGCTGATTTGTCGTACTTTAGGCAGAAAGGTTATGGCTTTACGGTTGCGATGAATTTATCAACTCAAGATATTCAAAATAAGCCGTTACTCGATAAATTGGTTTCTATACTTACCGACGCAGCACTTTCTCCCGATGCCCTAGAGCTAGAAATCACAGAGAGCGATTTGGTGGCAGATGCGTCGCTTGCTATTGAAAACTTAAACGCGTTAACGAGCAGGGGGTTTCACTTTGCTATTGACGACTTTGGCACTGGTTACTCTTCGCTTGCCTATTTGAAGAACCTGCCTGTCGATACAATCAAAATTGATAAAAGCTTTATATTGTCGTTAGCAATCGATGATAACGATAAACAAATAGTGCATACCGTGCTGGGATTAGCCACTGCTTTCGACTTAAAAGTGGTCGCAGAAGGGGTAGAAGACGAGATGTCGCTCAATATTTTGAAAGACTGGGGCTGTGATATTGCGCAAGGTTACTTCATTAGCCGACCATTAGCGAAGGATGCGCTAGAAGAGTGGTTAGAAAATTCACCTTTAGGCGAATAGACGGGAACCGGTAAATTCCTTATTGTTGGCAGTATATATGCATTATAAAAATAAAGCCTGCTCAAAACCGTAAGATATTGCCGTTTGAGTGGGTAAACTGTGAAATTACTTCAAAAACAAGGATATTATTATGGACATTATTCGCATTATACTTTCAATTTTACTGCCTCCTCTAGGTGTGTTCTTACAAGTTGGTATTGGCGCTCAGTTTTGGATAAACATCCTTCTAACATTGTTTGGCTATTTCCCTGGTGTTATCCACGCCGTGTACATTATTGCTAAACGATAGTTAATTTTACTAAGTTTTAGTAAACCAAGTACTAAAAGAAAGGCCAGTCTATGACTGGCTTTTTTGTATCAGTAAGATTTATGTAAAACGCACGCCTAGTGAGGCGCGAGTTCTTTTGCCATTTCTTCTTGGTAAGCGTCGGCAAGTTTATTCTTTTGAGAATCGTTAAGAAGTCGGCCAGCAACTTGAAAAAATTCTTGCTCTTCGTCAGCAAGGTGATGCTCAACTTTTTCTTGGAGAGATTTTAAGTGACGTAGCCACCCGGGTGAGTCCATTTTGGTATCATCCAATTTTTCGATAAGCTCATCAATCTCGTGATGCTCTGCAATACCATGGCGGGTTAAATCTACCGCTTCATCTTTTTTAAGCAGCGGAGAATAAAAATGACGTTCCTCAGCCACTGCATGACTTTCAAGCTGATCCTTCAACTCTTTGTAGTATTCACGGCGAGCAGCGGTGTCTCCGCTGGTCTCAGCGAGTATTTTAAGTAACAATCGTTGCTTCTCATGATCTTGGCGTAGTGCTTCAAAAATTTTCATCGGTAATCCCTCAACTAGTTGTACTGAATATGTGGCGTTAAAAGCACCTTAACTAATGCCAGAAGTGTTCCACTATATTGAGTTCACTAAGTCATTGTAAATGCAGCTTTTAGCGGTTATTTATTATTTCAATACATAAGGAACCGCTTAAATAATGCATTTCTTACATAGGGTTTACAGTAATCTTTACCTAACGCTATTGCGCTATGGATTAACTATTATTTTGCGTGTGGTCGATGCCAGTTAATACTCGTAAACTTGCAGGGTGTGTAGTGATACTAATTTCACTTGCACTGAAAATCTCACCATCGACCGCATAAGATACTTCTTCGTCAAAATAAAGAGATATCGATGGGGTTTGTTTGTGCCTAATACTGTCTGAACTGGTTTTATATTCTTCAGGCCCAAAGACTAGCTCTGCCAAAGAGAGTAATTGTCGGTCGGATGAATCTTGTGGGGTTAGCCAGGTGATATCTAATTTACCATCAGTCACATCGGGTAAATTTCCGCCTTGCGCAAGTGCAGTGGTAATTGGCGCGGCATTAGCGATGACTAAGCTTGGCGTTTCCAAGTGCTGAGATTCTTCATTATCAAATTTCACCTGAAAACTAAGGTTGTCATTTTTTCCTATGGCTTCCCACAGTCCCTTAAGGTAGGCAAACTGTCCGCCTGAGTCTTTCTCACCTCGTCCCGCGGCAGATATCATATGTTCTTCAAAGCCCACTGCAGCAACCAGCAACATCATTCGGCCATTACACCGGGCAGTATCGATATCTGCCGTTTTACCGTCAATAATGACGTCACACGCGGTACTAATAGGAACAATTTTACTGGCATAACCATGGAGTACCTGACAAAGGGCATTGGCCGTACCTAGGGGAATAACCCCTAAAGTGACATTCTTATCGGTAAGGGCATTGGCCACCTCCGTAATGGTACCGTCGCCACCACAAGCTACGATAATTTGTGCCCCATCGGCTAAGGCTTCTTTAGCCAAGACTTCACCGTTTATTTCTTCGGTTGTTTCTTTAACGGTAACTTTGAATTTTTCGTTTAGTCTTGCCAGAATATCCGCTTTTTCAACTTCCCATTTACCTCCGCCGGCAACAGGGTTGGCAATAAGGGTAAGACGCTTAGTTAATGACAAGCTTCCGCCATTCTTTATTTTTTCAAGTGCTGCTAACTGATGTTTATTTAGCCTGGCTGTCGAACGAACCGATTGAATTTTATCCATTGCATCTAGAATGGATAGGGAAGGATCCCTGGCCAGTAGGTAGGCGGCTAGCACTAATACAGAGCGGCCTCTACCCAGTGCACAATGCACAACTACATTCTTACCTTCAACGAGTTGTTGATCTAACCAGTTAATCGCAAGGGTTAGTTGTTCTTGAGTGGGGCTGGTATGGTCAAGAACAGGGATGTTCAAATAATCAAAATCTAATTGATAGGCGGTCCAGTCTAAGCCATCGAATTCGGCAGTAACGTCTAAAATAGCGTTAATATTGTTGTTTTTCAGCATAACAACATGCTGTGAAGACATGCGACAACCTAAATAAAGTTGATCATCAATTTTTTGAAAAGGGGGAACCTTGTCGGTACGTCTTGCATACTCATTGTATAACCAGCTCCCCATTAAGAATGGAACGAAGACCCACCGAATATAAATAGGGATCGAACCATCTTCACGTTTTCTGAACAATGCAGGATAGTTAAGCAAGTAGGCGCTACTAACTGCAATCAGTGAGAAACTGATCCAAGCAAAGATGACAGAGAGCCATAGTGTTGGGCTAAACCACGTTAGCACTAATGCTAAAATTGCGCCGAGTACATAATATTTAACCATCTTCATACTGTTCACATTTCCTTTGTTCAAACATTCAGTTTATTTATACAGTGGTTCCGCCAATTTTGTTTATTACTAATAAGCATCTATGAAGGTAGAATGAAAATAATAATCAAAAATTACATTTTGTTTAAACTTTATAAGTGAACTGGGTGATAGATAGCGCCGTACAGGTTCCATCAGATTTTCCACAGCAGTCAGTATTTACATGAACGGGCGAATTCAATGTCGAACAGTTTCATTATCAAATTGGTAAACTTTTTATGGTTTCAAACCATTTGGTGGTTAGTGGTTTTATACCAAAACACTTTCTTGGTTCTGGGTTTACTGATCGCGTGGCTTATTTATTCACCGTTGCGAAAGTCAGATAGTAAAATAATGATAGCGGTGCTTTTGCTAGGTACTGTGGTGGACTCACTTTTGATGGTGACAGGGGTATTTGGCTTTGAGCGTGGTGCTTGGTTCAGCGGTGGCGCATCTCATTTGATAATACCTATTTGGCTAGTGTGTCTGTGGGCCGCATTAGGAGGGTCGATTCAGCATAGCCTAAGTGCGTTTGCTGATAAGCCATTACTTGCAATGTTTGGCGGTGCAGTCTTCGCCCCGCTCAGTTATTTCGGTGGGCAAAAGTTTGGTGCTGTCACCTTTGGATATTCACCCCTAGTTACGGGGTTAATTTTAGCAATGGTATGGGGGGGAGTATTTCCGGCGTGCTTTTTACTGGCGAAAAAGTTAACGGCTCACCACGAATTGAGCCAAGACCATTAAGCCTAGCCACTCCCTTAATCTGTGATTAAAGGGAGTTAGCGGTTGATTTCGGTTTTAGCAGTTCTTAAACAGGTCTCAAGCAATCCTTAAGGGGCTTTAAAGCGGTATTAGCGTATCGCTTCTACCACATTCTTGCTTCGCGAATGTAAAAACGATGCAATGTCAGACGCCGATTGGCTCTTTTTCAAGTTAATAACCACGGCCACATGGTTTCTTCTAATAGCATGTCTTACCGCTTGCACTATTTCTGAACGGTCTGGGCGCAGGCCAACTAAGCCTGCTACGAACAAACCAGTAAAGATGCCTGGGCTTATCAGCGCGATATATGTAAATAGTGGGTTTTGTTTCGTTAGCTCAGGGCCAAACGAAACCAAAAGAAATGCTGCTAGTATGCCTACAAGAAAACCTACACCACCAAGCAATAAGTGAGAGTGCCACAAATTTTTGCCTATGCTTCTACTCTCTCGTTCTAGCTTCTCACTCGCTTCAGTATCGCTTGCGTCGATAAAGGCAACTTGATCAGTACTGACGTCAGTTGAATTTGCCAGTTGTTGAATGGTTTTTTTTGCCATTAATTTGTTTTCAAATATGGCAGCAACTTGAATTTGGTCTTTTGGCGCTAGAGATGCGCGAAGATTTTCATGATTAGCGGTTTGCATAACTTCTCCGATAAACCCGGTCAATTTATACCTATGCGGTACCCTTCAGCGTTTTTGCCAAAGGCGGGTAAATTCATAACTATTAAACGAATTTACAAATATTCATTTATAACCATTCAAAATGCGTTCCGCTGGCGGGTTAAACTTTAGTCTACATGCTTTCTAAGTGCTCTATTTTTATCTAAGATGTTGAATTTCATGGTTAATATTGCTTTTTGGATAAGGTTAACTTAACTTCATGTCGATAATACTTACCCTAGGTGTATAGATAACATTTTCGCTGTGTTACATATTTACTCACAGTATGAAAATTTGTCTCAGTCTGTAAATTTTGCTTTCAGCGGTTGTGTTACTGCTTACCAATATGAGAGCGCCAAATCATTAACCCATTGTAAAATTTCATCGCTAACCTATTGAATTTAATGGAAGATGTTTTTTAATCGAATTAGTAGCCTCCCCGTGATCTATGGCTATTAGCTGGCGCGTCACCACGCATGTAACTTGCATCTTCCTTTAGCATTAAAAATGGCATTGATAAATTGCCATACTACCAAGCAACCTTGATGTAAGTTTGCGGTACACATTATTCTAAAAGGGAGTTCAGGTGACTATAGGGCAAGTTGTTGAAAGGGATATGCCTCATCCACACCTCACCATTAAGCGGATTGCTTGTGGTAAAGGTGTCTATTATCGTTATACCAGCGGTCGAAAGGTAGAAGGGCAGCGCGTGCTGCGCAGAATCAAATCCCTTGCCATCCCCCCTAACTGGAAAAGTGTCACTATTAGTCGCAACCCTAAGGCAAGTATTCAAGCTATTGGCCTAGATGCTAAAGGGCGAAAACAATATCTCTATCATCCTGATTGGCATAAACAGCAGCAAGCAGAAAAATTCAAACGTCTGGCGGTTTTCGGACAAAAGGTACCTGAGTTTCGAGAATATTGTAGGACACTCGTTAATGGCGAGCAGTGGACAATAGAGCGAGCATCAGCCTTGGTGTGTCTGTTGTTAGATTATACCGGCGTGAGAATAGGCAACGCTCAGTATAGTAAAGAAAATAACACCTATGGCTTAACTACGCTTCGTCGTAAACATGTTCAAGAAGCAACGCTGGAAAAGGTGTCTCTTGAATATTCTGGTAAGCACAGCAAGCGACGCACCATTACTATCGACGATCCTTTATTAGCATCCCTAGTGTGTGAATGTACGCAGCTTCAGGGTTACAGCTTATTTCGATATCAGTTAGCTGACGGCTCGTGGTGTGATATTCATAGTGAAGACGTCAATGCCTTTATTCACGAGCATTTAGGCGACAACTTTAGCTGCAAAGATTTTCGAACTTGGGCAGCCAGTCGATTTGCACTGCAAAGCTTTCCAGAGGTTGATAGGTATTTGCGAGAAGGGCGTAACCGTAAATGGCCTAACTCGTTGAGTTCACATGTGTCAAAAATGCTGGGAAATACCCCTTCTGTTTGCAGGCAGTATTACATTCACCCGAAGTTATATTCTGTGTTTGATGAGAAAAATACGTTTGAGAATTTATTAAAGACACTCGAGCAGGCTAATGAGGAACTTTGCGATCCTATTGAACGAGATTTAAGCACTGAAAAGCTTTTGTTGTCGATTATTTCATCTGAGTGACAATTGGATTAACTTTTAATAATAAATGTTTCTATTGATGCTAATAGTGTACTGGTTGAACGACGTGGAGTACAAAATGTTGCGTTTCACGGAACCGGATAGATGCAGTAAATTCTTTTTTAATCAGTGGCTTGTATGCGGTTTTGAAATAGGTAATGTATGTGAAACCTTTTGGGCTATATTCACGCAGCAAATAGACCTCATAACAAATTGGCTACTATTTAAACTTGAAATCACAGCAGTGATACTTATATAATTAGAGCTCTAATCATTATTGTTCAATTTAAATGTTTGATTCTGAGTTTGGCTCAAGGCTGAAGTCGGAAACAAATGATGCGTGTTATTCAAGCTTTTAACCCTTGTATAGCACTTCGATGGAATGCCATGTCCTTCGAACATCTGAATGATGTAATTTTAACTAACATAGGAGAGCAATCTCACATTATGCCAATTGAAAGTTATATATCGCTGGCTATTTATTTTCTAGCGATGTTGGGTATAGGTCTTTTTGCATATCGTCAATCTACTAGTGATATTTCTGGTTACATTCTAGGTGGTAGGAAGGTTAGCCCTCAAGTTACTGCACTATCAGCGGGTGCTTCTGATATGTCAGGTTGGATGTTAATGGGATTGCCAGGGGCAATGTTCTTAACTGGGTTCGACGCAGTTTATATTGCTATTGGTCTTGTCGCAGGGGCACTAGCAAATTATATATTGGTTGCACCTAAGCTTCGTGTTTACACCGAAGTCGCGGATGATTCCTTAACCGTGCCGGAGTTCTTCGCAAAGCGCTTCGACAACCCTAAAGCAAACGTACGCATCGTTTCAGCTGTCATCATTGTCTTATTTTTTACTTTATATACGTCTGCAGGGCTTGTAGCCGGCGGAAAGCTTTTTGAAAGCGCGTTCTCAGTTGATTATCAGCTTGGACTGTTTATCACATTGGGTGTTGTCGTTTCATACACCTTATTGGGTGGGTTCTTAGCGGTCAGCCTTACTGATTTTGTGCAAGGTTGCATCATGTTTATTGCCCTTGTTCTCGTGCCGATTGTGGCTTTTACCGAGTTCGATAGTGTAAACCAAATGACGGCAGCGGCGTATGAATCAGTACCGGACTTTTCAGAGTCATGGGGTGCACTCACTCTTGTAGGCTTGCTTTCAAGCCTTGGGTGGGGCCTTGGCTACTTTGGTCAGCCTCACATTATTGTAAGGTTTATGGCTATTCGCGATGTTAAATCGGTAAGCACCGCACGAAATATTGGTATGTCTTGGATGCTAGTTACTATACTTGGTGCATTAGCAACGGGTTTTGTAGGGATAGCCTATGCAAATCAATTCAATTTAAGCGTGGACGACGCTGAGACTATTTTCATCGTTTTTTCTCAGTTGCTATTTCACCCGCTTATTAGTGGTTTTTTAATGGCTGCTATTTTAGCTGCCATTATGAGTACTATTTCGTCTCAGTTATTGGTATCGGCAAGTTCGTTAACCGAAGACATTTATCGAGTTGTAGCGAAAAAAGACATCAGCGAAAAAGAGACGGTAACCATCGGAAGAGTTGGTGTAGCGGGCGTTGCCATAGTGGCATTGCTATTGGCGATGGACTCGTCGAACTCCATTCTTTCGTTAGTGAGTAATGCATGGGCTGGCTTTGGTGCCGCATTTGGCCCGTTGGTATTGTTCAGCTTATACAAAAAGGATTTAACACAGAGTGCGGCATTAGCCGGCATTATTAGTGGTGCAGTAACTGTCCTATTTTGGATATACGCACCCGTGTTGGCTGACGGTAAAACGTTAAGCAGTGTTATTTATGAAATTATTCCTGGCTTTGCGGTAAGCACCGCAACCCTTTGGTTGGTATCGCGCGCAGGTGCTGCGCCGTCTGAAAATGTTCAGCGCTTATTTAGAGCAACCAACCAGCAATTAGCAGATCAACAATCTTAAGGTGAATGAAATATTATGAGTCATCCCAATTGGAAACGCGTGGTCATTAAAGTAGGCAGTGCACTAATCTCGCCAAACAAGCAAGGGTGCAGCAGCCACTACTTGCTAAGTATTGCCCAGTTCATCGTGCGTTGTCGGGCAAATGGAACACAGGTAGTGTTAGTGTCTTCAGGTTCAGTCGCCGCTGGAGCACATTTGTTCCCGGATCACGAAAAATCAAATATTGCTGTGAAAAAGGCAATGGCTGCAGCAGGGCAGACAGAAATGATTGCGACCTGGGACAGATTATTCGACTTCCCATCAGCGCAAATGTTGTTAACCCATGCTGACCTGCGTGATAGAGAGCGCTACGTTAGTATTCGTGAAACCATTTTTAGTTTGTTAGAGCATAACGTTCTACCTATTGTAAATGAAAACGATACGGTAACGACCGATAAACTAAAAGTGGGTGATAACGACAACTTATCCGCTATGGTGGCAGCAGCAGCTGACGCAGATGCACTTATTATCTGTTCTGACATTGACGGTTTGTATAACAAAAACCCTCACGATCACGACGATGCTGAGTTGCTTAAGAAAGTAGATACCATAGACGCCAGTATTTACGCCATGGCGGGTGGTGCAGCGGAAGGCGGTGTTGGCACCGGTGGTATGCGCACAAAAATTGAAGCGGCGGAAAAAGCCGTTTCGCATGGTATAGACACATATATTATTAACGGCTTTACCGAACTGTCATTTAACATGTTGCTTGCGGGTGAAAACCCAGGCACACATTTTAGCCCTTACGATAAGCCGATGTTGGAAAACGTGCATTGGATGCGCCATACCTCAAACGCGCAGGGCGAAGTGATAGTTGAGGGAGATTTTGATTCTTCACTGGAAAACCACAGTGAACAACTTACCAGCAGCGAGATAGTTGATGTGAAAGGCGAGTTCTCAGTGGGCGATACCATTTTGGTACGCAAAGCTGATGGCACTAAGCTTGTTAAAGCGAAATCAAACTACAGTAGCTGTTTACTGAATTTTATCGCGAATCAGGAAAACGATGACTTCGCCAGTGAATTTGAAGATAAGACTGGCCCTATCATTTCTGATCAGCATGTAGCCAATTTGGAGAAAGAATGAGCATTATTACAGAATTAGCAAAACAAGCGAAACAAGCAGCCCAAACACTTGCCATCTTAGATGAATCTGAGAAGAACGCGGTGTTAAAGGATATGGCTGCGGCTATTCGTGGAAATAAAGACACGATTAAAGCGGTTAACGAAAAAGAAGTGGCGCGCGCTAAGGAAAATAACCTAGACGATGCCATGATTGACCGCTTGATTTTAGACGACGCCCGCATTGAATCTATGGCAGAAGGCATTGAAGTTATTATTAGCCTTGACGATCCTGTTGGTCGCGAGCGCGTAATTGGCACCCGTCCAAACGGCATTGAAATTAAAAAGATGCGTATTCCATTAGGTGTAGTGTGCATGATTTATGAAGCACGCCCTAATGTAACAGCCGATGCTGGCGCACTGTGTTTTAAGTCGGGTAACGGCGTTATTCTACGTGGTGGTAAAGAAGCACTGGATACCAGTCTAGCCATCGCTGGGCTTATGCAAGACGTGCTTGAAAAGCATAACTTACCAAGAGCATTGGTTACTGTTGTGCCAAATCCAGATCGCGCGCTTATGCAAGAGCTTATGGAACAACGTGACTACATTGACGTTATTATTCCACGTGGCGGCGAAGGATTAATTAACTATGTAACCGAACACTCTAAAGTGCCTGTGATACAGCATTTTAAAGGGGTATGTCATTTATATGTCGATAAAGACGCTGATTTAGATAAAGCGTTGGCTATCTTGTTAAATGGTAAGACGCAACGTACTGGCGTATGTAATGCGTTAGAAGGTTTGGTAGTACATCAAGCTATTGCGGGCGACTTCTTACCTCGCGTTGCCGAAGCGTTTGAGCAACATAAGGTAACAGTGCATGTCAATGAAAAAGGCGCTCAGTACTTTAACAACGCTGACGTTATTAGCGAAGACGCTTACGGCGAAGAGTACTTAGGTTTAGAAATTGCCATTCGTGTAGTGGATGATTTCGCAGGTGCCATTTCTCATATTGCTGACTTTGGTAGTAACCATACTGAAGTTATCTGCACAGAAAACGAAGATAGCGCTAAGAAATTTCAGCGTGCCGTAGACGCCAGTGTAGTAATGGTAAACGCATCTTCACGTTTCTCTGATGGCAGCCAACTTGGTTTAGGTGCTGAAATTGGTATCGCGACTACTAAGCTTCATGCCTATGGGCCAATGGGATTAGAATCGCTTACGTCTGAAAAATACCTAGTGAATGGTGTTGGTCAAATTCGCGAATAAGCGACTAGAAAACTAACACGAAATAGCTTCGTTCAATTTAAGCATAAAATCCCGGCCTTTGTATGGGAATAATCCCACTGGTCGGCATTGTGCCCATCAATAGCATGCTTCATAATAAAGGCGCTGTATTTACAGCGCTTTTTTATTTTCTATCAAATGGTTAACTGGAGCATCTACATGGAAATAGCGATAGACCCAACACAAATGTGGCATAACTTTGTTCAATTTGTGTTGGATTACAAGCTATTGGCCTCGCTCTTTTTAGTGGTATTACTCCACTTTTTCAAGAAGGGCACCCTTCGCCTTATTAAGCGTCGGAGCTCGCGCAAAGGGGAAGATCGACGTAACCAGATTAATATTTTAGAGCAGCTAGGTAATGCATTCATTATTGTGCTGCTGATGATGGTGTGGTCATCTGAAATTCAGAACCTTGCCATTTCAATTGCCGCTTTCATGGTGGCTATTGTGTTAGCTACCCGCGAATTTATTCAATGCTTTATGGGCTTCATTTACTACCTAGGCGCACGGCCATTTAGGGTAGGGGATTGGATCCAGATGAATAACGTCATCGGGGAAGTGGTAGAAATGGATTGGGCAAAAACCGCCTTATTAGAAGTTGACCCTGAAACCTTCAATTATACCGGTAAGCACGTATATGTGCCTAATAGCCAGTTAGTTACTCAGACAGTGCGTAATTTAAACTTCTTACGTCGTTATAAATTGCACTCTTTTAATATTGTGAATGAGCCGACGGTAAATGCCTACAGCTTGTTACCGGCCTTTAGAGCTAGTGCACAAGCGCACTGTGAATACTTTCGTGATGTAGCAGAACGGTATAAAGGCCTTATCGAGCGTCACTTAGAACAAGACTTTATTCAAATTGACCCTGAAGTTGAAATTAAAACCAATGAACTGGCTAAGGTAGTCGTGAAAGTTAGTTTGTTTTGCCCGACAGCAGAGGCACACGAACTTGAACACAAAATGTGTTCAGATTGGCTAAGCCTGTGGTTTGAGGCGCTAGAAAAAAGTGCCTGTCCGCCAAACACTTCGTCTAGCTCTCAATCGCTAGGGGAAACCGTTTAAGTGCCAATCTCGCTTATCGGTAAAGTGGCCTTTTAAAAATTCCATTTGGTCAGCCAATATTCGTCGGTTCACTAAATAGAACCTTTCATACACGTTTGGCCTGAAGGGTACAGCAAGCAAAGGCATGCCCGCTTCCTCAGGGGTTTTGGCCGCTTTAGCATGGTTACAGCGCTGACAAGACGTTGCCACATTAGTCCAGCTATCTTTGCCACCCCGTGAGCGTGGAATAATATGATCACGGGTTAACAGGCTAGGTGAGAAGCGTTGGCCACAATAAAGGCATAAGTAATTATCACGCCTAAACAGATACCGATTGGTTAACGCTATTTTTCCGCTTAAATCTGTGACTTTGCCATCGCAAGCAATAATACTTGATAAGGTTAACTGACTTTGATGGCCGTCATGATCCCAGCCACCTTTAAGCGTAACGGCATCACTGCCTAATTCGAATAATACCTTTTCCTGACAATAGAGTTTTGTAGCTTGCTCAACATGGATCCATTCCTGTGGCATGCCAGCTTTATTTAGTCTGAGTACTAGCATTACATTCCCCTTAGCGCACCGTGTAGGTTTAGTTATAGCATACGAGGTTTTATGTCATTATGATGAAAATACATACAATTTGAACGTATTAATACAAAATTCATCTGGTTATGGTGATATTTACGTTGCGGTGAGTATTTATGCGCTTATTTGTTCAATGTGAACTACATTGTGTAGTGGGTTAATCACAGTGAATACGTGATGTGGACGAAATTACCACAAACCGCAACGAATTCTACGAATAGAAAATTTGTTAATGGTATTAGCGTTAGTTCATCGCTATACTATGCACCGCGATTATAAGCGATAAATAAGATTGAAATTAAAGGACAAATAGTGACTCCTATTACTAAATCATTTCAGTATGGACAGCATACTGTAACACTAGAAACGGGCGTTATCGCTCGTCAGGCCACAGCAGCCGTCATGGCAAGTATGGATGACACCGCTGTATTAGTTACCGTTGTAGGTAAGAAAGAAGCGAAAGCAGATCAAGATTTCTTCCCACTAACAGTAAACTATCAAGAAAAAACATATGCTGCGGGTAAAATCCCTGGTGGTTTCTTCAAACGTGAAGGTCGTCCTTCTGAAGGCGAAACCCTTACAGCGCGTTTGATTGACCGTCCAATCCGTCCATTATTCCCTGAAGGGTTTAAAAACGAAGTACAAGTTGTTATCACGGTAATGTCTGCTAACCCAGATATTCCAACTGATATCATCTCTATGATTGGTACTTCAGCAGCACTAGCCATTTCTGGTATTCCATTTAATGGTCCAATTGGTGCAGCGCGCGTTGGTTACACTGACGGCGAATACATTCTAAATACCCGTGTTGAAGAACAAGCTGACAGCGATCTAGATCTTGTTGTTGCTGGTACTGAAGGCGCAGTATTAATGGTTGAGTCAGAAGCCGATGTGCTTTCTGAAGACGTTATGCTTGGTGCAGTAATGTTCGGTCACGAGCAACTACAAACGGTAGTAACAGCAGTTAAAGAATTTGCTGCTAACGTTAGTATCGACAAGTGGGACTGGAAACCAGAAGCAGAAAACACAACCCTTAAAGATAAAGTGAAAGCATTAGCTGAAGCTGAAATGGTTGCTGCTTACCAAATCTCTGACAAGCTTGCACGTAAAGACGCAGTTACTGCTGCAACTGAAAAAGCTCGTGATGCTATCCTTGCTGAAGACGAGACCCAAGATAAGAAAGAAGTATCAAACCTTCTTCATGATCTTGAGTCTGACGTAGTGCGTTCACGCATCCTTGCTGGCGAGCCTCGTATCGACGGTCGTGATCCTAAGATGATTCGTGCACTAGACGTTGCAACGGGCATTTTACCACGTACTCACGGTTCTGCTGTTTTCACTCGTGGTGAAACTCAAGCTATCGTTGCTGCTACGCTAGGTACAGAACGTGACGCGCAGATGATTGACGAGCTTCAAGGCCGTCGTGACAGCCGCTTCATGCTTCATTATAACTTCCCTCCATACTGTGTTGGTGAAACCGGTATGATTGGTTCTCCTAAGCGTCGTGAAATTGGTCACGGTCGTTTGGCGAAGCGCGGTATTCAAGCAGTAATGCCAAGCGAAGAAGAATTCCCGTACGTAGTACGTATCGTTTCTGAAATTACAGAATCAAACGGTTCATCTTCAATGGCCTCTGTATGTGGTACTTCACTTGCGCTTATGGATGCAGGTGTACCAATTAAAGCTTCAGTTGCTGGTATTGCAATGGGTCTAGTGAAAAGCGACGAAAACTTCGTTGTACTTTCAGACATCCTTGGTGATGAAGATCACCTTGGTGACATGGACTTTAAAGTTGCTGGTACTACCGGTGGTATCACTGCATTGCAGATGGATATCAAAATTGAAGGTATTACTAAAGAAATCATGCAAATTGCCCTTAAACAGGCAAAAGAAGCACGTTTGCATATTCTTAACGTAATGGACGAAGCTATTGGCGGTCACCGCGAAGAGCTTAGCGAATTTGCTCCGCGCATTTACACTGTTAAAGTCGATCAGGACAAGATCCGCGACGTTATCGGTAAAGGCGGCGCAATGATTCGTTCAATTACTGAAGAATCTGATACCAACATCGAAATCGAAGATGATGGTACTATCAAAATCTTCGCAACTGAGCGTGCGAAAGCCGATATTGCTATCAGCAAGATTGAGCAAGTTACCGCTGAAATCGAAGTGGGCAAAACTTACCACGGTAAGATTACCCGTATCGTAGATTTCGGTGCGTTTGTTGAAGTATTACCAGGTAAAGAAGGCCTAGTACATATTTCTCAAATCGCTCACGAGCGTGTTAACAAAGTAACTGACTACCTTACTGAAGGTGCGATGATTGACGTGAAAGTGATGGAAATTGACCGTCAAAACCGCGTACGTCTAAGCATTAAAGAGTTACTTGAAAAGCCTGCTCCTAAGTCTGACGACGCAGAGTAAGGTTTTTATTTGCTAGTTTGCTATAGCGTAGGCTTACGCCTAATCACTATGGCAAAAAGTAGATTTAAGACAAAGATAAAAAATTAGAAAAGGGAGCTTAGCTCCCTTTTTTGTTTTTAAAGAAAGGAGCAACATGGAAAAGCAAACGCAAACTGAAATTGAAGCCGCCGTGTTTCGCCGTTTGGTTGATCATTTAGATGCGAACAAAGATGCACAAAATATCGACCTGATGATTTTGGCTGATTTTTGTCGTAATTGTTTGGCGAAGTGGTATTCCTCTGCCGCTGCAGAGCAGGGTGAAGACATCGATTACGATGCGGCTCGAGAAGTAGTTTACAAAATGCCGTATTCTGAGTGGAAAGAAAAGCATCAACTACCGGCCAGTGATGAACAGCTAGAAAAACTAGCAGCACGTCAAAAGAAATAAACAATAAACCCAGCTAAAAGCTGGGTTTTTCATTGATAAACGTGTAAGTCGTTTTATGTAAGCCGAATCCACAAAAGCCTTATCCACCAAGCGACATACAAAAAACGCTTAACGGAAGTCGCTTCACAAGTATCAAATACATTAAAGACCACTATCCTTGGTAATCTCGCATATCAAGCATGTTTTCGATACCCTCAATCGCTTCATCGGCTATATGAGTAACATAAAGTAGGGTGGTGTGGTTCGAAGCTGCTAAACGTTTTATCAGTGCCAGCACATTGGTGCGATTAATATCATCTAACCCATTGCAGGGTTCATCAAGTATTAACACCGCAGGGTGCTTCACCATGGCGCGCACAATAAGTAATAAACGCTGTTCACCAAAAGAAAGGCTGTTGAACGGTGTGTGTTTGTTATCGGTAAAACCTATAACATCAAGCCACGCATCGGCAATCGCATTTTCAGCGTTGGTCGGCGTGGTATAAAGCCCGATGCTATCGTAGAAGCCAGAGGTCACTACATTGTGAGCGCTGCAATTTACCCGGTACTGCATGTGCAGTGCGTTCGACATAATGCCAATGTGTTGTTTGATATCCCATATGCTTTCCCCTGACCCTCGCTTTATTCCAAATAAGGTTAAATCATTGGTGTAGCAGTGAGGGTTATCGCCTGTAATCATGGTAAGCAAGCAGGTTTTACCCGAACCATTGGGCCCAGATATTTGCCAATGCTGGCCGGGGTAAACCATAAAATCTACATCTTTAAATACGGTATTGTCATCGTACTTAACAAACCCATTTCGAAGCGCAATTAAGGGCGCATCTTTGGCAAAGGTTTTAGACGTTTCGGTGGTAGGTGGCAATGTGGGTTCAGCCGTGTTTAAGCTAAACCATGAAGATAGATGATTAATCAGCGCTTCAGGAGCCATGCTGTCGTCGCTAGACGATACTATTTTTAATGCCTCAACCAAGACTAATTTACATGCCATATTCGGCACGTCACGCACCGTGTTTGCGGTAATCACTAAGGTGGACTGAGTTTGTTGGCTTAAGAAGGTGTTTAAACCTGCTCTTGCGTTTTTATCAAGCCCTTCAAATGGCTCATCAATTAAAATTACGTCTGCATTGCTCACCCAGGCTAGTAACATCAGGATTTTACGTGTTTCACCGGTAGACAGTGAAAGAAAGGCCGTATTAAGTAAATGTTCAACCTGCAAGGCGGTTGATAAGGCTTCGTACGCGCTGTGTTGTTGATAATTAGCGTTTGCTTCGCTTAAAAGCTCATGCACTAGGGTAGGCTCGGCCACAATATCGAGCAGATCCGCACTGTCTTTTTGTTTTTCTTCAAGAATAATCGCTTGCTGAACCGCTACGCTCACTTCAGCAACTGACACATTGCATGAGCGCGTACCCGCTAAGGGCTTGCCACGACCAGCTAATGCCGCCATAAGTAAAGATTTGCCTGCACGGTTTCGCCCAGCAATGAGTACATGCTCACCTTGATTGACGTTAAAAGTAAATGCAGGAGTGGTGAAGTTGTTTTCTAGTTTTACTTGAAAGTTGTGTAGCGATAGCGTGGTCAAAATGCAGACGTTTCAGTTAGCCAGTATTAAATCATTTTGGCGGGGATGACGGGGATATGTCAATGTTAACTAACGGTTTGGTCATAAAGTGGCTGTTGGGATTAAGCTGATAATTGCCAAAAGGCTCGCAATCCTTAAATCCGTTTTTAGCATATAGTTGCCGAGCGGCGTTGAAGTAGCCTTGCGTGCCCGTTTCTAAGCTTAGCGTTTGGTAACCATTTGCTATCGCGAATTCAATCACATAGGTGAGTAACTGTGTTGCTACGCCTTTATTACGAAAAGCTGCAACAGTTCGCATAGATTTCAATTCAGCTTCAGTGCTGCTTAATTTTCTTATAGCGACACAGCCAGCTAGAACATCACTTTGCCATGCGCTAAAGAACGTAATGTTAGGTGGCTTTAACGCTGTAACATCCAAGGCATGCACGCTCTCTGGAGGAGACGTGGCATACATGTCTTTCAAGTGCTCTTCTAGCAGGGCGATAACATCGCCGCTGCTAAGGTCGTCATGTTTAATTTTCATATATAACGTACATTGGCCAACTTAAGTGGTTATTTAAGAAACGTAATACTCAGGGGGTAAACCCATAATTCGCCCTTGTTGGCTTTTATTGCTGCAACAATAGCAAAAATGAAGTTCAGTATGGCGAGTATTACTAAGCCAAACATACCAATAATAATTAACGTGAGCACGCCACAAATAAGTGAGTAAATGAACAAGCTAATCAACCAATTAACGGTGACCTTTCCATGCATATCAATATCTTGGTGCTTATCTTTATTCACAGCCCACATAACGATAGGCAGGATAAACCCTAAACCAGGCACTATAATACTGGTTAACTGGCTAAGGTGAATAAGCATGCAATAGGTGTTAAGTGGCATCCCCCAATACTCTTGAACGCTTCCGGTTTCATTACTAGCTTGATTACTGTTGTTCATATCATCGCTCATACAACTATCCTTGTTTAATTATGATTATTTATATTTATTTGCGTTAACGGCAGTTACTTCGAATTTTTCGAAGGGAATGCCAACATACTCTGTTAAAATAGCAAAATCAACGTACTAGCGAGCTGATTAGTCGCGATACGTATCTGTTTCTATTCGGAATTAGCATTATGAACCAACAGCAGCCAAATAATCCTCTTCACGGGCTTACCCTTGAAAAAATTCTTGTTCGTCTCGTTGAACATTATCAATGGGAAGGCTTGTACTCTGAAATTAGGGTGAACTGTTTTAACAACGACCCTTCTGTGAAATCTTCGCTTAAGTTTTTGCGCAAAACTCAGTGGGCGAGAGACAAAGTAGAAGCGTTATATATTCGTACATTTAGCTAATCTACTCGTGTAATAGGCAAGCTAACAAACAACATCAAAAAGGCTGAGCCTTCTGGCTATCAAAAAGGACTAACCATGGATAACGTTGCGCTTTTCGTTGACGTGCAAAATATTTACTACACCACGCGACAAATTCATAAGTGCAATTTTGATTACAATCAATTTTGGCGCTTGGCTACCGAAGGTAGAAACGTGGTGAAAGCAGTGGCGTATGCTATTGAGCGAGGCGACACAAAACAGCGAGAGTTTCAAAATATACTCCGTGGTATTGGCTTTGAAGTGAAGTTAAAACCTTTCATTCAGCGAGCAGATGGTTCAGCGAAAGGCGATTGGGATGTGGGTATAACGATTGACGCTATGGAGTATGCTGATCTCGCTGACACTATTGTGTTTGCTACAGGAGATGGTGATTTCGATATATTGGCCAGTAAGCTTGTTGATAAAGGTAAAGAGGTGGAAGTGTACGGCGTTCAAGAACTCACTTCGGTTTCTCTTATAAAGGCTGCCAGCAAATATGTTCCTGTACAAGGTGACTTGTTACTGCGTTAGTCTATGTGGGTTAAGCTATGTCATTGTTGCTGATAAAAAATTTATTTTGGCAGTTTTATTGATATCGGTCAGTTTGACTTTCTCTACTAGCGAGTACGCTAGCCTAATCTGAGTAGTAACACGACGAGGGATTATGATTTCTCAGCTTCCTAAGTGGGTAGAGTTCGGCGCATTTATCTTGGCGCTGGTGGCTGGGTATGTGAATGCGATTGGACTACTTGGGTTTGACCATCAATCTGTCTCGCATCTATCGGGTACTGCAACCCTGCTAGGTACTGGTGTTTACCAAGGGTCTCTGCAAAATGCATTTCATCTTGTAGGGGTTTTGCTTTCCTTTCTTGCAGGCGCTTCCATTGCTGGCTTCAAAATGCGTTAGCTACAACCTATAGCGGCGCTATTATTCGCACCACTCACGTTACTGGTATTTTCACCGATTTAGGCATTATGCTTGGGGCCCTGTGCCGAGGGGAAAAGCTAGATACCAGAAAAGCCAAGCTATTCTTGTTAATTATTACCGGTTTCATTTTTGGTGGCACAGCGGGGGCAATTCTGTTTGGCATGTTTCAGTTCTTTTCGCTTATTGCGCCAGCTGGCGTATGCCTAGTGATAGCGATGATTTACAACGTCTATTTGCGAAAAGCGGTATAAGTGAAACATTGGCAAAGGTAAACACTAAACGAGGCCGCTGACATTAGCGGCCTTGTTTTGGTCTATTTTAAAGGTTATTTATGCGCTAGATGTGGCTTAACAGCACCATAATGGATACAAGCAAGTACTGGACATGCAAGTAACACAGACAAACCAAAGGTGTGTGGCGCAAAATAAATAACCAAGGTGTTTAGTGCAGCTAACATGGCGAAAGCACTAGGCTGTGCAGAAACAATCGAAAAGGTTGTTGCCATACTTTGTTTAAAAGTGCGTTTAGCTATTAACATTAGTGGTGCAACAAACAGAAATAGCATAATAAATGGCACTGCCGATGAGAATAGTAAACCTAACGTTTGGGCGCTTATATCAATAAGCTTTTGGAATAAAAGCAAATCTACGCCGCTACTACCAAGTAGTACCCAAGAGAACAAAAGCTGACTTAAAAACGGTAGCAAAAGGAGAGGGCTAATAAGTAGAAATTTTCCCCACGACGCATTGCTTATTGCAGAGAACGACCATACTTTCCCTTTTGTCGCCAAGTTATGAATGCATAGCCAAGTAGCGCCAATAACAGGCACCATTATCCATTTTGAAAGCATTATGGACATGGGTGCTGCTAGTAGGGGATCAGGTATTAGTTGCGCAGGTAATAGCTGTATAATACCTTCAATAATTAACGGGCTCAGCATAAGAACAAATAGTGAAAAAGGGGCTTGCTTAAATAATTGCCACCCTTGTTGAAGCCACGCCTTGTTATCTAAACGCCCTGTATTTTTCCCATAGGTATTGTTTTCGTATGTTTTGGGGGCTTGTAACGCTAACTCATTTTGATTGCCTGAAGTTTGTGCCGTCATCGTGATTCCCTATATATGCTTTGGTGATTATTAATTAACCTTCAAAGCTATAGTCACGGGCAAAAAATAAAAATTACAAAATGATTGGAAAATAATCTAATTAAAGTCGAAAATGCCTTTAACGCTATGAAATATTTGGCTTTATTTTATCTTTTTACTCTAGAAGTTATTCATAAGGACGTGTTAATGAAAGCGATGGCGAGAATAGCTATTCTTTTCAATGTACTTTTAGTGGTTTCGTGCACTGACAGCCCTCAGCAAGCAGACGCGACATTTGAACCCTACCAGCGAACAGCAACTTACACCTCAAATGCTAGCCCAGTGGTACTGGTTGATGAATCTCACCACAATTTTCTCACCATCAATAATCGCTTCAAACCCTTTGCTCAGGTGTTACTAAGCGACGGAGTCACGGTTGATTCAAACAAGGTAAGTTTCAGCCAACAGGCCCTTAAAAATGTGGATATTCTTGTTATCGCCAATGCCCTTGATAAAAAGCGAAGCAATTGGCAACCCCCTTTTAACCAAGCGCTGACTAATGATGAAGTATCTGTTGTTATTGAATGGGTACGAAATGGCGGCTCACTTTTTCTTATTGCCGATCACGCCCCTTTTCCGAAAGTCATAGAAAGCCTAGCAACAGCGTTGGGCTTCACTTTTACTAATGGCCACGTCAAAGCAACACTATTTAGCAAGGCCACGGGTACGCTGATTAGCCATGAAGTAACCTATGCACATGAAAATACTAAGCAAGATGATAATTCTAGCGCTAATGCTAATGCTAATGCTAATTCTAATTCTGAAGCCAATCCAGAAGCCAAAACCCCAAACCATGTCGAACTTCCTGTATTTATGCAAGAAAGTCAAAATGGCGCATTCACATCAGTATTAAATAGTCAATTGCACGTAAAAGAAGTGATACAAGTTAAAACTTTCGGCGGCGCTGCCTTTTTACCACCAGAAGGGGCCACTTCACTGTTAACCCTTGGACCACGTACTGTATCTATTGAGCCAGAAGTTCCTTTTGAAATAACGTCTAGCACACGTCGAAGAGCCATTGAAGGGTGGAGTCAAGGTGCCTTGTTGAAATTGGGTAAGGGGCGGGTTGCAGTGTTTTCTGAAGGCATGATGTTTTCTTCTCAAATCGATACGCGTACAGGAGATAAACATGGTATGAGGTCGGTAGGAGCTGAACAAAACGAACGATTTTTACTTAACATTATTCATTGGCTAGCAGGTTAAACAGAGCTGACAAAAAAGTTGAGTGGCGCATAGATGCAAACTCAATGTCAGCTCTGTAATCGCTATCAGGACAGTAGCATTAACGCGTTAATTCTTGTCTAATGATTTCGGCACCTGCACTCAATGCGTTGAGTTTTCCGCGTGTTACATGTTGTGATAACGGCACCATGCCACAGTTAGTACAAGGGTATAGTTTATCAGCATCAACGAACTGTAAGGCCTTTCTTAGGGTATTAGCGACTTCTTCTGGTGTTTCAATAGCATTGGTGGCTACGTCTATAGCACCAACCATCACTTTTTTCCCACGAAGCAGCTCGATTAGTTCCATGGGAACCCGAGAATTTTGACACTCTAGCGAAATAAGGTCGATAGAGGACGATTGCAGTTTTGGAAAAATCTCTTCGTATTGTCTCCATTCATCACCTAATGACTTTTTCCAATCGGTGTTGGCTTTAATCCCATAGCCGTAGCAGATATGTACGGCAGTTTCACATTTTAACCCTTCAGCTGCGCGTTCAAGTGCCGCAATGCCCCAGTCATTCACCTCATCGAAAAATACATTAAAAGCAGGTTCATCAAACTGAATAATATCAACGCCTGCAGCTTCCAACTCTTTGGCTTCTTGGTTTAATATTTTCGCAAATTCCCAAGCAAGCTTTTCGCGACTTTTATAGTGGCTGTCGTAAAGGGTATCTACCATCGTCATGGGGCCGGGAAGTGCCCATTTAATTGGTTGGCTAGTTTGTTGACGTAAAAACTTGGCATCATCGACAAAAACGGCTTTTTGACGAGTAACCTCACCAACCACCATAGGCACACTGGCATCATATCTGTCACGGATTTTTACCGTTTTACGCTGCTGAAAATCAACACCGTTTAAATGTTCAATAAAGGTGGTAACAAAATGTTGGCGAGTTTGTTCACCATCGCTAATGATATCAACGCCAGATTGTTGCTGATTGAGTAACGACAAGCGTAAGGCGTCTTGTTTGCCCTGAGTCAGTTCATCACCCTCTAATTTCCAAGGTGACCAAAGTGTTTCAGGTTGCGCTAGCCAAGACGGTTTAGGAAGGCTGCCGGCAATTGAAGTAGGTAATAATTTTTTCATAATATGTACTACACGTTTGAATGAGTTAAAGGGCGCAGTTTGCAGACCATTGTTGAAGAATATTGTGGTAAGGCTTGATGAAATTCTCTTCAACAAACTTACCTTGTTGAGCCGCTAAGTGATTGCGTTCTTCTCGGTCATATTCTATTTGTGTGAGTGAATGATCTTGGTGTTTTAAATTCGGCTGATACACTCTACCTGCGACCGCGTTTGCGTTATAAATCTCAGGGCGATAAATCTTTTGGAAGGTTTCCATGGTGCTAATCGTGCTTATCAATTCAAGATTGGTGTAATCGTTTAGCAAGTCACCAAAATGATAGAATGCCAAAGGGGCAACGCTATTAGGCGGCATGAAATAGCGAACCTGCAGTCCCATCTTTTGGAAATACTGCTCGGTTAACGAAGCGCTATTAGGCTGGTATTCAAAACCTAATACAGGGTGCTGATTTTCCGTTCTTTGGTAAGTTTTGTTTTCCGACACACTCAGGCAGATAACAGGTAACTTACTGAAACTTTCTTTGTAAACGTCTGAGTTCACGAATGCTTTAAACATCTTCCCGTGCAAATCACCAAAATCATTGGGAATGCTAAACTGGTCTCGGTCTTTATTATGCTCAGATAAGATCACGCTAAAGTCGTAGTCTCGTACATAAGACGAAAAGTTGTTCCCCACAATTCCTTCAATAGTCGTATTGGTTTTGCGATCAAGAATATTGGTTTTTAGTATTTCAATGGTAGGAAAGGTACAGCCGTTACCTTCAACATCAATATCAACCGAAATGATTTCAAGCTTTGCCGAATAACGATCGCCGCTAATATTGTCCCAATACGCTAGAGCATTAAAACGATTGTCTATCATCTGTAATGCGTTTCGAAGATTATCCTGGCGTCGTCTACCTCTAGCCAAGTTAGCAAAGTTAGTAGTGATGCGTGTGTTGTCAGATGGACGGTAGTTTTCATCAAAACAAACGCGCTTAAGCGAAAAAGTAAAAGTGTTATTCATGGTGATCTGACATTCCATTTGTGAACATAAACCCAAATTTTTAGCTCAGTTCAACTGTTCTGTATTTTCTAATTAAGCGCCTAGTAGCTAATTAAAAACGAATGCAATACGTTAGTTGTGTCGAGCAGAGAAGGTTTTATACGCAGATTAACTGATGAATAAAAATGATTTAATTTCATTAAATTATGAACTTTACTCATAATTGTCAGTTTTAAGTTTTAAGTTTTAAGTTTTAAGTTTTAATTTGAATAATGACAGCGCTGCCGTAAAAGCAATCTACTTGTGTGAAGGGATGTGAAAATTCAACACTATTAGTAAAAAGAATGAATAAAAAGAATAGAGGTAAATGCTTCAAAAGCCCGAAGCAGCAGACTTATTTGCTTCGAACTTATCTGCTTCGGGTTTTGAACATTTTGAATGACAGGGTAACTATTAGTTCGCCGGGTAAAAGCGTTTTGTATTAAAGGGGATAGGGGAATACAGCCACACAGCTAATGAAGCTTTACCGTGCTTTGGTTGCACAGCATTGCTTAAATTTTTTCCCGCTGCCACAAAGACAAGGTAAGTTACGGCCGTATTTTACTTTGCCGCAGTCATCATGGAGTATCCCGTCGTGATAGCACCATTTGCCATCTTCAACAATAAAGTTCGATGTCTCATGTAACTGATATAGGTTTTTATTTTCAAAATAATAAGCCGTGAAATCTACCGTATCCGTTGCACCTTCATTAATTTGCATTATGTCCTCAGTAACCCCTTCGGCATGTTTAATAAGAGGTACATTCTGGGTTTCACCCACTTCCAGTGCAAACCACGTAGCATTAGCTGCATTTGCAGTTAATTCATTAACACTTAATTCCGGTTGACGTACTTTTGTGTAGGTAGCCAGTACATAATCGAATTGCTTACTGGCATACGCAGAAAAACGAGAGCGCATTAAATGGGCAGCAGTTTGAGGTGTGGCATGCCCTTTTAAAAAAGGTTCACAGCATGAAGAAAATGGTAAATTTGAACAGCAAAAACATCGCATAATTTTTTACAACCAAGTTAGCAGTGCACATATTGAATATATGTGCAGGTAAACGTGCACTCGGGCGCAATGCTAACGGTTAATCAAACGAATTACCATGGCCCTGCTGCAAGGTTGCCTTCATTTAACGCTGAATCTACTCGCACATTTACCAAACATACAGAATAAAGTTCGCAAAGCTTTCTGATCATATCGCTGTCGGTAGGCTGCAAATCTAAATCAATATTTTCAACATACAGTGTTTTGCACTGGCCGCCGGTTATCAGCTTGCTTATCCACTCTGGCATTTTTTCCTTTTCAGGTTTTTGTATACGAATAGCGTGGTCGACTTCTTTTGAAAATGACACTGAATCGGCTAATAGATAATTCCAGCCCTTACTCGTGCCACCTTTTCCTTCACCTGGATAGCCTTCGAAAGGTAAGGGGAGCTGTACAACGTTAGAAATAGCGGTGCTTGAAACAGACTTATTGGTCACTGAGGTACGTAATGCCTGTAAACGTGCAATTGGAGAAGTGTTCATAGCGTTACCTTTTCGTAAGTTATTTTTAAACTGGCTATCTATACAGTGTGTATGTGTATACAGTAGTTTTAAGTTGGAAGGATTGCAAGCATTAAATTGTGTTTTTTTCACACAATGTTTATTTCTTAAATGCTTTTGAATGGTTATACCGATTTGAAGAGGGAAGTGCTTCGCGCGCAAACGCTGTAATATCAATGACTACAGCGTATTGTCGTTCAAGGGTAGGCGTATAGCCACCAAAGGGTAAGCAAATTTAATGACTAAATTGGCGACTTAGGTACACTACAACCGCATAAAATTTCATTAGGGTAAACACGATGACGTGAACCTAGTAACAATAAATAAGGCATGATTTGCGGTGAGCAGTTTAATAACACTAGGGTATGTTGGTATGTTTGTTTCAGCGTTTCTTGCTGCCACAATATTACCCTTAAGTTCTGAACTGGTATTTACCACCTTGGCGCTAAACGGTTCATCTGCATTGGTGTTACTCGTTGTTGCATCTACAGGTAATGTATTGGGTTCAATCGTAAATTATGTTTTGGGCTTTCGCTTCGGCCAATTGGCAGCGACCAAGTTGCTGCGCGTTTCTCACGCCACCTTTATGCGGGTTGAAGTCATGTATAAAAAGTGGGGGAAATGGTCTTTACTGCTAGCCTGGGTGCCAATTATTGGTGACCCATTAACTCTGCTAGCAGGCACCTTACGTACGCGCTTTTGGTTTTTCTTACTGATTGTGGGAATAAGTAAAACTGCGCGATATGCCGCGCTGTTGTTTTTTATCACTCACTAAATTTGCACCAGTACTGGTTAAGTTTGTACAGCGTGTTTCCGGTTTTTATTACGAGCATGTTTTTTTCGTGCAGTAGTCACTAAACCTTTAATTCTGTTGAATAACAATACAAAGGTAAACAACCAATACCATATGGGTTCTTGCCATAGGGTTTTTTGTGACCATGAAAAATGAAGCAATGCCAAAGGTACTATTAAATAAATACTGTTATGTAAATGCTGCCAACGCTTGCCCATACAGCGACGAATTTTCTGAAAAGACGTGACTGTTAATACGAAGAGTAAAACCAAAGCGGTAAGCCCTACTACAATATAGGGCCGTTTAACCAACTCAGTAGCAATCAAGCCCATGTCTAGTTGCAGTTCGAACAGGATGTAAGTCACAAAATGCGACAGTGCATACACAAAGCTATATATCCCCAGCATTCGCCTGAATTTAATTGGCTCTGGGCTAGGCAGTATTTTTGCTAATGGGCTTAACATCAGCGTAATAAGTAAAAGGTGTATTGCCCATATACCGGTTTCGTTTAGCAACGTATCAACAGGATCGGGGCCTAAATTATCGGTGACGCCAGCGTAAAAAAGGCCAACTAAATACCCAAGTGCCAGTAAATGAATGATGCCCTTTAATGACCTGCGAGTTAAATTTGAAACACGAACGGGTTTTTTGAATATTTTCATTAGAAGTTACGGGTTAAATCCATGTTTGCATAAAGCGGCGCTACTTCGCTGTAACCATTGTACATTTCGGTAGGTATTCTATTGCGTGATAACAAGCCACCAGTGGTAATACGGCGTTCGCTAGCTTGACTCCAACGAGGGTGAGATACCTCAGGGTTCACATTAGCGTAAAAACCATATTCGTTAGACGCTAAGCGGTTCCATGTAGTCGGGGGCTGTTTATCGGTCAACCGGATACGGACTATCGACTTAATACTCTTAAAGCCGTACTTCCAAGGCACAACTAATCGAACGGGCGCGCCGTTTTGTGGTGGTAGGGTTTTACCGTAAAGTCCTACCGACATTAGCGTAAGCGGGTGCATGGCTTCATCTAAACGCAGGCCTTCAACATAAGGGTATTCAATACCACCACCCAAGAAACGGTTACGCTGCCCCGGCATTTGCTTTGGCTCGTATAAGGTTTCAAAGGCCACATATTTAGCTGACGAAAGGGGATCGGCCGCTTTTAGTAATGCGCCTAACTCATAACCAATCCAAGGGATAACCATAGACCACGCTTCTACACAACGAAGTCGATAGATTCGCTCTTCAAGAGGAAAACGTTTCATTAGATCATCAAGATTCAGTGTGAGTGGTTTGTTCACCAGCCCATCGACTTTTAACGTCCACTCAGAAGTATCAAATTCTTGCGCGTTTTTAACCGGTTCATCTTTGGCAGTGCCAAACTCATAAAAGTTATTTTAAGAAGTAGCTTTAGCTTCTGGGGTTTGTGTTTCGCTAATTTGGTACTTTTCTGGTTGGCTAAATTTGAGCGCTTGGGTTTTAAATGCTTCTGCTTTCTTTTCTTCATCTTCCCAAAACCAACCTGCTGCATTCGCGGGGTTTGAAAGTAGTGTAGAAGCACCTACAAAACCAAGAGATTTTAGTAACTGGCGACGATTAAGGTAAACACTTTCATCGGTCACATGATTGTCGGTTAACTTTACTGATGGTTTAAAAGGTTTAGACATACTTACACCATTAATTGATGAGCGCGCTTAGACATTAAGAACTGAAAAGCAGGTAACGTCGACTTCGCGCGAAGGCACCGAGGCTACATTACTTACGTGGAGACAAGGTTTTAAGATTGCACCATGTATTACGCGCGTTTTATTACACACGCGAATTTTATAAAAAATAACTACAGATTTGACGCGTATAAATGAAGACCCATTTAATAAGAAAAAAATTTCATGTATTACCAAGAACACAGCGAGACACAATGGTAAGTAAGGGATACCAATTGAACTCATTATGCTTTTTTGTGCATAGTAATCAATAGCTTTAGCTTGAGCTGAAATAGAAAAACGCGTAACTTAAATGGTTTACCTATTTTAATAACAAATATAAAAATGAAAGCCGACGAAATAGAGCAATTAGCGCTATCTGGTTCAGAAACCAGAGATGTGATCACCCCGTATGCTTTTAACGTTGACCAAGCGCTATTAGGTATCCCTCTAGCCACACCGATTAGGCGCGCACTGGCAATGATCATTGATGTCATTTTAATATTTATGGCTGCGAAGCTTAGCGCAACGTTAATTGCCTTTGTTGCTGCTATGGCTTTTTATAAAGGCACTGCACAACAATACCTTCCTAAAATGTCGCCGTTTTGGCGCAGAGCCTTAAAGCTTTTTGCGGCAAGCTTTTTATTTGTAAGCTCGCTAACGGTACTCTCGTTAGCAATAGATTTCTTTGAAGGCGATAGCGCTATACAAGGAACACAAATAAAAGAAGCAGAGCGAAAAGATGAGTTAAGTGAGCATGATAAATCAATAATACGTACCTATTTAGCGCAAACAGACGACGATAAAAACTGCGATGATATTTGCCAGAGCGCTGCTAGCGCTAGTTTAGTTGCTCAATTGCCTGAACTTGCTGAAATTGAAGGCGCTGAAAGTTCTCAATTTACGCGATCGCTATTACACTTAATGGCTATAGCAGATGAAGAATTTGATGCAGCAGAGGACGGTAAAAATACAGATTTAGCGCCAGAGAGCATTTCGGGCAAAGTTACAAATGAAAGTAGCACAACACCCGTAACCAGTATTTTGCAGTGGGGTAAAGGGATTATTCAAGACCTAGGTTTAGGTTTCGGTTGGGCTGCGGTTTATTTTACCTTGTTCTCACTGCTCTGGCGCGGGCAAACCCCAGGTAAAAAAGTATGTAATATTCGCGTGGTTTCGCTAAGCGGTGAGCCACTTGGCATGCTTGATTGCTTTGGCCGGTACGGTGGTTACGGAGCAGGTTTTGCGACGGGGTTATTAGGCTTTTTACAAGTGTACTGGGACCCAAACAGACAAGCCATTCAGGATAAAATATCTGCCACCGTGGTTATTCAGGGGAGTGTGAACCAAGTTGTAGATGCGCAAACCGTTGCAGATGCGGTTAAAGTTTAGTTCTGGTTTACGCAACTTAATAAATTTTTCCACACTCAACCTTTTTCACACTCAGCGCTACCCGTGAAAGTTATCTTGAATGCCACCTTGTCGAGGAGAAAAGAGTGTGCCGTATAAGCGTGAGGCAAATTCATCGGTCATGCCGGAAATATAGTCTGCAAGCACGCGCATTCCGTTATCTTGTTCACACGCTTTCAACCAACGCTCTTGGGTATTTTCGGGTAATAAGCGTTCGGGATCAGAGCTGAAGGCTTCTAGTAGCTCCATCACTACCATTTGGCCTTTATATTCAAGCTGCTGTACATCAGGGCGGCGAATCACTTTGTTATAAACAAAGCGCTTGAACAGTTCTAAACCATTTTCAAAGTCGGTTGGCATTTTCGCGTTATAGGCAAGCAGCGGATGCTCAAAGCCTTCTACATCCGCTATTTCTATGGCGGTAATGAAACTGTTTACCAAAGCACCAATAGCGTTTTTGCGCTCGTGATGGGCTTTGCTGAAAAGCTTATCGGTCAGTTCATCAATATTATCTGACAACCATTTTATCTCTAGTGACTTAAGCGGGAGGGTGACATCGCTAATAAAGTCTTGCCGGTTCACCATGTCCATGACAATTGCGTCTTCTAAATCGTGTATGCCATAAGCAATATCATCCGCAAGTTCCATAATCGAGCAATCAAAAGACTTGAAGCGTGTTTTACTGTGCTTGTTATCAATCTGGTTGAATGACATGAGCTTGTCTTTGTCAGAAGCGCTAAACGGCGCTAGTAACCAATCAAACAAGGGTTCATCACACCGAAACAAGCCTTTAGGCGGATGCCATTGGCTTGCTTTGACTTGGCGTAATGATGCGGGGCGCTCCCCCATAACATTAGGGGTTGTTAAGGTATCGATAAAATTGGGGTATTTCACAAGGCCCAAAACGCTTCGGCGGCACAAGTTCATGCCGTGTTCTGCAGTGTAAGGCTCTAACTGAGTAACAATGCGAAAGGTCTGGCCGTTGCCTTCAAAGCCGCCATGTTCATGCATCATATAATGAAGGGCTATCTCACCACCGTGACCGAAAGGAAATGGACACCCACTAAAAAAGATAAAAGTGTATCTATTGTTGGAAAGGTAAATTAGTATGTAATTAGATTTGGTATGAGAAATAGATGATGTATAACTTTCAAAGTGAAAAATATAAAACAAAGATGATGTGTGACGATGATGGTATTCCATTGTTGCTACCCAACTTATATTTACATTCACTTTATAAAAATAGACAAGTATACAAATTAACATGGGTAGATGGGTCTGGAAAGCGCAGAATAAAAGATGCAGAGCTTAATAAAGTAACATTATCAAAAACAAAAATTACCGAATGCTTTTACGAGTTAAGAAAGTTTCTGTTGTGGCTTGAAAGTTATTCAGAAAACTCACCTTCAATTTCTCTAAGTACACACCATAACTTACCTGAAGAAATTCTAAATTATTATATTAATAGTGTATTGATCTTGGAACGAAATACCAGCGAGAAAATGGTCGAGAAAGCAGTTTCAGGCTTGACGTATTACTACAACTATTTGGCTTTCAATGGGTTTACCAACATTAAAGAGATCCGTGTAAAAGACGATAAAAAATCTATTGCAAGGGACAATACAAAAAGAAGAAATGTAATCAAGTATCTGTCTCCACGTATGCGGGCTGAACTTTATGCCAATGCTAAAAGTCTTCGAGTAGAATGTACGTTGCGGGCAGGTGGAGAATGTGGCCTACGTACGCAGGAAAATATGGGATTATTACTTAATGACTTTAAAGTTGGTGGTCAATCATATTTAGGTCTGAAATCGTTTCTCAAGGAAATAGATACAGAATTAAAACTCAATACGCGCATAGACAAACAAAAGCAAGAGTTCAAGTATTGGCTTCAAGGTAAATATACTAAAGGCCGCAGAGGTGGTGTTGGCGG